>NZ_BAABJE010000005.1:0-472618 GCF_039543145.1 Lysobacter hankyongensis | reverse complement strand
TTGGTCTGTCGAGGGTAGAGAACTCACCTGCCGATCGGCTACATGATTCGTCTCAGGTCACGCTATGCGCGCTCAGGCCACTGGGCTTCGGCGTTCGGCAGCGCACAATTCAACCGTGGCACGGGCAGTTGGCCGCTCCGCGACGCCTCGGCCGCCTAACAAGTCGTTCAAGCCGACGCCGTGTCGCCGCTTCGTTGAAACTTCTGGGCATGCGGGCAATACTGGCTCCCATCCGCCGCGTTCGGCGCGGCTTAACTCCGGCGTTAGGCCTCACAACATGGCTCTGCCAGAACCGATGAGTAAAGTGACAAAAAAAGGTGAGTTCGGCATTCCATGGTTCCTTGTGGTGTTACTCACCATCTGGGGGACAGTGTTTGGCCTACTATCGGACAACTTTGTCAAAGGATTTTTCGTTGGCATTCTTCCGCCATTGGTTCTCGGCTTTGGCTTCGCTTTCTATGCAGTAGGAATGTCTTACCTGATTCGCAGGCTTGGCATTGACCCAAAAGATGGGGGCGTTGGCATTGCTTTGTTTTTATCCTTTATCTGTATTGTTGTGCCAATCTGCATCATTCTGGCGCGTGCCGCAGGTCTTCCCGTCAAATGGTGAGGCCTAACAATTCGTTCAAGCCGACCCCGCATCGTGGCGTCGGCCACGTGCCTGCGCTACGCTAGCACGCGTCCGCCGCCCCGCTGCGGGGGCGGCTTAACTCAGGCGTTAGGCCTCACAAACAAATGTCTAGCAAGAACGAGCAAATCGCCTGGCACTTCAGCTTTGGACTCGAGCGAGATGGCCCAGGTCTCGTCTCCGCTGATCAAGCAAATGAGTTTATGGACGCAATCGTCACGCTAGCAGAAGGTCGTGGGTTTCTCGTTGGCGGCGGCTTCAGCGCGTATGCGGAGCCATGCACCAAGAATACTGCTGGTGAGGCCTAACAATTTGTTCAAGCCGACCCCGTATCGTGGCGTCGGCCACGTGCCTACGCTACGCTAGCACGCGTCCGCCGCCCCGCTGCGGGGCGGCTTAACTCAGGCGTTAGCCACCGTGAAAAGTTCACTGCTTCTCACAGTTCTCCTTCTAGCGGCGCACCCTGCGAGCGCAAAGTGCGCCTCAGAATTCTTTGTGTTCTCCGGCAAGGTCACTGATAAGGCTGGAGCACCTCTGCCCGGCGCGTCTGTTGGCATCTCGTGGTCAGAGTGGGACGGCCCCTCTGGCCCGGCCTTGGCGATGACGGACTCTACGGGGCGATTCTCTGTTCGGGTTGCATTCGACACGTACTCTGGCAAAGGGACCGTTGCTGAGGATTTATGCAATCATCGGGTGCGTTCCGTTTCTTTCTCGGCCCATAAAGGGCGGCTTCGCTCGGTTTATCAGCGCGTAGCTATTGGCGCTTCACACAATGTCACCCTCCCCATCAGCGTTGTTTGGGTGGAGCTTGATAAAAAGCCAGTAGTCCGGCTTATACGGCCCGGTGGCTAACAATTCATTCAAGCCGACGCCGCTTCGCGGCTCGGCTTAATTCAGGCGTTAGGCAGTGGAAAGCGTTCTGTAGTTTTGCTTTCCGCAACTGCAATTCTCTGGCTTCGGTTGGTTGCGCTCTTCGGACACGTTCTCGGCACGTTGCCGCTTCGTCAAAGTTTGCAGTGCGCGCTCACACATTGCGTGCGTCACGTCTACCGGCTTCGGTATCTTCGCTTTCTTTCGTCTGGCTTTTTCGCTCCAGATGCTGTCGCTACTGACAGGTCCGGCTGAAAATTCAAGGGGCGCGCCCAAGCATACGGGCTTCGGTTTTCGGAAAGCGCGCCGGGGTTTCACTCTTGCCGGCTAACAAGTCGTTCAAGCCGACGCCGTATCGTGGCTTCGTTGAAACTTGCTGCCATGCGCGCAATACTGGCTCCCATCCGCCGCGTTCGGCGCGGCTTAACTCCGGCGTTAGGTGTCATGTCAAACATTTCCGCAACGTGGCGAAAAATTCTCGATTCTCAAGCTTTCGACCACGCCGTTTGGGAATTTAAGTCGAGGCAACTCGCAGCTAGTTCTCTAATACTGCACAGAGCAACGCCATCTTCGTCTGAAACATCGACATTCGACTCAATTAGTGCTATTCCATCGGCACAGCTGCTGCTCGCTCTTGCCATAGAGCTGATGGCTAAAGCTCTCTACCTAAAGCAAGCTGCAGGCCCTAGAGAAGCGATCTACTCACACGATGTGCTGCAACTTATCGGCTCATCACTCTCCTCTGAACAAGCTGAGCTGCTTGAGTTTTCTCAGACTTTTGTGGTGTGGGCAGGCCGGTACCCAACGCCAAAATGGACGAGCGAAAAGTACAAAATAAGTGCTGATGTTCCGAGTCACTTCGTGGACGGAATGGAGCACTTTAATGCGCTGGACTTCCCCAACCATGCCTCCCATGACCGCTACTTACAGCTTGGTGGGTTATTCAACCATCTTAGATCCTGTTGGGAGGCGGCATGACACCTAACAATTCGTTCAAGCCGACCCCGCATCGTGGCGTCGGCCACGTGCCTACGCTACGCTAGCACGCGTCCGCCACCCCGCTGCGGGGCGGCTTAACTCAGGCGTTAGGCCTTTGGGGAAACAATGAAGATCGCCGTCATCTTTGTGGGAAGTCACTTCGTTGGAAAGAGTCTGACCATCAACGGCTTTCTCAAGCCGTTGCTTGGCATCTCACACAAGGCACGATTGTTCACTCTGGACGGCAGGGACGGATGCGTGCTTTCTCAAAGCTTCGAGGAGTCCGGGCGTGACGCGAAGGAAAGGATTGAGGTGTATTCGCACCTCGACCTCCTCGTCCTTGCTGCTCGCCCCACATCAGAAAGAGCATCTAAGCTTTCCGTCGTTGAGGGCATCCTCAACAGAAATGGCTTCATTTGTCACCAGATTGATGTGACAACGGGTGATGACAAGCACTACGAGTCACTCGCCAAGAGAGCCTTTAAGATTCTTCGCACAAAGGCCTAACAATTCGTTCAAGCCGACCCCGCATCGTGGCGTCGGCCACGTGCCTACGCTACGCTAGCACGCGTCCGCCGCCCCGCCACGGGGCGGCTTAACTCAGGCGTTAGGCCCCATGGAAAAGCTTACCTATCGCTCCGATGCATTTAGGCGTGAGCATTGCGTGAAGAACGGCATCGACCCAGCGGAGCACTGCTGTCTCGATATGGCGTGGTTCATCTCCAAGCCCATTGAATGGGACTCTCAGGGTGCCAATCCTGTGGTCATGTGGATCAGCTCATGGGACGAGTACCGCATTGAAATTAGTCACGCCGGTAACGCTGCTACGCGAATCTATTTTTGCCCGTGGTGTGGCGCACGGCTGCCACAGTCAAAACATAGCGATTGGCATGAACGTCTCAACGCTCTCGGGTTTAACGATCCAGGCGAGCAGGACATCCCAATGGAGTTCACTACCGACAAATGGTGGAGACATGGGGCCTAACAATTTATTCAAGCCGACGCCGCTTCGCGGCGCGGCTTAATTCAGGCGTTAGGTGTCATTGAAGTTGCGCTACTATTTTGAACAAGGGCGATAGCCCAACCACCTTGGGAGCCGGAATTACACTGAAGCTTGATGTTGAGTTCTCGTTCGGGTTGGAGATTTCCCTCCAGGGCTGTGCGTTACTTGAACCCTTAAAGGAAACCGTTATGACAATTCTGAACACTTGCTCTGAAACTATTGCATCCTTCAAAAACAGCACCATTGCGTGGCTTCGTGCCGCTCTTTTGTGCTCAATTGCAGGAGACTGGTCAGAGTCAGCTATTTGGTGCGGGGTGCTGCTTCTGCGGAGCCTTGGTAGGGAAACTCCAACCCGAATTGAGAAACGATTGAAAAGCGGCGTGCTGATTCCCTCAAGAGAAGTAGGGAGGTTCGATTCCTCCTCTCCGCACCAGTTCTGGGTGACACCTAACAATTTATTCAAGCCGACGCCGCTTCGCGGCGCGGCTTAACTCAGGTGTTAGGCGTCAATGAGCAAGACTCTTGCACTCGGATATTTGCTCTGCATTGCAGCTCTCGCTGTAATGATCTCGTTAGCTCGCGGATCCGTACCGCAGCTTGATGGGTTCACCGCTTTCTTCTACATGAGCCTTGTCGGCTTCTGTATGTTCATAGCAGCTGTTCTTTGCTTTCGTGGTGCTGCATCTTCTCAAGGAAGTACTCGCAAGATTCTCGCGTACATTGTCTCGACTTTGTGCTTGTTCATTGGCCTAGGCTCGGCTATTGCGGTCATTCTCGTAGCCATAGGCTCAGCCAAACCCGGTTGACGCCTAACAATTCGGTCAAGCCGACCCCGCATCGTGGCGTCAGCCACGTGCCTGCGCTACGCTAGCACGCGTCCGCCGCCCCGCCACAGGGCGGCTTAACTCAGGCGTTAGGTTTGTTTGGAGACATCATGGGACGGCTATTATTTTTAAGCAGCATCTTGCTGTTGCTCGCATCGTGCGGCAACCAGGTTCCACCGCAGCAGCAACAAGTCGCAGCCTCAGCGGCTCTGCAATGCGGCAAGGACACTGACTGTAAGGGAGACAGGATATGCAACTCAGGACAATGCGTCAGTCCAAGCACTCCTCTTGCCGCTAGTGCCTCACCAGAGCCTGTGCCAGCAGCCGAACCGAATCCCTCATCTGATCCCGTGCCCGTCTGTAAATCTGGGGACGGCCGCACTAAGGTGCCGGTATGGCAGCCATCGGTAGATGACAGCGGCAACCTTTCGTCTGATCCGCCGCAGAAAGATGGGCAAATTGTTTACATACAGCTTTACCAGGATGTATCTAAAACGACCTGCAACGACAAAGAACTGAACTCATTTAGCCGCCCTGAGAACCCCAAAGAAATTATGGAGGGTGGCTTAGCGGTGAACATCAGGGGCAACACTCAATTTGCAAACGGCATCTGTTACTTCTCCGGCTACTACATGAACGAGGACGTTATGGGGATGCATCAAGGCTGGATTGAGACCTTCTACGGTGCTGTGGACAAGAAAGAGATTGTCATGTCTGGTAAGTACTGTCTTTCCAAGTCAATCGAGTAACAAACCTAACAATTCGTTCAAGCCGACCCCGCATCGTGGCGTCGGCCACGTGCCTACGCTACGCTAGCACGCGTCCACCACCCCGCCGCGGGGGCGGCTTAACTCAGGCGTTAGGCATCTTATGAGCGTTCATAGCAGCCGGAAGCTCTTTGACCTAGCGACCAAGACCTCCCAGAAGTTGGAGTTTGAGAAATTTCTCGCTTCTGCATCAATTAGCTTGCGCACGAGACTTGGGTCTGCGACCACCATCTATCATCCACGCACACCACAAGCACTCATTTCTGCGGTGCAGACAGCAATACAAGCCCATGATCATGCAGCAACGGGTACGACTCACGCAGGCACCACTCGCAACCCCAGAGAAGCAAATTCTTGGGTCAAAGCCGCCGTTCTACGCATGCCATCCGAGGTACCTTTGCTCATGCACTTCGGAGGCTCAACTACAATTATGTTCAATGGCGATGCTGTATGGGTCCCAAAGTATCCGGTAGTTCAACTCCCAAAGAAGGACGCATTGGCCTGCCTTGATGAAGCACTTGAAGCGAGCCATGACTCTTTTTGCATCGTGAGTGCCTCCATGTTCGCTGTACTTGACTCATACCTTGACAGCACTACATGCGGGCCTACCTATGAGTTCACGGAGTCATGGGGCGATGCCTAAAAATTCGTTCAAGCCGACCCCGCATCTTGGCGTCAGCCACGTGCCTACGCTACGCTGGCACGCGCCCGCCCCCCGTTGCGGAGCGGCTTAACTCAGGCGTTAGGCACTATCGAATTCTCCCGCGCGTCTCTAGAAGACCTGATCGCACTTCTCGATCTTCCAGACATGGACTACTGGTCCGATGTCCGCAGTTGTGATGCGAGGGCGATCCTCGATCGGGCAGGAGAGCCATTGCTGCAGAAAGTTTTAGAGGAACTAATGTCGTGGCCACGCCTTCGCCAAGAGCATCTGGCGCACATTCTCGGCGAGCCCTCTGCTACGTTTGAGATCGAGATCTTGACCATTCTGGCGAGATCAAGGGATCCTGAGATAGCAATCGCAGCCCGTGAATCCTTGGCAGGCATCGGGTTTGTGCCTAACCATTCATTCAAGCCGAACCCGCTTCGCGGCTCGGCTAATTCAGGCGTTAGGCGTCAGAGCAAGGTACTATGCAGCCACAAGATCCCGATATCGTCAGCGACCTGCTTATCGTGCATCATGCGCACATGTTAGTTTGCGCCGCCGTCCTCAACTTTACTCAAGTCAGCGAAGTGTTGTTAGACCTTCAACGCAGGATTCCTAATGCAGAGCCGGAGCTTCTCCTTCGAGCAATACAGCAAAGCTACCGCAACTTGATCGATGCTCATGCTGCCAGCCTCTTCATAACCGAGAACGCTGATAGCCGTGATTTGACAAGCGTGGAAGCTATCGAAGAACTTCAAAATCCAGCCTGTTGGCATCCGGGTGGACGTTATTTGGCGGCATCCAAGGTTCCGGGCACAAGCTATTTCGAGGAGATCTACGAGAAACTCCTGAGCTATGCCCGTTGCGGTTACTCTGACGCCTAACAATTCGTTCAAGCCGACCCCACATCGTGGCGTCGGCCACGTGCCTGCGCTACGCTGATGGAGTCACGACCCATCACGATTCGGCTCAACACAGGCGCCTGCCATCATGATGAACACTTCACGTTTTTTTCTGATTTCGTGCTTCCTTCTTGTGCAAGCCTGCGCATCGCCGGGTGGATCCGGAGATCCGACACTCAGGGAATTCAGTTTGTTGTTTGATTCCAGCGCCGCTCCCTGCCCGCAAAATCCGGAGTGCTATTGCGCCGAATTGAAGACCTCAAGCGGCCTGTCGCTACGATACAGCGCGGCACGATATTGCCCTGTTCCATCGGCCGACAAGTCGACACGGACCGTCTCATACGAAAGCTGGGACGAAGCGGGAAACAGGGTCGATCAAGGCTACTTCGTTGACGGGAAAATCCATGGGAAGACCACAAGCTGGCATGCCAATGGGCAGTTGGCTGCTCAAGCGCTCTATGAGCACGGCGTCCAGAATGGTCACTTCACGCAATGGCATGAAAACGGCCAAATCTCCTACGACGGCCAGTATCGGGACGGCAAGCCGGACGGCCTGTGGCTCATCTATTCAATCGATGGAAAAGTCATCAAAAAGCAGGTGTGGAAGGCCGGAAAATTGATATCGAATTCCGATGGCTGAATACTCGATCAAGCCGAAGCCGCCTCATGGCCCGGTTTCATTCAGCTATCGGACACCATGGCTCAATGGCATCTTGATGAATCGATAAACGCACTGGGATCCAAGGGGTGGCAGTTGCATGCCGAGATTCCGGGCGACGAGCGCAAGACTTCTGCCGCCTGGGTGATCCATCGAGGCAATGCGCTGATGATCGACTTCGAGGGTCTGGATGATCTGTCCATTCTCCCTGTCGAATGGGCGCATGCCTGCGCCGCACGCAACAGCCCTCATTCTCTTTTCTTCAGTCGACGGGGCACTCACGATGCCCTCGTTCGCCGACGCTGGTTGCAACAGCTGAAGCGCTTCGTCGAATCGCTGGACACGCTCGTTTCGGCCTGACAATTCGTTCAGCCCACCTCCTTATCGTGGCGCCAGCCGCGCACAGACGCTACGCTAGTGCGTGTCCGCCGAGCCGCAACGGAGCGGCTCAACTCAGGCGCCAGGCATCACACGGAGACGTCATGCCCACCTTCACCACCAATGGCTTTTCGACCTACTACGAGGACGTGGGCTCCGGCGAACCCATCGTGTTCATCTGCGGACTGAGCGCCGATCTCCAGATCTGGCGCTTCCAGGCCATGGAACTCGTCAAGACGCATCGTGTCATCACCTACGACAATCGCGGCGCCGGAAGAACCGACGCACCAGATGCGCCATACACCATCGCCCAGATGGCGAACGACCTGGACGCCCTGCTCGATCACCTCAATATCGAACGCGCGACGATCGCAGGCTGGAGCATGGGTGGCGTGATTGCCCAAACCCTCGCGATCGCCCATCCCCGGCGCGTCGGGCGCCTGCTGCTGTTGGGGTCTTTCGTGGCGCCGGACGGTTATCTCAATGCGGCCATCTCGAACTGGATGAATGTTCGCCGATCGAATCTGAGCGAGGAGCAGGCCGTTCGTCATGCGGCCCGGTTGGTGTACAGCCCGGCGCTGGCGAACAGACCGAAGGTCTACGAGGTCTACATCCAGATGATGCTCTCCAATCCGTACCGGCAAACGGACCACGGGTTCTTCCGCCAGGCCGCGGCACTTCTCGCGTACGGCGCATCGGAGCGGCTTTCCGAACTTGCCTTGCTGCCCACCACCGTGCTGGTAGGAGAGGACGATCAACTGACACCGCCGTACCTTTCCAGACAGCTGGCGGAAGCCATTCCGGGCGCCAGGCTGCATGTGCTTCCGGCTGCCCACTCGGGCTTCGTGGAACATCCAGACGACTGGAACGCGGCGATCCGACAGGCACTCCAGGGCCCACGCCATGCGCAGTGATGCATCCACCTTCGCTCAATCAGACCCGCTCCGGCAGGCCGTCTCCGCAAGCCGGTCAGCTCGCACGCCAGCCACGCCTTGACACCATGACACATGCTGATTGGCTGGAACGCATGCGCTTCCCGCCCGAGTGGGTCGAATGGGATCTCATTCCCGACGCGCTTGCCGCGATTCAATCGACCGGCTATCGGCCGGGCCATGAAGCTGCGTCGGAGCACGACAGGCACGGCGCCTTTCAATGGTGGCTCAAGCGCGATCCTTCTCATGCCACTTTGATCCTGCTTGCCCGGGTGTCGTGGCTGGACCCGGATCAGCACATGGCGGGATATGTCAGACAGTGCATCGCAAGGCACCACGCCTGCAGCGCGGAGATTCGTCATGCCCTCGACACTCCGTACGCGCGGGTCTGATCGCTCGTTCAGTCCGCTCCCGCATCGTGGCGCAGGCCGGATGCATGCGCTACGTTTGCAGGCGTCCACCACCCCATCGCGGGACGGCTCGATTCAAATGCGGGCGACACGAAGCGGGCATCGCGCGAGCCCGACCCGCGCCTCGAGACATCACGGTGCCCGTTCCGCACCGCATCCCGAACGGAAGACACCATGGGACTCTTGACCTTCAGCATCAACATCACCCTGGACGGCTGTGTCGATCACCAGGAAGGGATCGTGGACGACGAGACGCACGCCTTCTTCACCCGGCTCATGGACGAACACGGGGCGATGCTGTGGGGTCGCGTCACCTACGAGATGATGGAGAGTCACTGGCCGGCGGTCGCCCGCGACGACGCGGAGGCGCCGCCTGCACTGCGCGAGTGGGCGGTCAAACTGGAGACGAAGCCGAAGTATGTGGTGACCTCCACGCGAAGGGACTTGCCATGGACCAACAGCCACCGCATTGCCGGCGATCTGCGCAGTGGCGTGCAGAAGCTCAAGGATGCGACCCCGGACGGCGTGCTTCTCGGCAGCGGCATGCTCGCGACTGCGCTGGATCGGCTGGATCTGATCGACGAGTACAAGTTGCTCCTCCACCCCAGGATCGCCGGCCACGGCCCCACCCTGTACGGGAGCGGGTTGCCTGGCCCCCGACGGCTTGCGCTGGTCTCGGTGACGCCGTTCCGCAATGGCACGGTCGCCATGCATTACCGGCGCGTGCGATGACGACGTGGGGCAATCTCCACGCCTCCGCCGCAAGTGCGCTTCTGCGCTGGCCCGCATCGGCAGCGCGCAGGCGCCCGCACGATGCCGCATTCCACTTCGTTGAAACCTGCCGGCACGCAGGCAATACTGACCCGCGGCCGCCATCTCCGGCATGGCTCGACCCAGACGCGAGGCGACCCGGTGGACTCCATCCAGACTTCGAGGCTCGACGGGACGCGCGTTGCCGGGTTCCGCGCCGTCCTGGATCTGTTCGGGCGCGAGTTCGAGGATGTGCCCACCTACTCGGGCAGGCAACCGTCCGACGCGTATCTCGCCAGACTTCTCGACAACGACAGCTTCATCGCGCTCGCCGCCTTCCGGGATGACGTGGCGGTGGGCGGGCTGGCGGCCTATGTGCTCCCCAAGTTCGAGCAGGAACGCAGCGAAATCTACATCTACGATCTCGCGGTGTGTTCCGACCATCGACGCCGGGGCATCGCAACGGCACTCATCGAACACCTCAAGTGGGTGGCCCGCGACATCGGGAGTTACGTGATCTACGTGCAGGCTGACTACGGCGACGAACCGGCGATCGCGCTGTACACGAAGCTCGGCATCCGGGAGGACGTCATGCACTTCGACATTCTTCCGAAACGGTCGGCCGACGATGCGTTCCTGCCGCCCCCGACCCGCGGCGCACGTCCATGAGCGACCCGCAGCACCCGCCATCGCTGCAGGGTTCATGTCACTGCGGATCGGTGCGGCTCGTGCTGCCGGCGGCGCCCGAAACGGCGACGAGCTGCAACTGCTCGCTGTGCCGGCGCACGGGCGGACTCTGGGCGTACTACGCGCTTGGCGAAGTCGCCATCCATGGCCATCCCGAGCACACGGAAAGCTACCTCTGGGGCGATCGGACCCTCCTGAATTTCCGGTGCAGGACCTGCGGGATCGCGACCCACTGGGAGCCCGTCGAACGCATGCCCGGCGCGCGTCACGGCGTGAATCTGCGAAATTTCGAACCTTCGCTCCTGGCCTCGGTGGTCGTCAGGCGCTTCGATGGCGCGGACAGCTGGACATTCCTGGATTGAGCGTTCGTGGTACGGCGACGCCCGCAGGCATCGCCCGACCGATCGTCCGGACAACGCGCCTGTTCCGGGGTATGTTCTGCCGTGGACGCAAGCGCAGCCACGCCCGCCGCCGTGCCTGAGCGAGCCGACGCCCCCCATCGAGAAGCGACCATGCGCCAGGAAAAAGTCTTCGCGATCAGGTTTTCGAGCCTGTATCCGATGTATGTCAGGAAGGTCGAATCCAAACACCGCACGAGGGATGAACTCGACCGCGTCATCCGCTGGTTGACCGGTTACGGCCCGGAAGCGCTCGAAGGACGGATCGCTTCCGACAACGATCTCGAGACCTTCTTCGCCGAGGCGCCGGCGTTCAATCCGAATGCGGCGCTGATCAAGGGCGTGGTGTGCGGCATTCGCGTGGAAGACATCGAGCACCCGCTCATGCAGAAGATCCGCTACCTGGACAAACTCGTCGACGAGCTTGCGAAGGGCAAGGCCATCGAGAAGATCCTGCGATCGTAGTGCGTCCAAGCGCTCGCGTCGCCCGAAGATCGGCGCTGGCAAGTCCTGTTTCGATCCACGCCATGCCGTGGCACCGGCCCGATGGTTGCGCTAGGCTGACGGCTTCGTCGCGTTGTCTTGCGATGGCCCGGATCGGACGGACGGCCACGGCGAAGCGATCGACTCTCCTGGGAGAACAGCATGCAACGTGTCACCGGCATCGGCGGGATCTTTTTCAAATCCGCGGACCCGAAGGCGCTCGGCGCCTGGTATCGCGATCATCTTGGTCTGGATGTCTCCGACTGGGGCGGCGCGATCTTCCCCTGGGGCGGCGACGGCAGCCCGCCGGGCATGACGATCTGGAGCGCCTTCGCCCAGGACACCGACTACATGGCGCCCGGCACCGCGGCGTTCATGATCAATTTCCGCGTTGCGGACCTGGATGCGCTGTTGGATGCGCTGCGCGCCGAAGGCTGCAACGTCGTCGACAAGACCGAGCGTTCGGAACAGGGGGCATTCGGTTGGGTCATCGATCCCGAGGGAAACAAGGTCGAGCTCTGGGAACCGCCGGCTGGCCAATGAATGCGATCGCCCGCCATATCGGCCGCAAGCGCCTTCCACAAATGCCTTTCATTCGACGAGGACCTCCGATGATCGTCCGGCCCGCTCTCTGCCTGCTCGCGCTCCTGTGCATCGCGCCCGACGCATCGGCCGACGAGTCTCCGGGCCCGACGGCCCGGTTCTTTTCCCAGGCCCTGATCGAAGGCGTGCGACTGGGCGTCTCGCAGAACGAAAACGCGGCGCCTGCGGTCAAGAACTGCCTTCTGGCCGTCGACGGCGATGCGCTGGCGCCGGCCTTCGAGGCGCTGCTGGCGACGACGTTCACTGCGGAAGAACGCGCCGAGGCGGATGCCTTCAATGCGTCCGCGCTCGGCAGGACGCTGCACGCCTACGCACGCCAGAATTTCCGGCTGTCGCACGGCATCGCCGTCGACGATGCGATCACGTTGTCGGAGGACGACCATCGCGGGTTGCGGGCGTTCGGCGAGACCCCGGGCGGCAGGAAATTCGTCGCGCTCTACACGCGGGCAGAAGACCCGCCGGAAGAACCGCAATCGGTCGCGCTGCGCCGGATCGTCGAGGACTGCGAAGCGCGCCGCTGACGGCGCCTTCCTACGCCCCCACCCGCCTGCGGACCGCTTCGAAATCGCGTACCGGCCGCACTTCGATGCTGCCGTAGCGGATCCACGGGAATTCGTGGGCGATGCGGACGGCGTCGTCGAGGCTGTCGGCCTCGATCAGGTTGAAGCCGGCCAGCAGTTCCTTGGTTTCGGCGAAGGGGCCGTCGGTGACCCGCGCGGCGCCTTCGCGCACGCGGACGGTGCGGGCGGTGGCCGGCGCCTCCAGTTGCTGCGAGCCGAGCAGGCACCCCCCGGCGCGGAGTTCGTCTGCGTGGGTGATGCAGCCATGCATCAGCCGGTCGTACTCGGCCGGCGGCAGCGTGGCCATCAGTTCGGGATCGGTGTAGACCAGCAGCAGATACTGCATCGGGGAGGCCTCTCGGGCGGTCGCGACGGGTACGCCCATGATGCCTCAGACCGCCGGCGTGGACCCGTGCCGGATCGGGCGCGAAATCCGGCGCGAAATTTTTTTCACGGACGTGTCGATTCCGCGCGCCCCCGGCCGTCGTCATGGATGTGGGCCATGCAGGCCTTGCCGCAATTCCGACATCGACCCGCGAGGACCCGACCATGAAAGTGATGGTGATCGTGAAGGCCACCGCAGACTCCGAAGCCGGCGTGATGCCGGATCAATCGCTGCTGACGGCCATGACCCGCTACAACGAAGACCTGGCGAACGCCGGCATCCTGCTGGCGGGCGAAGGTCTGAAGCCCACGTCGCAGGGCGCGCGCGTGCAGTTCGACGGCCCGTCGCGACGGGTGATCGACGGCCCGTTCGCCGAGACCAAGGAACTGATCGCGGGCTTCTGGCTGTGGCAGGTGCGTTCGCTGGACGAAGCGATCGAATGGGTGCGGCGCTGCCCCAATCCGCATCCGACGCCGTGCGAGATCGAGATCCGGCCGCTGTTCGAGGCGGACGACTTCGGCGAAGCCTACACGCCCGAACTGCGCGAGCGCGAAGCGCGGCTGCAGATGAGCATCGAGCGCAAAGACTGACCACTTGTTTCGCCGAACACCTCACGGAGGCCGCCATGCGTTTCATCGCTTGCCTGAACTTCGACGGCAACTGCCGCGCCGCCTTCGATCTGTACCGCGAGGTGTTCCGCGGCGAGATCGTCATGCGCATGACCTACGGCGACTCGCCGATGTGCGACCAGATTCCCGTCGACAGCCGCAACCGCATCATGCACTGCCAGCTGGAGGCCGCCGGTGCGGTGCTGATGGGCGCCGACGGTCCGCCACCGCATCACGCCTCCGGCCAGGGCACCTGCGTCAACGTCGACGTGGACAGCATCGAGGAGGCCGAGCGCATCTACGCCGCGCTGTCCGCGGGTGGCGAGGTGCAGATGCCGCTGCAGGAAACCTTCTGGGCGCACCGCTGGGGCGCGTTCACCGACCGCTTCGGCAAGCCGTGGATGGTCAACTGCATGAAGCAGCCCGACTGACCCCGCATCCGCAACGCACAGGATCTTCATCATGCCGACTTCGCTTTTCGTCAATCTCCCCATCGCCGACCTGCGGCGTTCGATCGATTTCTTCTCGGCGCTGGGTTTCGCGTTCAATCCGAAGTTCAGCAACGAGGACGCCACCTGCCTGGTGATCTCGGAACACATCCAGGTGATGCTGCTGACCACGCCGTTCTTCGCCGGTTTCACCCGCAAACCGGTCGCCGACGCCCATGCCGCCACCGAAGTGCTGCTGGCGCTGTCCTGCGAATCGCGCGGGGAGGTCGACGCGCTGGTGGCGAAGGCGGTGGCCGCCGGCGCGGCGACGCCGATGGCGGTGCAGGACCACGGTTTCATGTATCAGCACGGCTTCGAGGATCTCGACGGACACCTGTGGGAGGTGTTCTGGATGAACGAAGCCGAATTCCAGCAGTCCTGAAGCACGATCGCTTCATTCACTTCGAGGAGACAGACCATGCCCTACGTCGACGGATTCGTCCTGCCCGTGCCGAAGAAGAATCTCGCCGCCTATCGCGCCATCGCCCGCAAGGCCGGGAAGATCTGGATGGAATACGGCGCGCTCGAGTACTACGAATGCGTGGAGGACGACGTGAAGCCGGGCAAGCACACGTCGTTCCCGCAGGCGGTGAAACTCAAGCCCGATGAGGTGGTGGTGTTCTCGTGGATCGTCTACAAGTCGCGCGCGCAGCGCGACAGGATCAACGCGAAGGTGATGGCCGACCCGCGCATGTCCGCGATCTGCCCGCCCGGCAAGATGCCGTTCGACGGCAAGCGCATGTTCTGGGGCGGGTTCAAACCCATCGTCCAGATCTGAGGGCGGATGCGAGTGCGGGTGCGGGCGCGACGACCGGCGTGCATTCCGCAATGGCTTGCGGCCTCGCGGCGGCGGTGGTGTCATCGCCGCCGATGACCGACGAACGCCTGCACCGGACCCTGGACGCGCTGTGGCGGATGGAATCGCCGCGGCTGGTGGCGCGCATCGCGCGCATGACCGGCGACGTCGGCGTGGCGGAGGAGCTGACGCAGGACGTGCTGCTCTCCGCGCTGGAACGCTGGCCGGCCGACGGCATGCCCGACAACCCCGCCGCCTGGCTGATGACCGCGAGCAAGCGCCGCGCCATCGATCACCTGCGCCAGCGCGCGCTGCATGCGCGCAAGCAGGTCGAGTTCGGCCTCGAACTGGAGGCGCAGGGGAAGGACATGCAGGACGATCACGCCGCGCGCGACGCGGACGACGACATCGGCGACGACCTGCTGCGGCTGATGTTCGTGGCCTGCCATCCGGTGCTGCCGTCGGAATCGCGGGTGGCCCTGACCCTGCGCCTGCTCGGCGGCCTGAGCACCACCGAGATCGCGCGCGCGTTCCTGCAGCCGGAACCGACGGTGGCGCAGCGCATCGTGCGCGCCAAGCGCACGCTGGCCGAGAAACAGGTGCCGTTCGAGGTGCCGCGCCGGGCGGAGCTGGGCGAACGGCTGGGCGCGGTGCTGGAAGCGATCTATCTGGTGTTCAACGAAGGCTACGCCGCCAGCGCCGGCGAGGACTGGATGCGGCCGGGCCTATGCGACGAGGCGCTGCGGCTCGGACGCGTGCTCGCCGGCCTGCTGCCGGACGAAAGCGAAGTCTTCGGCCTGCTCGCGCTGATGGAACTGCAGGCCTCGCGCGCGAAGGCGCGCGTCGCCGTCGACGGCAGTCCGATCCTGCTGATGGACCAGGACCGTCATCGCTGGGATCGGCTGCAGATCCAGCGCGGCCTCGCCGCACTGGAGCGCGCGCAGCGGCTCGCCGCGGGCGGCGCACCGGGCAGCTATGCCCTGCAGGCCGCGATCGCCGCCTGCCACGCCCGCGCCCGCCGCGCGCAGGACACCGACTGGCCGCGGATCGCCGCGCTGTATGCGGTGCTGGCCCGGGTCGCGCCCTCGCCGGTGATCGAACTCAATCGCGCGGTGGCGGTGGCGCGCGCCGAGGGCCCGGCCGCGGCGCTGCCGCTGGTCGACGCGCTGCGCAACGCGCCGCAGCTGCGCGACTACGGCCTGCTGCACGCGGTCCGCGCCGATCTGCTGCTGCAGCTCGGACGTCGCGACGAAGCCCGGATCGCGTTCGAACGCGCCGCGGACCTCGCCGGCAACGCGCGCGACCGCGCCTTGATGCGCGACCGGGCGGCGGCCTGTACGGCCGCGCACGACTGACATCGGAAAGTTCCGCGTCCATCGTGTCGACGGATCGCATGGTTCGTTCCATTTCGTCGCAAGCGCGAACGATTCTCGCGCGATGCGCCGAATCGTCATGATTTCGACAAGCCCGCGTTAACTTCGCGTCAAACGCGTGCGCGTCGTCTCATCGCGCGGCGATGGGCATACGGATTCCGAAGCATTCGCTTACATCGGCCTAACAATCGGCTCATCGATGCTTAATCGGCGGTGGACAGCATGCGTCCACATGACACCGACCACCTTTCCCGCCACGCTGCGACGCACGCGCACCCTCGATGGCCGCGCCTTCACCGATGGCGCCCTGATCGATCCCGGCGATCCGCGCCGCGCCGACACCGAGGCCTTCATCGCCCAGGTCTATCGCGCGCGTTACGACGCACGGCTGACCGCGTTCCTGCCGCATCTGCTCGCCTTCCGCAATGCCGCCGGCGGCCTGCAGGCTGCGGTCGGATTGCGCTGCGGCCACGAGGGCCCGCTGTTCGTCGAGCAGTATCTCGACGGCAGCGCCGAGGACGCCATCGCCGCGGTCGTCGGTCGCGGGGTGACGCGCGACCGGCTGGTGGAAGTGGGCAATTTCGGCGCGCTCTCCAGCGGCGACGCGCGCGAGCTGATCCTGCATCTCACCCACTGGCTGCACGCGGCGGGCTTCCGCTGGGTGCTGTTCGCGGCCACCCGGCAACTGCGCAACGCTTTCGACCGCCTGCACCTGGCCACGGTGACTCTGGCCGATGCCGACGCCTCGCGGCTCGATGGCGACGGCAACGCCTGGGGTCGTTACTACGAAACGCAGCCGCAATTGCTGTTCGGCGACATCGCCGCCGGTCACGCCTATCTCGAACGGACGCAGCGGTTGCCCGACGCATCCCCGAGCTGGCCGGCGATGTTCTCTTTCGCGGGGGCGCTGTGAACGATTTCGCGACCCTGATCGAACGTCTCGACGGCCCCGCGCCGCGGGTGCGCTGGCGCGATGGCGCGTGGACCGACGCCGAACTCGGCGCGCAGGTGCGCGCCTTCGCCGATGCGCTCGAAGCCTCAGGCGCGCAGCGCATCGCCAGCCGGCTCGACAACGGGCCCGCGTGGCTCGCGCTGGATCTCGCGATCCGCCGGCTCGGCCGGGTGCACGTGCCGCTGCCGACGTTCTTCTCTCCGGCGCAGACGATGCATGCGCTGATCGGCAGCGGCGCCGACGCGCTGGTGGTGCCGGCCAACGCGCCGCTGCCGGAGACGTTCGCGACGGCACCGGCGGTCGCGCTCGGCGATGCGCTGACCCTGCTGCGGCTGTTGCCGCTGTCGACCACGCTGCCCGCCGGCACCGCCACCATCACCTACACCTCCGGCACCACCGGCGCGCCGAAAGGCGTGTGTCTCGATGCCGGCGCGCTGTACGCCGTGGCCGCATCGCTGGCCGAGGCCGCGGCGCCGCTGTCGCCGACGCGGCATCTGTGCCTGATGCCGCTGTCGACGCTGCTGGAGAACGTCGCCGGCCTCTACGCCGCGCTGATCTCCGGCGCCGAGATCGCGGTGCCGCCGCTGGCCGAAGTCGGCTACACCGGTGCCGCCGGCCTCGATGTGCCGACGCTCCTCGCCTGCCTGCATCGCTATCGCCCGGAGAGCGCGATCCTGTTGCCGCAACTGCTGCTGGCGCTGGTGATGGCCGCCGAACAGGGCGCGCAACTGCCGGATTCGCTGAAGTTCCTCGCGGTCGGCGGCGGCCGCGTCGGACCGGCGCTGATCGCGCGCGCCGAAGCCCTGGGCCTGCCGGTGTACGAAGGCTATGGCCTCAGCGAATGCGCCTCGGTGGTCTGCCTCAACCGTCCGGGCGCGCAGCGCGCCGGCAGCGTCGGCAAGCCGCTGCCGCACGCGACGGTGACCGTGCGCGACGGCGAACTGTTCGTCGAAGGCGTGCGTTGCCTCGGCTATCTCGGCGAGGACGGTCCGGCCGCCGACGCGCTTGCGAACGGCAGGGTCGCCACCGGCGACCTCGGCCATGTCGACGCCGACGGTTTCGTCCACATCACCGGCCGCCGCAAGAACGTCTTCATCACCTCGTTCGGCCGCAACGTCTCGCCCGAATGGGTGGAGAGCGAACTGCTGCAGCATCCGGCGTTCGCGCAGGCGGTGGTGTACGGCGAAGCGCGGCCGTTCAACGTCGCGATCGTGTGGCCGCGCCGCGCCGATCTCGACGACAGCGCGCTGCGACAGGCGCTGGACGGAATCAACCGCGGTCTGCCCGACTACGCCCAGGTCCGCGACATCGTCCGCGCCGACGCCCCGTTCTCCTTCGCCGACGGCCTGCTGACCAGCAACGGCCGGCCGCGCCGCGACGCCATCCTCGCGCGCTACCGCGACGCCGTCGCGTCGCGCTACGCCGACGCATCCGCTTCCTCGTCGGCATCCATCGTTCCCCTTTCATCGTTGTCCGGAGTCGACGCATGACCTCGCCCGCTCTTCCCTTTCACGACCGTCTGCTGGCCGAGACCGTGCGCGAACGCAACGCGCTGATCGCCATCCCGATCATCCAGGAGGCGCTGGCCGGTCGCATCGCGCTGGACGACTACACCGCCTTCCTCACCCAGGCCTTCCATCACGTGCGTCACACCGTGCCGCTGCTGATGGCCTGCGGCGGACGCCTGCCGGCGCGTCTGGAATGGCTGCGTACGGCGGTGGGCGAATACATCGAAGAGGAAATGGGCCACCACGAGTGGATCCTCGACGATCTGCAAGCCTGCGGCGCCGACCGCGCCGCGATCGCCGGCGGCGAACCGTCGGAAGCCACCGAACTGATGATCGCCTACGCCTACGACACCATCGCCCGCGGCAATCCGGTCGGTTTCTTCGGCATGGTGCTGGTGCTGGAAGGCACCAGCGTGGCGCTGGCCACGCGCGCCGCCGAAACCATCGAGCACACGCTGGGCCTGCCGCGCAACGCCTTCAGCTATCTGCGTTCGCACGGCGATCTCGACATCGAGCACACCGGCTTCTACGAGCAGTTGATGAATCGGCTGGAGCACGAGGACGATCGCTGCGCGGTGATCCACGCCGCGAAACGCTTCTACAAGCTGTACGGCGACGTGTTCCGCACGCTGCGCGACGGCCGCGACGCGCTGGCGGAGGCCGCATGATCGCGCTGACCGACCGCACCGTGCTGCTGACCGGCGCCAGCGGCGGCATCGGCAGCGCGCTGTGCGACGCGCTGGTGGCCGCGGGCGCGCGCGTCGTCGCGATCGGTCGCGACGATGCCCGCCTGAACGCCATCGTCGCGCGCCATCCCTCCGGACGCGTGGCGCCGCTGGTCGCGGACCTGGCCACCGACGCCGGGCGCGCGCATCTGGTCGCCGTGGCGGGCACGCTGCAACGTCCGCCGTCGCTGCTGGTGCTGGCCCATGCGCAGAGCGCGTTCGGCCTGTTCGAGGATCAGTCGCCGGAGGCGCTGCGCGCACTGATCGACACCAATCTCACCGCACCGATGCTGTTGATCCATGCACTGCTGCCGATGCTGAAACGGCACGAACAGGCGGCGGTGGTCGCGGTCGGTTCGACCTTCGGCAGCCTCGCGTTTCCGGGCTTCGCCGCGTACAGCGCGACCAAGTTCGGGCTGCGCGGGCTGATGGAAGGGCTGGCGCGCGAGCATGCCGACAGCGGCCTGCGTTTCCAGTATCTGTCGCCGCGCGCCACCCGCACCGCGTTCAACACGCCGCAGGTGGACGCGATGAACCGCGAGATGAAGGTCGCGCAGGACGAGCCCGCGGACGTCGCCGCGCAGCTCGTCGCCGCCATCGCCAGCGGCCGGTCGCGGCTGCAGCTCGGTTGGCCGGAAAAGCTGTTCGCGCGCCTCAACGGCGCGCTGCCCGGTCTGGTCGACCGCAACCTCAAATCCCAACTGTCCATCGTGCGTCGCCACGCCCGCGCGTGATGCGGCCGCACATCCCGTTCCAAGGAGAATCGTCATGATCGTGTCGCGCTTTCACCCGTCCGGCTTTCGCCAGTCCCGTCTCCGCCAGCGCCTGCTCGCCGCCGCGCTCGGCGCCGCCTGTCTCACCGCCGCCGCCTTCGCCATCGCTGGCGATCCCTCGCCGCAGGTCGTCGCCGTGCGCGACCGCTGGGCCGAGGTGAACTACAGCACCCCGAAAGCGCAGCGCGAGGCCGCGTTCGAAGCCTTGGCCAAACAGGCCGCGGCGGCGCGCTCCGCGCAGCCGAAGGACGCCAACGCACTGGTCTGGGAAGGCATCGTGCTGTCCAGCTACGCCGGCGAACGCGGCGGACTCGGCGCGATGGGTCTGGCCAAACAGGCCAAGGCCGATTTCGAACAGGCGATCAAACTCGATCCGAACGCCCTCGACGGGTCCGCCTACACCAGTCTGGGCGTGCTGTATTACCAGGTGCCGGGCTGGCCGATCGGTTTCGGCGACGACGACAAGGCGCGCGAGCTGCTGCGCAAGGGCCTGCAGGCGAACCCCAACGGCATCGACAGCAATTATTTCTACGGCGATTTCCTGCATCGCCAGGGCGACTGGAAGGGTGCCGCCGCGGCGCTGGAAAAGGCCCTCGCCGCTCCGGCCCGACCCGGCCGCGAACTCGCCGATCAGGGCCGCCGCAAGGAGGTCGCCGCGCTGCTGGCCAAGGTCCGCACCAAGCTTGCGGCGCGCTGAGCGCCGCTCCACACTGCGCGGATGCGCATCCTGCTGGTCGAAGACGACGAATCCCTGGGTGAAGGCCTCCGCACCGCGCTGCGACGCGCGGCCTTCACCGTCGACTGGCTGCGCGACGGCGCCAGCGCGCTGGCCGCGCTGAAGGACGGCGGCATCGACCTCACCGTGCTGGATCTCGGCCTGCCGAACATGGACGGCATGGAGGTGATCCGCCAGGCCCGTCGCGCCGGCGTGGACAGTCCGATCCTGGTGCTGAGCGCGCGCGAGCGCGCCAGCGACCGCACCCTCGGCCTCGATGCCGGCGCCGACGATTACCTCGGCAAACCCTTCGACACCCAGGAACTGCTCGCCCGCGCGCGCGCGCTGCTGCGGCGCACCGGCGGACGCGCGCAGCCGACGTTGCGCATCGGCGCGCTGGAACTCGATCCGGCGCGGCTGGACGTGGTGTGGCGCGGGAAATCGCTGGATCTGCCGCGACGCGAATTCGCCCTGCTGCGGCTGCTGATGGAACACCGCGGCCGGCCGATCTCGCGCGAATCCGCGCAGCAGCGGCTGTACGGCTGGGACGAGGACGTTGCCAGCAACGCGCTCGACGTGCATGTGCACGCGCTGCGCAAGAAGCTCGATCCCGCGCTGATCCGTACCCTCCGCGGCATCGGCTACGCACTGGACGAGAAAGTGGCGCAGGGCGACGCCGACGGCGCCACGCCGGCATGAGCGCGCACGACATCATCGGCGGCAGCGGGCCGCGTACCGACGCCCTCGCGACCGCGGTGTCTCCGCCCGGCATGATCTCGATCCGGCGCGCGCTGCTGCTGTCGATCCTCGGCATCACCACCCTGGTGCTGCTGGTGGCGGCCGCCTTCAGTTATCGCGCCGGCCTGCAGGAAGCGGGCGAACTGTTCGACGCGAAACTCGCGCATTCCTCGCGGGTGCTGATGAGTCTGGTCGACGAACCGCTGTCCGAGCTCGATGCGCGGCCGGACGACAGCGAAGCGCGGGTGATCGCGGTCTGGCATGGCCGCGCCGAAGGCAAGGGCGACGCGCTGGCGATGTCAGACGGCCATGCCTACGAAACCAAACTCGCGTTCCAGGTGCGCGACGCGCGCGGCACGCTGCTGCTGCGCTCCGACAGCGGCCCCGACCGTCGGCTGGCACCGCTGATCCCCGGGTTCGCCGATCAGATCATCGACGGCGAACACTGGCGCACCTTCACCCTGAAATCGCCGTCCGGCCACTGGTACCAGTCGGGCGAACTGTCCGCGATCCGCGAGGAAATCGCCGAGGAAATCGCGGTCGGCACGATGCTGCCGCTGCTCGCGGCGCTGCCGCTGCTCGCGGTGTTCGTCTGGTTCGCGGTGGGCTGGGCCTGCCGCAGCCTGCAGCGCGTCTCCGATGCGGTGGCGCTGCGCGCGCCCGAACGGCTGGAACCGATCCGGCTCGCGCGCGTACCGCGCGAGGTGTTCGGGCTGGTGCAGGCGGTGAACGGCCTGTTGGCGCGTCTCCAGAGCGGCCTCGCCCGCGAGCGCCGCTTCACCGCCGACGCCGCGCACGAACTGCGCACGCCGCTCGCCGCGCTGAAAGTGCACGCCTACAACCTGAATCATGCGAACGACGACGCGGAACGCGCGCAATCGCAGGCGCATCTCGATGCCGGCATCCTGCGCATGGAGCGCCTGGTCGCGCAATTGCTCGCGCTGAGCCGGATCGAAAGCGGCATGGTCGCGACCGCGCCGACCACGATCGACCTCGCCGACGTGGTCCGCCGCCACGAGCGCGATCTGGTCGCGCTGGGCGCGGCCGGCGACGGGCAGTTCCAGCTCGCACTCGACGCCACGAACGTGCCCGGCCACGCGTCCGTCATCGACGCGCTGGTGCGCAACCTGATCGACAACGCCGTGCGCTACACCCCGCCCGCCGGCCGCATCGCGGTGCGCGTCGGCCGCGACGGCGACCGCGCGACGCTGGTGGTCGAAGATGCAGGCCCGGGCATTCCCGAGCACGCGCGCGAACGCGTGTTCGAACGCTTCCACCGCGAACTCGGCACCGGCGTGGAAGGCAGCGGCCTGGGCCTCGCCATCGTCGCCGAGGCCCTGCAACTGCACGGCGGCAGCATCGCCCTCGACGCCTCTCCCACCCTCGGCGGCCTGCGCGCGACGGTCAGCCTGCCGGCGGCGTGACCGTACACCAGGCAGGCGTCGTTGATTCCCGTAGGAGCGGCTTCAGCCGCGAGCTTTTGCAAAAACTCGGCAGTACACCGTTGCTCCCTGTAGGAGCGACGCAAGTCGCGACGCTTTTTGCCTTTTCGAGCCGTCGGCGATCTCGTTGCCCGGGCAAGACCGAAGGCCGCACCCGGGCTACTCGTTAGGCAATGGGCCGGACCTTAATCAGGGTGTACTCGCCGTCTCCGGAGAGAGTGCCCCAATATCCGACATAAATCCAAATTTCTTTGAATGGATCGACTGTCTGAAGATTGTTAAGACTAGAAAGTATTTCATCACTAGTAAATGCGGTTGTCTGATCATCTATGACAAGTATCGTTTCCTCCTTGCCGCCGTGCCTCTTGCTTGCCTTCGCAGAAATAGCTACCGAGAGCAACGACTCGTAAGACTCTGCCGGCGGCGGCAATGACGATACGGTTATCATTTGTTTTTCGAAAAAAGAATTTTCCTCTCTTGAAAAATTCTCATCCTCCTCGCGCGGGAATAGCTTATCGAGCTTTTGTATTTTGTGAGGTGAAAGTTTCTTATTCAATTTGGCCGAAGAAAGCTCTCGCTCAGCACTTTCAAGCTCAAATAAACTTTTGTTATCGGCGATTGAAGTGATCTCAACATTGAAGTTTTCGCCACCCTCAATTTCCAATGCGAAATCCCATGGTGCGTCGCGAGATAGTATGTTTACACCGCAATCGCGCTGATAGATCAGTGGCAAGTACTTTTTAAGGAAGTGAGTGAGAATGATTTCCTCTCTATCTCGCTGATCGACAACATGAAGCCTCACGAGTGCAAGACTAGTTCCATCTCGTTCAATTCTTACCAGCACGCGACTGTTCTGATTTCCCTGTGTGTCAGGAAGCATTGGCTGAAAATGTGAGTGATTTTTTCCCATCCCCTAATTAGATCCGATACCCCGTATGGATCGCCACGATCCCCGCGGACAGATTCTTGTACGAGCAACGCTCGAAGCCGGCGGTCTGCATCATGCCCTTGAGCTGATCCTGCGGCGGATGCTTGCGGATCGATTCGGCGAGGTACTGGTAGCTGTCGCTGTCCTTCGCGAACAGCTGCCCAAGCCGGGGCAGGATCTTGAACGAATGGAAGTCGTAGATCGGCTTGAACCATTCGGCGGTGACTTCGGAGAACTCCAGCACGCGCGCCTGGCCGCCGACGCGGAGCACGCGGTGCATCTCGCGCAGCGCGGCGTCCTTGTCGGTGACGTTGCGCAGACCGAAGGCGATGGTGACCAGATCGAAACTGCCATCGGGAAACGGCAATTTCTCGGCGTTGCACTGCACGTATTCGAAACCGCGGACGTTGCCGCGGTCGGTCATGCGGTCGCGGCCGACGCGCAGCATCGCGCCGTTGATGTCGCCGAGCACGACACACCCTTGAGAAGCCGCGCCTTCGTCGCCGACGCGGTCCTTCAGCAGCGCGGCGATGTCGCCGGTGCCGCCGGCGAGATCCAGCACGCGGTCGCCCGGGCGCACCTGCGCGGTGGCGACGAAATAGCGCTTCCAGACCCGATGGATGCCGAGGCTCATCAGGTCGTTCATCAGGTCGTAGTTGCCGGCGACCGAGGAGAACACCTGGCCGACGAGCTTCTGCTTCTCGGCGACGGGCACGTCGCGGAAGCCGAAGTGGGTGGTGTCGCCGGAGGCTGTCCGGTCGGTGTCGGGCTGGTCGGGCGTGTCGGACGGATTCATGGCGGCAGTTTACCGCGCCGGCCCCGGGGAGACCCGGGAGGCCGCCGCCGCGGGCGGCCCGGCACGCCCGCGACCGCCGCGGTGCGGGCCGGGGCCGGGCTCAAAGCATCACGACCCGACGCACGCAGCTGTGCGTGATGCGCTCGGGACTGTCGTCGGCCTCGCCGCGGGTGTAGACGGTGACGCTCAGTTCGCCGCGCTCGAAATCGTCGTGCAGCACGCGCCCGTGTTCGCCGTGGACGGTCTCGCGGCTGAAGCCCATCGCGGCGAGTTCGGCGGCGAAGCGGTCGAAGTCGATGGCGCAGATCGCGGTCGCGGGGGGATGCGCGCCGGGCGGATCGGGCACGAACGCGAATTCGAAGCGCGGGCCATGCGGATGGCCGGGGTCCCATTCGAACGATGTCGACCACTCGCGGCTCAGGCGTTCGCCGAAGCCGAGCCGGTTCTCGTCTCTGTCGAAGGACACGCCGAAGGCGGTGCGCAGACGGGCGGCATCGATCCCGGCGACGCTGTCGAGGCCGCGGATCAGCGCCAGCAGCCGGAGCAGGCACTGCTCCGCGTCGAGGGTGGGGGCGAACGGCATCGGGGGGACCTCCATGGTCGGGGGCGACGGCGCGCAAACCATACCGTCTCTCCGCGCCGCGCGCACCCGCGACGTCGCGGAACATGATCGCGGTCAAATCGCGCCCCCCGGCCCGCGCGATACTGGCCTCGTCTCTCAGGGGGGAGGCCCGCATGACACTCGAACCGTCCGTACCGGCGGCGCCGCTGTTGATCGACAGCGACGTCGCACTCGACCGCTATCTCCAGACCTATTCGAAGGTCGCCTTCGCCGACGGCGGTGCGGAAGGCGGCATCGACCTGCCCACCTGGCAGGCGCAGGGCGACGACGCCATCGAACGCAGCTGGGAGGTCGCGCGCACCCTCGGCCTGCCGCTGGCGCGGCTGGCGCACCTGCAGCCCGACCCGAAGGCCATCGCCCTGATCGGCCCGGACATGGCGCGGCAACTGCGCGCGGTGCCGCTGCGCGCCCTCGGCGGGGTGATCGCGGTGGCGATGGAGGACCCGGGCACCCATCAGGTGCAGGGCATGCTCGACTTCCTCAGCCGCGACCGCGTGATCCCGGTGGTGTCGACGCCGCGCGACATCCGCGACGGCATCGCGCATTACTACGACCGCGTCGAGGACCGCGACGTCGCGATGCAGCTGGGCATCGATCCCGAATCGCAGGGCGGCGAGACCAATCCGGTGGAAGCGCAGCGGCTGGCGAAGGAACGGCCGGTGGTGCGGATCGTGCAGACCCTGATCGCGGACGCGGTGACGCGGCGCGCGTCGGACATCCATCTGCGCCCGGGCGAACGCGGCACCGAAGTGCTGTACCGGATCGACGACGAACTGGTGCCGGTGCGGCAACTGCTGCGCGCGCTGCATCCCGCGGTGGTCGGGCGGATCAAGGTGCTGGCGGCGATGAACCTGGCCGAACATCGCCGTCCGCAGGACGGCCGCACCACCTTCGCGCTGGACGACGGGCGCAAGGTCGATCTGCGCATTTCGGTGCTGCCGTCGGTGTTCGGCGAAAGCGTGGTGGTGCGCCTGCTCGACACCAACGAAAGCCTGTGGAACCTCGAACAGCTGGGGCTCACGCCGGAAGACCGGCAGCGCATCGACGACGTGATGGACAGCAGCCACGGCATGTTCCTCACCACCGGGCCGACCGGCTGCGGCAAGTCCACCACGCTGTACGCGATGCTGCTGGAGATGCGCAAGCGCCGCATCAACATCCTCACCATCGAGGACCCGGTGGAATTCCACATCGAGGACATCCAGCAGATGCAGGTGAACCGCGCCACCGGGTTCACCTTCGCCAGCGCGATGCGCAATTTCCTGCGCCACGATCCCGACGTGATCATGGTCGGCGAGATCCGCGACCGCGAGACCGCCGACATCGCGGTGGAAAGCGCGCTCACCGGGCATCTGATGCTGAGCACGCTGCACACCAACACCGCCGCGACCACGGTGACGCGGCTGCTCGATCTGGGCGTCGAGGCCTATCTGCTGCGCGCGTCGCTGCTGGCGGTGATGTCGCAGCGGCTGGTGCGGCTGACCTGCCCGCACTGCCGCGAGATCGAGCGCGTGGAGCCGCACGTGCGTGAGCGTCTCGGCGTGGCCGACCATGAGGTCTTCCACATCGGCCACGGCTGCAGCCACTGCGAAGGCCTCGGCGTGTACAAGCGCCAGGCCGTGTACGAACTGATGATCGTCACCCAGAAGATCCGCAGCCTGATCGTGCCCGGCGCCGAGGCCGATGCGATCCACGCCGCCGCGATCGAAGGCGGCATGGTGCCGATCACCCAGGCCGCGGTGCGGCTGGCGCGCAGCGGCGCGATCTCGCTGGCCGAAGCGTGGCGGGTGCGGGCCGAGTAATCGAGACGCGCATAGGGTGCGCCCCGGCCTGAGGTATCCCCACTTTTTCCCTCAATGAATCATCGGGTTACGATGATTCTGGATACGACTGTCATCCAGAGCCGCAGGCGAGGGATCTGTTTGTGATCGATTCGAATCAAACTCGCTACGAAGGCTGACGGAACGATCTGCCGCACGGCCTTGGTTTCGCTCGCTGCCGCGAGCGAGTCACTTTTCTTTGCTTGTGCAAAGAAAAGTAACCCAAAGAAAGCACACCCCGTCGGTCGCGCCCGGCGCGTTGCGCCGGGTCCACGGTTTTCGCGGGGTTTTTCGACAGGACATCCGTGTCCTGTCGAAAAACGCGCGGCGTCCTGCCGCGCGCCCGCTGGGCCTGATCCGCGAAACCCGTCGCGACCAGGGGCCCCGGTAGATCAAGACCAGAACCGGATGACGAATACCTTCGGAACTGAGAAATCACTGTGCTTCATGAAAAATTCGTGGGGATACCTCAGGCCCCGGCGCACCGGACCATCGAAATGCCGGAATTCCGGGGCGCCGGGGCGCACCCCATGTCGGGACGACGATCAGAGGATGTAGCGCGACAGATCCGGATCCTGCACCAGCTCGCCGAGGTGCAGGTCGACGTAGGCGCGATCGATCGTGACCTTGGCGCCGCCGCGGTCCGGCGCCTCGTAGCTGAGCGTATCCAGCAGGCGTTCGAGGATCGTGTGCAGGCGACGCGCGCCGATGTTCTCCTGGCGCTCGTTGACGGTGGTGGCGATCTCGGCCAGGCGCTCGATGGCCTCGGGCGCGAAATCGAGTTCGACGCCTTCGGTCTTCAGCAGTTCGACGTACTGCAGCGTCAGCGAGGCCTTCGGCTCGGTGAGGATACGCACGAAATCCTGCTTGCCGAGCGCGCCGAGTTCGACCCGGATCGGGAAGCGGCCCTGCAGTTCGGGAATCAGGTCGCTGGGCTTGGCGAGGTGGAACGCGCCGCTGGCGATGAACAGGATGTGGTCGGTCTTCACCGCGCCGTACTTGGTGCTGACGGTGGAGCCTTCGACCAGCGGCAGCAGATCGCGCTGCACGCCCTCGCGGCTGACGTCGGCGCCGTGGCTCTCGGAGCGCTTGGCGACCTTGTCGATCTCGTCGATGAACACGATGCCGTGCTGCTCGCAGGCTTCGATCGCGGCCTCGCGCACGTCGTCCTCGTTCACCAGCTTCGCGGCTTCCTCCTCGATCAGCTGCACGCGCGCGGCGCGGATCGTGAGCTTGCGGGTGTGGGTCTTGCCGCCGGACAGATTCGAGAACATCTGCCGCAGCTGCTGGCCCATTTCCTCCATCCCGGGCGGCGCCATGATGTCGACGCCGACATTGACCGCGGTTTCGATCTCGATCTCGCGCTCGTCGAGTTCGCCCGCGCGCAGTTGCTTGCGGAATTTCGCGCGGGTCTCGCCGGCCTTGTCCTGGGTCTCGCCGCTGCCCACGTCCAGCACGCCGGCGCCGGGCTCGGATGCGCCGAAACCGAAGGTGTTGGCGGGCGCGCGACGCGGCAGCAGCGCATCGAGGATGCGGTCCTCGGCGCGCGCTTCGGCCTGCGCGCGCACGCGGGCCTTGGCCTGTTCGCGATACATCTTCACCGCGGTGTCGGCGAGATCGCGCACGATCTGCTCCACGTCCTTGCCGACGTAGCCGACTTCGGTGAAGCGCGTGGCCTCGACCTTCACGAACGGCGCGTTCGCCAGCGTCGCGAGGCGGCGCGCGATTTCGGTCTTGCCGACGCCGGTGGGGCCGATCATCAGGATGTTCTTCGGCATCACCTCATTGCGCAGCGCGTCGTCGAGCTGCATGCGCCGCCAGCGGTTGCGCAGGGCGATGGCGACCGCGCGCTTCGCCGCGCTCTGGCCGACGATGTGGCGATCGAGTTCCTGCACGATCTCTCGGGGGGTCATCGTGCTGTTGGCGTGTTCGGTCTTGTTGGGCATGGCTCGAATTCTTCGAATGCGACAGGAATCGCGGTGGTTTCGTAGGAGGGCCTTCAGGCCCGAGACTCGCGGCTGAAGCCGCTCCTACAGAAAAAATCAGAGTTCTTCGACGACGATGTTGCGATTGGTGTAGATGCACACGTCGCCGGCGATCTTCAGCGATTCGACCGCGATGTCGTGCGCGTTCATCTCGGTGTGGGCCAGCAGCGCGCGCGCCGCGGACAGCGCGTACATGCCGCCGGAGCCGATCGCGACCAGACCGTCTTCGGGCTCGATCACGTCGCCGGTGCCGCTGACGATCAGCGAGGTTTCGCGATCGGCCACCGCGAGCAGCGCTTCGAGCTTGCCGAAGCGGCGCTCGGTGCGCCAATCCTTCGCCAGTTCCACCGCGGCGCGGGTGAGCTGGCCGTGTTTCTCCAGCTTGGATTCGAACAACTCGAACAGGGTGAACGCATCGGCGGCGGCGCCGGCGAAACCCGCCAGCACCTGGCCGTCGCGGCCGAGCCGGCGCACCTTGCGCGCGTTGGATTTCATCACCGTGTGGCCGAGCGTGACCTGGCCGTCGCCGGCCACGACCACGCGGCCGTTGCGGCGCACCGACACGATGGTGGTGGCGTGGAAGGTGTTGGGATTCTGGCTGGGGTCCATGCGGCCTCCGGGGTGTCCACCGGTTGTGGGGGCCGGTCCGCACCCGTGCAAGGGGTGACCGATGACCCATCGTTCATCCACGCGGTAGAGCGGACTTCAGTCCGCTGCTCTGCGCCGGGGAAAGCAGCGGCCTGGTTTTCAACAGTCGAATGACTGGTCAGGCCGCTCTACCGACAGACGATCAGCTTTTGCGCTTCGCCCGCGGATGCGCGCCGTCGTAGACCTTGGCGAGGTGCTGGTAGTCGAGGTGCGTGTAGATCTGGGTGGTGGCGATGTCGGCGTGGCCGAGCAGTTCCTGCACGCCGCGCAGGTCGCCGGACGATTCGAGCACGTGGCTGGCGAACGAATGCCGCAGCAGATGCGGATGCACGCGCTTGAACAGGCCCTGCCGCTGCGCGAGCTGGCGCAGGCGGATCTGCACCGCGCGCGCGCCGATCGGCGCACCGCCGCGCCCCGGGAACACCGCGCCGTCGGCCTGGCCCTGCGATTCGCGGCGCCAGTCGTCCAGCGCCTTGCGCGCATGCGAACCCACCGGCACGCTGCGCTGCTTGCCGCCCTTGCCGAGCACGGTGACCAGGCCGTCGGCGAGATCGAGATCGCGCCAGCGCAGCGCGCACAGTTCGCTCAGGCGCAGGCCGGAGCTGTAGAACAGTTCCAGCATCGCGCGGTCGCGCAGACCCAGCGGCGCATCGGTCGGCAGTTCGACCAGTTGCACCGCTTCGTCGACATCGAGCACCTGCGGCAGTTTGCGCGGCGCCTTCGGCGCGCGAATGCCGGCCGCCGGACTGGCGGCGATGCGGCCATGCTTCACCAGCCAGCGATAGAAGCTGCGGCAGGCGGACAACCGGCGCTGCAGGCTTTTCGGCGACATGCCGCGCCGGTGTTCGGCGGCGATGAAGGCGCGCAGCTGTTCGGCATGCAGCGCCTCGGGATCGGCGATGCCCTGCGCCGCGGCCCAGGCCGCGAGCGCATCGAGATCGCGCCGATAGGCATCGAGCGTGTGCGCGGACATCCGCCGCTCGATCTGCAGATGGGCGAGGAAATCGGCGATCGGCGCGCCTGCAGACACGCTCACGGTCGCGCCCACACCTGCATCAGACCCTGCAGATGCACGAGGCCGATACCGAGGCAGATCGCGGAACTCCACCACCAGAAGGCGACGCCGGCAGGCGCGCCGAAGGCCGCATACAGCGCGCCGCCCACGCCGCGCAGCAGGAACACCGCAGTGATCGCGCACACGCCGATGCGCAGCAGCGGCAATTCAGCGATCGCGCCCGCGGCGGACAACGCGTACAGCGCCCACACCGACAGCACGATCGCGATGCCCGACGTGACGACGATCGGGCGCCAGTCGCCCGCTTCGGAGAGCCGCGCCATGCGTTCGCCCGCGCCGAAGAAGCGATACCACGCGGCGCCGAAAACGATGCAGCCGACATGCAGCAGCGCCGCCATCGCATCGAGCGCGGCGGCGACCAGCAGCCATGCATTCGGGGTGGGCGACATGGTGGGAGCGTCGCCTCCGGATCAGCCGTCGAACCGGCCCATCGCCGCGGCGAAGGCTTCGCCCATCATCCGCAGGAACAGCGTGCCCATGCCCGGAAAGAAGCGGTTGGGATCGCGGCTGCCGACCGCGATCAGACCGACGCCCGGCAGCGGCAGCAGCGCGCTGGACTGCACGTCTTCCGCGCGCAGGCCGTACAGCAGCGCGTTCTTCTCCGGCTGCAGGCGGCCGCAGATCGGCTCGCCGTCCTTCAGGCAATCGCGGAACGGCGACAGCCGCGCGTCCGCTTCGGGCAGCGTCTGCAACCAATCCGTATCTTCCAGGCCCGCGATCGGCACGAACAACACCATCCGCACCAGATCGCCGTTGAAATCCTCCGCCAGGCTGGCGGCCATCGCGCGCACGGTGGCGGCGGCGTTGTCCTGTTTCATCAGCGCCAGGGTCAGCTGGTGCGTGCGCACGGCGAGCCGCTCGTTCTCCTGCGCGTTGCCGAACAACTCGTGCAGGCGCCGCGAAAGTTCGCGGTTCTTGTCGCGCAGGATGTCCAGCTGATAGCTGGCCAGCGATGCCGCCGGGCCCTGCTCGCGCGGCACCACGAGGCTCAGCGCGAGATCCGGAAACTGCTGCAGGAAATTCGGGTGCCGGCGCAGCCAGGCAGCGATTTCGTGGGCGCCGATCCTGTCTTTGTCGAATTTGTCTTTGTCGTACATCGGAGGGTTCACCGGTTCGTGCGTCATGACCACCATTCCCCTTCGAACACGAACGCCGTCGGCCCGGACATCGCGACTTCGGCGTCGTCGTCGGGCCAGGCGATGCGCAGCGTGCCGCCGGGAAGTTCCACCGCGATGTCGCGATCCACGCGGCCGCGACGCATCAGCACCACCGCCGCGGCGCAGGCGCCGCTGCCGCAGGCGAGGGTTTCGCCGACGCCGCGTTCGTACACGCGCAGGCGGATGCGATCGCGCGCGACCACCTGGGCGAAGCCCGCGTTCACCGATTCCGGGAAGGCGGCGTGGCGCTGCAGCACGGGACCGAAGTTGGCGACCGGCGCGGCGTCGACATCGTCGACTTCGATCACCGCATGCGGATTGCCCATCGACACCGCGCCCACCGCGAGCGTCTCGCCGCCGAAGGTCAGCGCGTACTCGCTCTGCGGTGCGTCGAAGCCGAGCAGCGGGATGCGCGCCGGCGCGAAGATCGGGCGGCCCATGGCGATGCGGTAGTGATGCAGATCCAGCACATCGACGGCATGGGTGCCGGCGGGGCTGTCGAGTTCGAAATGGTCGGCGAGGCAGCGTTCGGGATCGAGCGCGACGCTGTCGCGCAGCATCCACGCGGCGACGCAGCGCGCGCCGTTGCCGCATTGCTGCGAGGACGAGCCGTCGGCGTTCCAGATGCGGTACGAGGCCGCGGCGCCGATGCTGCGCGGTGGTTCGATGGTGAGAATCTGATCGCAGCCAATGCCGGTGCGACGATCGGCCAGCGCGCGACACAGCGCGGGATCCAGCGGCGCGGCGTCGTGCCGGCGGTCCAGCACGACGAAGTCGTTGCCGGCGCCGTGCATCTTGGTGAAGCGCAGCGCGTGCATCGCTCAGCGCGGGGGTTTTGCGGCGGGATCTTCGGCCGCGGGCGGCTTCGCGGCGGGTTCCGCCGGCGGCGCGGGCGCGGGAGTCTCGGGCGCAGGGACAGTGGCGTCGGCGGGCACGTCGTCGGCCAGCACCAGCGGGCCCTTGTTGCCGCAACCGGAGAGGGCCAGCGCGAGGGCGCCGGCGACGATGGCCACGATCAGGAAGCGGGGGCGTCGGTTCATGCGCGCAGTGTAGAGCGTGCGATCCCCTTTTTCATGCGCCGCGCGGCGCGCAGGCCGAAGCGGTGGCCGGCGGCGGGTGCGCCGGGGCCTCGCGGACGGGCGTCAGTGGCGCGGTTCCGGGCGACACCACAGCCAGGTCGCGACCACGGTCATGATCGCGGTGCCGATGGCGGCCATCCACCACTGCGGCGCGGTGAAAAACATGATCACGGCGCACAGGCTCATGGTGCCGGTGGCCAGCCATTTCGAGCGCCGGCTCACCGCACCCTGGGTCTGCCAGTCGACGATCATCGGCCCGAAGCGGCGGTGCGCCAGCAACCGGGCGTGCAGCCGCTGCGAACCGCGCGCGGCGGCGAAGGCGGAGAGCAGGACGAACGGGACCGTCGGCAGGCCCGGAACGACGATGCCGACGATGCCCAGCCCGAGGCTGGCGTAGGCGAGCAGCCACCACAGCCAGCGGAAGCGGGTGGGCGGCAGCGGCGACGTCATGTCGGGCAGCGCCCGTCCGCGTGCGGACGGGCGCACGGTCTCATTCGGCGGACCGGCTCTCGGACGTATTGCCGTCTGCGGACTTGCCCGCGGTCACGCCGAGCTGGTCGAGCAGGAAGGCGTACATCTCGGCCTGTTCGCGATAGCGGCGGAACCGGCCGGACTTGCCGCCGTGGCCCGCATCCATGTTCGTGCGGAACACCACCGGCTGCTTCGAGGTGTTGAGATCGCGCAGGCGGGCGACGTACTTCGCCGGCTCCCAGTACTGCACCTGCGAATCCCACAGGCCGGTGCCGACGAACATCGCCGGATAGGCCTGCTTCGAGAGGTTGTCGTACGGCGAGTAGGTCAGCATGTAGTCGTAGGCATCCTTCTTTTCCGGATTGCCCCACTCGTCGTATTCGTTGGTGGTCAGCGGAATGCTCGGGTCGAGCATCGTGGTGACCACGTCGACGAACGGCACCTGCGACAGGATCACGCGATAGCGGTCCGGCGCCATGTTCGAGATCGCGCCCATCAGCAGGCCGCCGGCGCTGCCGCCATAGGCGGCGACGCGATCCTTCGCGGCATAGCCTTCGCGCACCAGGAAATCGGTGACGTCGATGAAGTCGGTGAAGGTGTTCTTCTTGCGGAACAGCTTGCCGTCGTCGTACCACTTGCGGCCCATTTCCTGGCCGCCGCGGATGTGGGCGATGGCGTAGACCATGCCGCGATCGAGCAGGCTGACGTTGGTCAGGCTGAAGCCCGGGTCGGTGGAACTGCCGTAACTGCCGTAGGCGTACTGCAGCAGCGCGGCCTTGCCGTTGCGCTCGAAGCCCTTGCGGTAGACCAGCGACACCGGGATCTTCGTGCCGTCGCGCGCGGTGGCCCAGACGCGTTCGCTGGCGTACTTCGTGGCGTCGTAGCCGATCACCGGCTGCTGCTTGAGCATCCGGCGTTCGCCGGTGGCGGTGTTCAGTTCGTAGGTGGTGGCCGGCGTGATCATCGAGGTGTAGCTGTAGCGCAGCCACGGGGTGTCGGCTTCGGCGTTCGTCGACAGGCCCATGGAATAGGCCGGATCGTCGGCCTTCACGTACTCCTCGCCGCCGTCGGCGCGGATCAGGCGGATGCGCTCGAGACCGTTGGAACGCTCCTCGACCGCGGTGAAGCCGTCGAACAGCTCGAAGCCCTGCAGGAACACGTCGTCGCGGTGGGCGATCCATTCCTTCCACTGCGCGCGCGACGTGGCGTCGCTGGGCGCAGTCATCAGTTTGTAGTTCGCGGCCGGCTTGCCGTCGGCGCCCGGCGCGTTGGTGAGGATCACCCAGCGGCCGTCGAGATGCTCGGCGTCGTACTCCACGTCGCGCTGGCGCGGCGCCAGCACGGTGAAGGTCTCGGGCTTCGCGGCCGGCGCGCAGCGCATTTCGCTGGAGACCGTGCTTTCCACGCCGATGCAGATGTACTTGTCGTCGCGGGTGCGGCTGATGCCCATGTAGAAGCTGTCGTCCTCTTCCTCGTAGACCAGGACGTCGGTGCTGACCGGCGTGCCCAGCACGTGCTTCTTCACCCGCACCGTCAGCAGGGTCTCGGGGTCGTTCTCGACGTAGAACAGGGTCTTGTCGTCGTCGGCCCAGACCAGGTTCGCGGAGACGCCCTTGATCTCGTCGGGGTACAGCTCGCCGGTCTCGAGGTTCCTGAAGCGCACGGTGTACTGGCGGCGGCCGCTGGTGTCCTCGGCGTAGGCCATCAGCCTGTTGTTCTGGCTGATCGCGTAATCGCCGACGCTGTAGTAATCCTTGCCCTTGGCCAGCACGTTCAGATCGAGCAGGACTTCATCGGCCTTGCCCTGGCTGCCGTCGGCGGCGGCCCTGGCGCGGATGTACACCGGATAGTCCTGGCCCGCCTTGAAGCGGCTGAAGTACCAGTAGCCGCGTTCGCGGTACGGCACCGAATCGTCGTCCTGCTTGATGCGGCCGACGATCTCGTCGTAGAGCGTTTCCTGCAGCGGCTTGAGCGGCGCCATCACCGCATCGGCGTAGGCGTTCTCGGCGTTGAGATAGCCCAGCATCGCCGGGTCCTTGCGGGTGTCGTCGCGCAGCCAGTAGTACTCGTCGTTGCGCACCGCGCCGTGCGGGGCCTTGACCGCATGGGGCTTTTTCGCGGCATCGGGAGGCGTGGGCAGATCGGCGGCGAGCGAGGTCAGCGGCAGGGTCATGAGCATCAGTAAGTGAAATTTTCGTGAAAACATGAGGGCGACGAATCCGGAGTCCGATGGCCAAGCATGACAGATCCGCGCCGCCGGGCGCCGTGGCGGTGGTCATGGTGGCCGTGCGCCGACCCGCGTTTCGTTGTGAAGAACGATGCTTGCGCGACGCCGCCGCCGCGCACGCGACGACAGGCACGACGACAGGCACGGCAACAAGGAGGTTGGCATGGCATCGCAGTCCCTTCAGCGGAGCGAAGCGTTCGGTCGGCGCGTGTTGCGCCTGCTCGAATCGCTCCGCGGCCCCGGCGACCTCGTTCCGGATCGCCTGCAGGCGATCCTTGGCACGCCGGTCGCGACCGATCCGTCCGATCCCGGTACCTACGGCATCGGCGAAGCCGTCGATCCGCGCTGGATCCTCAATCTCGTCACCGTGCCCGATCCGCGCGGCGGTGCGCCGACGCGGATCGTCTTTTCCTGCGACGACCAGACCGGCCGCTACGACGATCTGTCCGACGTCTGCGCGCTGGATCTGGAGGCCTGGTCCGCGGCGCTGATCGCGGCCGGTTACACGGCGCGCCCGAACCTCGGGCCGCGCGACGCGTTCTACGGCGTGCTGTTCGAACGCGGCGACGTGTCCATCGAAGCGATCGTCCGCGCCGTGCGTCCGGACCAACCGCAGCGGCTGTGCGTGAGCATGCTGGTCATCGATACGGAGGCGCGCCATGCAGCGGTCGCCTGACGTCATCGGCGGCGAGCAGCCGCAACCGCAGGATGCGGCGCCGCACGAGCCGGTGCCCGACGCGCCCGCACCGCCGCCCGGCCCGCCACCCGGACCGTTGCCCGATGCGCCCATCGGCGCACCCGTGCCAGGCCCACCCATACCCGATCCGCCCGTGCCCGATCCGCCCGCACCGCCGCTGGCGGTGGTGCCGGAAGCGCCCGCACCGCCACCGCCGCGGCCGACATTGACCGACCTGCTCGATGCCTACGAGGCCGCGCAGCCGGCGGATCCCGCCCATGGCCGCGCCGCGCTGGAGCACGCGATCGAGGCCTCGCCGGTGCTGAAGACGAAGCTGCAGGAGGCCATCGCCGCCGGCCATCTCGACAGTTTCAGGTTCGTCGCCGCCGACGACGGCGCCGGCGGCTCGTACAGCCCCGGCGAAAAATCGATGAACCTCAACGCTGGTTCGTTCCGCAACGAGCCGAATCTGGTGTTCGTGCTCGGCCACGAAACCCAGCACGCGCTCAGCCTGCAGGGCCAGGCCCCGGCCTACGACACCGCGCTCACCGCGGCGATCGGATTGCGGGCCGACAACAACAACGCGCCCACCAGTCGCGCGGCGCCGCGCGATTACACCGACGTGGTGCGCGACGTGGTCGAAGGCACCCGCCGCGAGGAAGCGCAGGCGCATATCGGCGGCTTCAACGCGCTCGCGTCCTACGTCCGCCACGAGCGCCATCTGGACCGCGCGCCGACCGTCCGCGAGATGTACGACACCGCCCCCGGCCGAATGTCGGACTTCATCAACGTCACCGGGCTGATCTGGAAGGACTACACCATGAAGCCCGGCCTCGTCCGCGAAGCGGACGGGAGCATGGCGCTGTCCGACGGCAACATCGATCGCATGAAGGTGTACTACGCGGACAAGTTCCCCGGCACGTTCGGCCCGAACGGTCTGATGGATTACCGCAACCAGGCGATCTTCAACGCCTGGAAGGAGATCCACACCGCCGAAACCGGCTACGGCCAGCACCGCTCGATCCTCGCCGCCAGCGCGGCGACCGGGCCGGACGGGCAACTGGCGCCCGACTACGCGCCGGTCCAGCACGCCTACAAGATCGACTTCGCGGCGCTCGGCGCCAGCCCGGCGATCCTGAAATTCCCGGCCGGCGGCATCGTCGACGTCGTCGATACGAATTACGCCGTCGCCACGCGCCTGCAATCCGGCGCACCGATGGAGGACCCGGAGATCCAGGCGCTGCGCGCGGCGGTGGACCCGACCCTGACCGCGGCGGTGGCGCGCCCCGACGCGATGCGGGCGCTGGGCCGCCGCAATGCGATCGATTTGCCCGCCGACATCGAGGCACCGGCGCCGGAACCCGCATTGCTGCAGCAGTCGAGAAAAGCGCTGGAAGCCTTGGGGCCCAACGGCGGGCTGGGCGATCCGAAGGCGTTCGAGAACGCCGCGGCCGCCCTCGCGGCGCAGGCGCAGACCAGCGGCCTGACCGCGATCGACCATGTGGTGAAAAGCACCGGCGGCGAACGCCTGATCGCGGTGCAGGGCCAGGACCCGTCGGCCGCGGACGCGCGCCTCGCGGCGGTGGAGGTCGCGCAGGCGGTCAGGCAGCCGGCCGAACAGAGCCTGCAGGCGCTGCAGGGCGCGCAGACGCCGGCGCAGACCCCGACCGTGGATCCGCCGCAGCCGGGCAAGGGCATGTCGATGTGAGCGCGGGCCCGTCGGGCGCGATCGCCCGATGGCGCCGGCGGCCGGTCCGGCCGGTCGTTGACCGGTCGCGTCGGCGGATGCACTCTCGGCCGCGGACGCGCCGCAGCGTCGCCGCATTCACGCCCCCAGGGAAGACCATGAATCCAGACACGCCCCTCGCACGCAGCCGCGCCTTCAGTGCGCGCATCCTGCATCTGCTCGACGGCCTGCGGACCGTCGACGACATCGGCCCGGCGCAGGTCGGCCGAGCCTTCGGTCGCGATGTCGAATTCGATCGCGAGGACGCGCGCGTCTTCGGTTTCGGCGAACCCATCGACGCGCGCTGGATCGGCAACGTCATCGCGCTGCGCGACCCCGAGCGCGGCGGAGAACCCAATCGGCTGCTGATCGCCTTCGACGACCAGCAGGGCGCCCACGACGACTGGTCCGCGGTCTGCGGCATGGAATTCGGCGAGTTCGCCGATGCGCTCGGCGCTGCGGGTTACACCTCGACGCCGATCCTCGGCCCGCGCGACGCATTCTCCGGCTTCCGCTTCCGCCGCGGCCCGTTCGCGGTCGACGTGCAGCTGCGCGCCGAAAGCGCCGCGCATCCGGATCGCCTGTGCGTCGCCCGCGTGCTGATCGACAGCGTGGAGGCCCGCCATGCCCACGCTTGACGCCGCCCTCGCCGCCTACGAAGACAGCATCGCCGACCGCCGCGAGCGCAATCTCTACGGTCGCGCCACGCTCGAAGCGGTGGTGGTGCAATCGCCGGTGCTGCGCGACAACCTGTCGCGCGCCTTCGACGCCGGCTACATCGACCGGTTCACTCTCGACGCCGCGCAGCTGGACGGCGCCGGCGGCTCGTACAACAGCCGCACCCAGACGCTCGACGTCACCAAGGCGTCGTACGACAACGCCGCGGCGCTGGTGTTCGTGCTCGGCCACGAAACCCAGCACGCGCTCAGCCTCAAGGGCCAGGAACAGCCGTACGCCGAACGCCTGAAACAGGACATCGCCGCGATCCAGGCGCCGTACGTGCCGGCGAAGGCCGATCCCGACGATCCGGACCGCGCGGCGCAACCCTCGCCGCATGGCGCCCCGCGCGACTACACGCCCGCGGTGGCCCGCTACGTCGAAGGCGTGCGCGCCGAGGAAGCGCAGGCGCACATCGGCGGCTTCAACGCGCTGTGCTCGTACGTGTCGCGCAAGAACGGCGGCGGCGTGCCCACCGAGCGCGCGTTGTACGAAGCCCTCCCCGGGCGCATGGACGATTTCATCGAACGCCGCGGCAGCGCGCCGAACCTGACCTATCAGCTGAAGGCGGGGCTCACCCGCGCCGCCGACGGCACCCTGGCGTTCTCGCCGGAGAACGTGGAAGCGATGAAGCACCACTACGCCGACAAGTTCCCCGGTTCGTTCGGCGACAACGGCCTGCTCGACTACCGTCACCAGTCGATCATCACCGCCTGGAAGCTGGTGCAGGATTCGGAGAAGGACATCACCCGCGCCGCCAGCATGGACCACCAGCGCGATTTCTATACCCGGCGCACGCCGGACTACGTGCCGGTGGACAACGCCTACAGGATCGATTTCGCGTCCCTGGGCGCGAACCCCGGGGTGATGCGCTTCCCGCCGGACGGCGTGCTGCGCACGGTGGACACGTTCGCGCGCAACAAGGCGCTCGACGACGCCCACGCCGCCCCGAACGATCCGCGCCGCGCGCAGGTCGACGCCAGCGTGGACCTCACCGCCGACGCGGTGCGCGGCCGCGATCAGGCCACCCGTCTGCTGCGCGAGCAGGGCGTCTTGCCGAGCAGCGCAAGCCAGCGCGTGTCCGCCTTCGCGCAGTCGGTCTTCGGCAGCCGCGATCCCGACGATCCCAACCCGAACGTCGCGCGCGTGCCGGTGCCACCGGCGCAGCCGCAGGTACACGAACCCGCGCTGATGACCCAGGCGCGCGCGGCGCTGGCGGGCGTGAGCGGCGCCGGCGATCTCGGCGACCGCGTGCGCTTCGAGAACGTGGCCGCGGCGCTGGCGCTGCAGGCGCAGCGGGACGGTCTGCAGCAGATCGACAGCATCGTGCCCAGCCAGCCGGCGGGCCGGATGATCGCCGTGCAGGGGCAGGATCCGGGCGCGCCCGAATCGCGCCATGCCGCCGTCGATCTGGCGCAGGCGGCGGCGCGACCCGCGCAGGACAGCCTGCACGACCTGCATCAGGCGCAGCAGCCACCGGTGCTGCAGCCGCCGGTGGTGGCCGTCCAGCAGGGCCAGGGACAGGACCCGGCGCAGGGCCAGGCCCAGGACCCGCCGCCGCAGGGCGCGGTCAAGCCGCACACGCTCTAGGCGGCGCGGCCGCCCGCATACGGCGCGTCGTCTGTCCGCGACGCGTCGGCCTTGCCGTTCTGGATGGCACCAGGACGGCCGAAGGGGGCGCGCGTGGCTCGATACGATCCGGAAGAATCCGCACGCAGGCTCGATGCGATGCTCGACGCCTACGAGCATCCCGCCTTCAGCGTGTCCTTGCCGCGCGAGCAGGACACCTACCTGCGGCATGCCATCGAATCCTCGCCCGAACTCCGGCAGAACCTGCTCACCGCCATCGGCGAAGGCTTGCTGGAACGCTTCGACCAGAGCACCTCGCCCGGTGCGGGCGCGAGCTACAGCCCGACCACACGGGCGATGTCGATTCCCAACCCGGACGCCGGCCATCCGATGGAGCTGGTCTTCACCCTGGGACACGAAACGCAGCACGCGCTGGACGCGCACGACGCCACCCACCTCAAGGGGACGTTCCTGCCGGCGGTCGATGCGATCAGCCGCAGCGCGGACCGTCCGCACGATTACACCGACGCGCTGCGAGGCCTGATCGAAGCCTCACGCGAAAGCGAAGCGCGCGCGGAGATCGGCGGCTTCAACGCGGTGATTTCGGCGATGCGAAAGGCGGGGATGACGGTCGAGGCCGCCGACCTCGCGCGGACGATGCCCACCTGGTCGGAGGATTTCCTGACGCCGCGCCCCGGCGATCCGCAGGGCTACGCCTGGCGCGGCCTCGCGCGCAACGCAGACGGCACCCTGCCGTTCTCGGACGCGAACGTGGACGCGATGAAGGTCAATTACGCCGACGCCCTGCCCGGCACGTTCGGCGCCAACGGCCTGCTGGACTATCGGCACCAGGCGCTCCTCAACGGACTCGAAGTCATCCAGAGCGCCGAGAAGCTGCGATACGCGGAGGGCCTGCATGGGCAGGACGCACCGACGGCGCCGGACGCGATGGCATTGCGATCGTCCGGCGGCGACACCGTCGCCGGCATCCCGATGACCGACGCCCCGAAACTGGCGCCGCCCGAGGCGGCGGTCGTGACCCACTACCGCGTCGATTTCGACGCGCTCGGCGCGAATCGCGCGCTGCTCAATGTCCCGGCCGACGGGATGGTCGCGGTGAAGGATCCGGCGGTCTTCGGCTTCCCGCCCTTCCAGCACGACCATCCCGACTTCGTGGTCGAACGCGCGCAGGCGCTGCGCAATCTCGGACTGCCGCCGGACCGTGAACGGCCGCAGTGGGTCGGCCCGCCGGCCCCGCCGCCGGTTCCGGTGCCGGAAACGCTGCCGGAGCATCCGCTGTACCGGCAGGCGAGCGACGGCCTGACGCGGCTGGGACCGGTCGCCGCCCTGTCCGGGCCCGACCGGCACGCCGATGCCGCGGCCGCGATCGCGCTCAGCGCCGCGGAACAGGGCATGACGCGCATCGACCACGTGCTGTCGAGCCGCGACGGCAACGGCCTGATCATGGTCCAGGGCGAGGACCCGGCCGCACCCCACGCCAGGCGCGCGCGGGTGGAGATCGCGGATCTGGCGCCGGCCGAGCAGAGCCTCGAACGGCTGGCTGCGCAGCGGCAAACGGTGGCATTCGAGCCGGAGCGGTCGTTCGAGCGTCAGCAGGACGAGACGCGCGCGCAGGGCGCGCCGGCGATCGCACCGCGGTCGCTCTGAAGCGCCGGATCAGGTCGTTCTGGCGCCGATGGCGAGCGCCGAGCCGCCCTGCGACTGGGACTGCGATTGCGAGGCCTGTTCCTGGGTCTGCGCCATCGCCCGCGCCTCCACCAGCGCCTGCGCGCGATCCAGGTTTTCTTCCGCCGGCTGCTGCCGTGCCTGGGCCACATCGGTGTGGACGTTGAACATCGGCTCGCGGCCCAGGCCGTAGGGCGCGTACGCGACGATGGCGTTGCCGTTGTGCACGCCGACGTAGTCGACCTGCTTCATCAGCGGATTCGCGGCCATTTCCCGATAGGCCGAGGCGCTGACGTTGTCCAGCGCGCGGGCGTCTGCGAGGCTGCCGGCCAGGCCTTCGCGGATGCGCGCGTAATCGGCGTGGCCGGGATGCCCCGGGGTGCGCGGGTCGTACTGCGCGTGGCCATCGTCGACCGGCGCGGGGCTGGGCCCGGGGGTTGGCACGGGCGACAGTTCCAGAAATTCGTACTTGCCGTCGCGCTTGATCGACGGCTCGTCCAGCACCGGATACCCGTGCGTGCGCAATTCCTCGATCCGCTTCGTGTCGACCATGCGGTTGTCGATGCCGGGCTCCATGACGCCACTGAATTCGTGGACATGGACGCCCATGACTTCGCCCAGGGTGCGATAGGTCGAGTTGCTGTTGACCGTCTCGGCGAACGTCTTGAAGCCGTAGCTCGGATAGTCGCGATCGAGCGCGTTCAGCGGCACGGTGGCGGCGACCGCGGCGTTCCAGCGCGCCATCACCTCCTCCTTGTCGGAAGTCAGCACCGTCCGGCTGTCCTGCCCGGCGACGATGTAGCCGCCCATGCTCTGCTTCGCACCGAGGCTTTGCGCGTAATCGGCATCGAGCGGGAAATGGCGGACGCGCAGGGAATGCAGTTGCTCGTCGGTGCCGATCGGCACGGTCTTGCCAGTTTCGCGGTCGGTCGCGAGCCCGTGCAGCTCCGCGAGCGCCTTGCCGTCCTGGTCGCGCAGCACCCAGAAGTTGTGGCTGTAGGGTCCAGGCAGATCCAGCGACCTGGCTTCGATCGAATAGTCCGGCATGCGTGCGACTCAGTATTGGAAAAGCGCCGATCGGTGCGGGCGCGCTATCGGGACGACAGGCAGACGGACATCTTCGACTTGAACCGGGTCATCGCTTCTTCGACGCCGAGATCGATGAAATAGGCGCCCGCGCCCTTGAGCCCGACCTGCGCCTGGCCGCTGCCGGAGACGAAACGAAGCCTGATCCGGAACCCCGATTCGTTCTCCTTGCCGTAATTCGAGGTTTCCAGCACACCGGCCTCGACATCCCTGCGGGTGACCCGCGGATCCCACCGGTCGTCGGTGTCCGCCAACGCCTGCACGGTGGTCTCCGCGCACGAGAACAGCGCCTCGGTCGAGGTCGCGGAGGGGACCTCGATCGCCGAGGACGTCTGCGGCGCTTTCATCGGTGTATTGCTCATCACGCACCCCGTGAGCGAGAACAGAAAAGCCAGTCCGAACATCGATGCAATCGGCCGTGCCGTCGACATGAGGGATCTCCTGCGGCGCGGGCTCAGCCCGCGATCAGACGCACCCGCGCGAAATTGCGCTTGCCGACCTGCAGCACGCCCTCGAAACCCGGAGCGAACGTCGTGGTCGGATCTTCCACGACCTGGCCATCGACCTTCACCGCGCGTTCCTTGAGCTTGCGGCTGGCCTCGCCGTTGCTGGCGGTGATGCCCGCGGCGGTGAACAGCGCGGCGATGCGGATGCCTTCGGCCGGCACGGTCACCTCCTGCAGCGGCAGCAGCGACGTATCGCCTTGGCCGGTGACCGCGGCGTGCCAGCCGGCGATCGCGGTCTCGGCCGCGGCGGCGTCGTGGAAACGCGCGGCGAGCTCGCGCGCGAGGCGCAGCTTCACGTCGCGCGGATTCAACTGCCCGCCCTCGATGTCGGCCTTCAGCCGCGCGGCTTCGGCGATGGAGATTTCGAAGCTCAGCAGATCGATCCAGCGCCACATCAACGCGTCGCCGATCTTCATGGTCTTGTTGACGATGTCGATCGCCGGCTCGGCGATGCCGATGTAGTTGCCCAGCGACTTCGACATCTTGTTCACGCCGTCCAGGCCTTCCAGCAGCGGCATGGTCAGCACGATCTGCGGCGGCTGGCCGTGGTGCTCCTGCAGGCCGCGGCCCATCAGCAGGTTGAACTTCTGGTCGGTGCCGCCCAGTTCCACGTCGGCCTTCAGCGCCACCGAGTCGTAGCCCTGCACCAGCGGGTAGAGGAATTCGTGGATCGCGATCGACTGCTGCGCCGCGTAGCGCTTGGCGAAGTCGTCGCGTTCCAGCATGCGCGCGACCGTGTGCTGGCCGGCGAGCCGGATCATGTCGGCCGCGCTCATCCGGCCGAACCATTCGCTGTTGAAGCGCACTTCGGTGCGGTCCCTGTCCAGCACCTTGAACACCTGCTCGGCGTAGGTTTCGGCGTTGGCCAGCACGTCCTCGCGGGTCAGCGGCTTGCGGGTGACGTTCTTGCCGGTGGGGTCGCCGATCATCCCGGTGAAGTCGCCGATCAGGAAAATCACCTGATGCCCGAGGTCCTGGAACTGGCGCATCTTGTTCAGCAGGACGGTGTGGCCGATGTGCAGATCCGGCGCGGTCGGGTCGAAGCCGGCCTTGATCCGCAGCGGGCGGCCCAGCCGCAGGCGGGCTTCCAGTTCCTCGCGCTTGAGGATTTCGTCGGCGCCGCGGGCAAGGGTCTCGATGACGGCAGGGTCGACGGCGGAATTCGGGGCTTCGGTGGACATGGGCGGGCTGAACGGTGAGCCGGTAGGCAATGAGGGACGCAAGCGCGAACCCGTCGGCAGAACCGGGCCCGGCGCATGAACGGGGCGTTAAAGTCTAGTTAAACCGAAAAGTCGAAAAAAACCAAGCCGGTCAAGGATTTGACGCACTCTTTTCGACTAACTTATGTTACCGCTTTGGCTGTCCCGACAGGGGAATCCGTTTCATGACGACGCCGTCGAGCCGCACCCTGCGCAACCGTTTGATCCGTCTGCGCAATCTGCGTCTGGCCAAGGAACAGGTCGACCGCCAGACCGAGCCCGGACAGGGCCCCTCCGCCGGCTTCAACGGCCGCTGGACCCGCCGCCAATGGGCGCAGGCCAGCCTGGTCGCGACCATGGTCGCGCTGCTCGGCGCGATCGTGCCCGGCTTCGCCACCGTGCTGCAGCCGCCCTCCGCCATTCCCACCCAGACGCTCTCGCTGAAGCTGCCGCCGCTGTCGCGCGCGCGCCTGCAGGGCAGCCTGGGCGACAGCTGGCATGCGGTGACCGTGCGCCGCGGCGCCTCGCTGAAGCACATGTTCACCAGCCTCGGCATTCCCGAGGCCGACCTCAAGCGGGTGCTGGCGCATCCGGGCGTGAAGGCCGAGATCGGCCAGATCACGCCCAAGACCCAGCTGTCGGTGGATCTGCCGGTCAACGGCAAGCTGCGCGCGATCCGCTACCTGCGCAGCGACGGCCAGCGCGTGCAGCTCGACCTCACCGGCGACGAGATCGAGGAAACCCTGATCCGCCGCGACGTCGACGTGCGCACCGTGGTCCTCAGCGGCAAGGTCGGCAGCTCGCTGTTCCGTTCGGCGCGCAAACTCGGGCTCAGCGGCGCCCATCTCGACCAGCTGACCGACGAAATCTTCAAGTACGACGTCGACTTCGATTCCGATCTCGACGCCGACGACCACTTCAGCGTGGTCGTCGACCAGATGTGGGTGGACGGCGAACTGCAGCGCACCGGCGCGGTGCTCGCTGCGGCGGTGACGATCGACGGCAAGCTGCACACCGGCTTCCGCCACACCCGCAACGGCCGGCCCGAATACTTCACCGCCGACGGCCGGCCGCTGAAGAAGGCCTTCATCCGCATGCCGATTCCCTACGCCAGGCTGTCGTCGAGCTTCGGCACGCGCCGCCATCCGGTGCTGGGCCGGACCCGCATGCACAAGGGCGTGGACTATGCCGCGGCGACCGGCACGCCGATCCAGGCCGCCGGCGACGCGGTGGTGAAGGTGGTCGGCTGGCAGGGCGGCTACGGCCGCGCGGTCATCCTCGATCACGGCCGCGGTTACACCACGCTGTACGGCCACATGTCGCGCTTCGGCAATATCCGTCCGGGTCAGCGCATCGCCCAGGGCACGGTGATCGGCTACGTCGGCAGCACCGGCATGTCCACCGGGCCGCATCTGCACTACGAATTCCGCGTCAACGGCGTGCACCGCAATCCGCTGTCGATGACGATGCCGCCGCCGGAGCCGCTGCGCGGCGCCGAGCTGGCCAGCTTCCGCACCGAGACCCAGCGCGCGATGGCCAAGATCCGCACGGTCGAGAACATCGTCTTCCCCGGCGCCATGGAGAGCGCGCAGCAGCGCCTCGCCGCCGCGCTCGGCGCGAAGCCGGCGCAGAAGCCGAAGAACAAGGGCTGACCCGCGGCCCGGTCTTCGCAGGCAGTACCCGGACGGCGCCTCACGGCGCCGTCCGCGCATCCGGGGTCCGGAATTCGCGGGTGCTTGCGTCGATGATCGGACGATAATCCAGCGATGATCCGGCGATAATCCGGCGATGACCGCCTTCGACGACGCGCTGTACCTCGGCATGATCTCCGGCACCAGCGCCGACGGGATCGATGTCGCCATCGCCCGCTTCCACGACGCGCCCACGCCGCAGGCCGGGCTGGTGTTCGGGCGAACCTATCCCTGGGACCCGGATCTGCGCGCACGGCTGGTGGCGCTGGGACAGCATGCCCAGGCGATGACCCTGGACGAGATCGGCGAACTCGATGCGCGCATCGGCGCCGCGTTCGCCACGGCCGCCGAGACCGCGATCCGCGACAGCGGCGTCGACCGCGCGGCCATCGCCGCGATCGGTTCGCACGGCCAGACCCTGCGCCACCGCCCGCACGGGCCGTATCCCTTCACCCTGCAGCTGGGCGACCCGACCCGGATCGCCGAGACCACCGGCGTGCGCACGGTCGCCGATTTCCGCCGCCGCGACCTCGCCGCCGGCGGCCATGCCGCCCCGCTGCTGCCGGCGCTGCACGCCGCGCTGCTGTCCTCGCCGGACGAGGATCGCGCGGTGCTGAATCTCGGCGGCATCGCCAATCTCACCCTGCTGCCGCGCGATGGCGGCCCGGTGCGCGGCTTCGATACCGGCCCCGCGAACGGCCTGATGGATGCCTGGTGCCTGCGCCACACCGGCGCGGGCTACGACCGCGGCGGCGCGTTCGCGGCCGGCGGCCAGGTCGACGCCGCGCTGCTGGCGCGCCTGCTGGACGAGCCGTGGTTCGCGATGCCGCCGCCGAAATCCTCCGGTCGCGACCAGTTCCACCTCGCCTGGGTCGAGGCGCGGCTGCAGGGCGATCCCACGCCTGCCGATGTCCAGGCCACGCTGCTGGCGCTGAGCGTGCGCACCGTCGTCGACGCCCTGCGCGCCACGCTGCCCGGCGCCGCGCGCGTGATCGCCTGCGGCGGCGGCGTGCACAACCCGGTGCTGATGCGGGCGCTCGCGGACGCGCTGCCGGGCGTCGCGGTCGAGTCCACCGCCGCGCACGGCATCGACCCGGACATGGTCGAAGCCCTCGGCTTCGCCTGGCTGGCGCGGCAGACCCTGCTCGGCCGTCCCGGCAACCTGCCCAGCGTCACCGGCGCGGCCGGGCCGCGGGTGCTGGGGGCGATCTATCCGGCGTAGCGGCGAGTCGGCCCACGCGGAACCCGGAACATCGCGACGATCGCATCGCGTCCACGACCGACGAAACACCCATGCGGCGGTAGAGCGGCCTTCAGGCCGCTGCTGCTTCGTACCGCAAGAGCAGCGGCCTGAAGGCCGCTCTACCGAAATATCCGCAATCCATTTCAGCCGGCACGACGCATCACTCGTGGCTGCCGAGCTTCGAGCCCACCGGCACGTTCTGCAGGAAACGCTCCAGTTCGTTCGGATCGAACTCGGTCGGCGACGATGGCGCCTCGGGCGCGGTCGACGCGCCGGCGACGCGACCGATGAGCGAGAAACCCGGATCGTTCGGCACGGTCTCCAGCGCCGCGATCACCGACTGCAGGACGTCCGACTCCTTCGAATCGAAACGCAGCGCGCCGCCCTCGCTGGCGTAGAGCCCGCGTTCGATCAGATGCAGGATGGTCTGATGCATCGTCCAGCCGTTCGCCTCCGAAACCCTGCGGATGCGCTCGGCCATCATCGGATCGATATCGCGGAGGACGAGGTCGGTCATGGCGATCGCGCCGCCATCACGCCGGCGCGGCGGCCGCAGGGGCCGGCGGCTTGCGCATCACCAGCAGCAGGCACAGCAGCAGCGCGGGAATGCCGGCGAGGGCCGTGCCGAGGAAGAACAGCGCGTAGGCTTCGAGCAGCGTGCGCCCGACCTCCAACTGTTCCACCACGACCCCGGAAAAGCCTTTCAGCACCTTGCCCAGCAGCGCATAGAACGAGCTGAGCAGCGCGTACTGCGTGGCCGTGTAACCGACGCTGGTGAGACTGGACATGTAGGCCACCAGCGCGGTGCCCGCGAATCCCGAGGAGACGTTGTCGATGACCATCGCGATCGCGAAGTTGGTCATGGTCGGATCCTGGTACGCCAGCCACGCGAACGCGGCATTGGAACCCGGGCCGACGATCGCGCCCGCCAGCAGGGTGGGAATCAGGCCGAAGCGCACCGCGGACAGCCCGCCCGCGGCGATCCCGATCAGCGACGCGATCAATCCCACGGTCGCGCGCACCTCGCCCACCAGCTCCTTGGTCACCCCGAGATCCTTGTAGAACGGGTTGGCCATCGGCCCCATCACGAAGTCCGGCAGGCGATACAGGCTGATCGCCAGCAGCATCAGCAGCGCCCATTTGCCGTGGGTGCGGAAGAACGACACGAACGGACCGACGACGGCATCGAAGAAACCGCGCGCGGTCCACAGAGTCGTGGCCGCATGCTCCGTTGTCGGATGTCCCGTCGTCGGATCAGCCGCCGCGCGCTTGCCGACCGGTTCGCGCGCGAGGAACACCGCCAGCATGCCGATGCCCATCAGCAGCGCCATCACCCAGTACGACAGCGACCAGCCGATGTGGGCGGCCAGGATCAGGATCAGCGCATCGGTGACCAGCAGCGCGGTGCGATAGCCCAGCTGCGAACCGGCGCTCAGCAGGCCGAGTTCTTCGCCGTTGTCCGAAATCTCGATGCGCCAGGCGTCGACCACGATGTCCTGGGTGGCCGACGCGAACGCCGCGATCAGCGCCATCACGCCGAACACCACCAGACCGCCTTCCGGCTGGATCACCGCCATGCCGATCAGGCCGGCGGCCACCACCAGCTGCGACGCCAGGATCCAGCCGCGCCGATGTCCGAGCCGACCGAGCAGCGGCACGTTGGTCTTGTCGATGATCGGCGCCCACACGAACTTCAGGGTGTAGGCCAGCCCCACCCAGGAGAGGAAACCGATCGCGGACAGTTCGCTGCCGCCATCGCGCATCCAGTAACCCATCGTGTTGCCGACCAGATACAGCGGCAACCCCGAGGAGAAGCCGAGCATCAGCATCGCCAGCACCTTGCGCTGGCGCAGCGCGCGCAGCACGTCGCGCCAGCCGTAGGCCGCTTTCGGCGAAGTCGTCGCGCTCATCGGCGGTCGGTCCCGAGGTCGTAATCGACGACATAGGGCGCGTGATCGGAGAACCGCGGATCGCGGTGGATCGCGCAGGCCTTGACCTTGTCGCGCAGCGACGGCGTGATGAACTGGTAGTCGATGCGCCAGCCCACGTCGTTGGCGCGGGCGGCGCCCCGCTGCGACCACCAGGTGTAGTCGGTGCCTTCCGGTTTCAGCACCCGGTAGCTGTCGAGCCAGCCGCGGTCCGGCGCGGCGGTGCCGTCGCCGCAGGCGTCGGCGATCTGCGCGTTGAGCCAAGCGCGCTCTTCGGGCAGGCAGCCGGAATTCTTCTGGTTCGAGGTCCAGTTCTTGATGTCGTTGCGGGCGCGGACGATGTTCCAGTCGCCGCACAGCACGTAATCGCGTCCGCTGCGCAGCCATTCGTCGAGGATCGGCTTGAGCCACCGCATCACTTCGAACTTGAAGTCCTGGCGCAATTCGCCCGAGGAACCGGACGGGATGTAGAACGAGACGACGCTGAGATTGCCGTAGCGCGCTTCGATGTAGCGGCCCTCGTCGTCGAACGGCGCCCAGCCCAGCGAAGTGCGGACCTCGTCCGGCGGCCGGCGGCTGTAGATGCCGACGCCGCTGTAGCCCTTCTTGGTGATCGCGTCCTTGAAGAACGCGCGGTAGCCGGTGGGCAACAGTTCCGGGGCACCGAGCTGGTGTTCCTGCGCCTTGGTCTCCTGCACGCAGAGCACGTCGGCGTCCTGCGCGCGGAACCAGTCGAAGAATCCCTTGGTGGCCGCGGAGCGCAGGCCGTTGGCGTTGAAACTGATGATGCGCATGAAAACCCGGTGGGAGCCGCACAGCGACGGGATCGGGCAAGAGTAACGGATTCGCCGTCGGATCGACGGGCGCCCCGGCGGCGGCCATCCGCGCACGGCCCGGGCCGTTGCGGCGGTCACGCAGGATTTATCATCTGCCCATCCGCCCGCCTGCGACCGCCCGTGACCGACCACCGCACCCGATTCCTCCAGCTGGCCCTGCGCGCGGAAGCGCTGCGCTTCGGCGAATTCACCCTGAAATCGGGTCGGCTGAGCCCCTATTTCTTCAACGCCGGGCGCTTCGATTCCGGCGCCGCGCTCGCCGGACTGGCCGGCTGTTACGCCGATGCGGTCGACACCGCCGGCCTCGACTTCGACCTGTTGTTCGGCCCGGCCTACAAGGGCATTCCGCTGGCGACCGCGCTGGCCTGCGAATACGCCCGCCGCGGCCGCGATCTGCCGCTGGCCTTCAACCGCAAGGAAGCCAAGACCCACGGCGAGGGCGGCACCCTGATCGGTGCGCCGCTGGCCGGGAAGCGGGTGCTGATCGTGGACGACGTGATCACCGCCGGCACTGCGATCCGCGAGGCCCTGGGGTTGATCCGGGACGGCGGCGGCACCCCGGCCGGCATCGTGATCGCGCTGGACCGTCAGGAGGTGCCGCCGGACGGCCCGGCGCTGTCGGCCGCCGAGGCGGTGACGGCGGAATCCGGCATTCCCGTGATCGCGGTCGCAGGACTGGACGATCTGCTTGCATTCGCGGGTGAAAGCGCCGAACTTCTCGACCAGCGCACGCGTCTGCTGGCCTATCGGGCCCGCTACGGTCGTCGCGCCGACCAGATCGATGCGCCCACCGGGGGGACGGCGACATGACCGCCACGCACTGCCATCGCCGTCGCCATGCCGAACGCCGCTCCGCACGGGCGCTGGCCGCGTTCGCCCTGGCGGTGTGCGTGTTGCTTCCGGCTGGCGCCTCCGCGCAGCAGGCCAAACCGAAGAAGCTCTACTGCTGGGACGAAGGCGGCAAGCGGGTATGCAGCGATGCCCTGCCGGCTTCGGCCGTGGGCCGCCAGCGCACCGAATTCGATCCCAGGACCGGCACTGCCGTGAACCACGTCGGCCGCGAACTGACCGCCGAAGAGCGGGTGCGCGCCGCCGCCGAGGACGAAGCGCGCAAGGCCGAGGAAGCGAAGGCGCGTCGCGAGATGGCGATGGTGGTGTCCTACCAGACCGAGAAGGATCTGGAGAACGCCTTCCGCAATCGCTTCGAGCTGATCGAGGAATCGCTCAAGGGCTCGGCGCTGGCGCTGGTGAATCTGCACAAGAGCCTGATCAGCCTGTTGCGCCAGGCCAACGAACTCGAGCTGCAGTCCAAGCCGGTGGGCAAGGCGCTGCGCGACAAGATCCGCAACCAGCACGCCGAACTGCAGGCGCTGCGCGCGCTGAAGCAGCGGCAGGAAGTCGAGCGCCAGGCGCTCGACGCCGAATTCAAGCAGGCGCTGTCGCGTTACCGCACGCTCAAGGGCCAGACCGATGGCACCGCGACGGGGGCCGCGACGCCGGCGCCCGCGACCGGCGGCTGATTCGGCGCCCCCCGCATCGTCGCTCCATCCCGCCGCGCACCGGGTGCGGCGGTGGAAGCGGCCCGGATCGGCCGGCCGCGATCAGCCGGCCCCGATCAGAACGGCAGCACCAGATCCGGTTTCAGCTGCAGCAGACGCTCACGGAACACGCCCTGGATGCGCGCCAGCGCCGCCGCGTTGTCGGCATCGAAGCGCATCACCAGCACCGGCGTGGTGTTGGACGCGCGCACCAGTCCCCAGCCGTCCGGCCAGTCCACGCGCAGGCCGTCGATGGTCGACAGCCGGCCACCCTCGAAGAACGCGCCCTCGCGGAAGGTTTCGACGAAGCTGTGCGGGTCGCCGCCGGGGGCATCGACCTTGATCTCCGGCGTGGACACGCCCTTGGGCAGCGCGTGCAGCACTTCGTCCGGGAATTCCGGCGCGGTGGCCAGAATCTCCAGCAGACGCGCGGCAGCGTAGATGCCGTCGTCGAAGCCGTACCAGCGTTCGGCGAAGAAGAAGTGGCCGCTCATCTCGCCGGCCAGCTCGGCGCCGGTCTCGCGCATCTTCGCCTTGATCAGCGAATGTCCGGTCTTCCACATCAACGGGCTGCCGCCGTGGCGGAGGATGTGCGAGGCGAGGCGGCCGGTGCATTTCACGTCATAGACGATCATCGCGCCCGGGTTGCGCTCCAGCACGTCGGCGGCGAACAGCATCAGCAGGCGGTCGGCGTAGATGTTCTCGCCATCGCGGGTGACCACGCCCAGGCGGTCGCCGTCGCCGTCGAAGGCGATGCCGAGGTCGGCATCGAGACGCTGCACCATGCGGATCAGGTCTTCGAGGTTGTGCGGCTCGCTCGGGTCGGGGTGATGGTTCGGGAAGGTGCCGTCGATCTCGCAGTAGAGCTCCTCGACCTCCGCGCCGATGGCCTCGAGCACGCGCGGGCCGATTTCGCCGGCGACGCCGTTGCCGGCGTCGACCACGACCTTGAGCCGACGCCCCAGCTGCACGTCGGACGCGATGCGCAGCACGTAATCGGCGCTGATGTCGCGCTCGCCCAGATTGCCCGGCACGGCGGCCGTGTGCAGGCGGTTCTCGGCGATGCGCGCGTGCAGGTCGGTGATGGCGTCGCCGGACAGGGTTTCGCCGCCGACCACGATCTTGAAGCCGTTGTAGTCCGGCGGATTGTGGCTGCCGGTGACCGAAATGCAGCAGCCCGTGCGCAGGTGATAGGCGCCGAAATAGATCACCGGCGTCGGCACCATGCCGATGTCGGTGACGTTCACGCCGGCCTTGCGCAGGCCCGCGATCAGGCCCTCGACCATTTCCGGCCCGGACAGGCGGCCGTCGCGGCCGATCACGATGTCGCGCAGATCCTGTTCCTGCATCAGCGAACCGACCGAATGACCGATCAGCTCGGCGACGCTGCGGTCCAGCGTGCTGCCGACCACGCCGCGGATGTCGTAGGCGCGGAAAATGCTGCGATCGATCAGGACCGGCTTGGGTTTCGGCGCCTCGCGGACCTCGATCGCCAGCGGCGACGCGTCGTCGTCGGGTCCGGCGGCCACCGCTTCCATCAGCGTGGGCGACTCGTCGACCGCGCCGGCGGCCGCGTGCAGACGCGAGATGCGCCAGGTCACGTACACCAGGATGGCGAAGATCACCGATGCGATCAGCGAGATCATCGGCCCCAGGCCCAGCGCCTGTGCGGGCGGCGGCGATGTGGCCGCGACCAGGCGCAGACCGGAGTCGCCGACGGCCGTGGCCATGCGCTCGGCGCCGTCCGCATACGCGATTTCGCCGCGCTCCCACAGCGTCACCCCGCCCTGGCGCAGGCCGAGATAGGTGTCGCCGGCCAGACCGATGGCCTCCAGGCCCGAGCTGAGCTCGGTGAAGGGCAACTGCACGTAGACCACGCCTGCCACCCGTTCGCCGACCTTGGCCGGCGCCGCCAGCGCCAGACGCGGTTGGTTGAGATCACGGATGACCCAGGTGCGGATCTTGTCGTCGGACAGCGCGGCTTCCACCACCGCCAGCTTGCCGTAGCCGCCCTTGGACAACCCTGCGTAGACATCGTCCAGATCCGGCGGCAGCACCTGCACCAGCGACACGTTCGGCCAGCCGGCGCTGATCACCTTGGACGCGCTGGCCAGGTCGTCGCCGGCAAGCGCGGTCTGCACTTCGGCCAACGCCAGCGCTTCGGTGAGGCGCTTCTGTTGCTGCATCAGCGCCTGATGCACCAGTTGCACGCCGCGGTCGCGGCTGGCCTGCAGATCGTCGCGCCGCTCGTTGTCGCGGAACTGGGCCACACCGCTCCAGCCCAGCCACAGCGCGAGCAGCGCGCAGAGCACGGCAGCCGGCTTCATCGCGGGGCGGATCTGGAGCAGTTGCTGGCGAAGACTGTCTTTCATCGATGCGATCTCGTGCCTGTCGGTCGCCGGCCGCGATGCGGCCGGGGTGAAGCGGAAAGGAACCCTGTGGCGGGCCAGGCCGATCAGCGCACGCCGGTGTGGCCGAAGCCGCCGGCGCCCCGGGCGCTGTCGGTGAAAGTATCCACGACCTCGAAGCCCGCGCGCACGATCGGAAGTATGACCAGTTGCGCGATCCGGTCGCCCGGCGTGACCTCGTAGGCCTCGCGGCCGCGGTTCCAGACGCTGATCAGCAACGGCCCCTGGTAATCGGCGTCGATCAGGCCGGTGCCGTTGCCCAGCACGATCCCGTGTTTGTGGCCCAGCCCGGAGCGCGGCAGGATCACCGCGCACAGCCCGGGATCGCCGATGTGGATGGCCAGCCCCGAGGGCACCAGCGCCGCGTCGCCCGGCGCCAGGGTCAGCGGCGCGTCCAGCGCGGCGCGCAGGTCCAGCCCGGCGCTGGCTTCGGTGGCATAGGCCGGCAGCGGCCATTCGCCGCCGAAGCGGGGATCGAGCAGTTTCACTTGCAGGGTGTGGGTCATCGGATCGCGGCCATGGAATCGTCGAAGCGGGCGGGAAGCACGCCGTCCAGTATCGTGGCAGGACCCCGCCCGCGCCAAACCCGCGATGGCACCCGAACGGCAGCGATACCGGCCGGCGGCGCGCTTGCGGCGCCTGCTACCCTGATGCGATGCAGGAGTCTCCACGGGACCTGCTGCGCCGCGTCTTCGGTCACGAGGACTTCCGCGGCCAGCAGCGGGCCATCATCGAACACATCGCGGACGGCGGCGACGCCCTGGTGCTGATGCCCACCGGCGGCGGCAAGTCGCTGTGCTATCAGGTGCCCGCGCTGCTGCGCGACGGCGTCGGCGTGGTCGTGTCGCCGCTGATCGCTTTGATGCAGGACCAGGTCGAAGCCCTGCGCCAGCTCGGCGTGCGCGCCGAATATCTCAACTCCACGCTCGACGCCGAATCGGCGGCGCGGATCGAACGCGCGATGCTGGCCGGCGAACTCGATCTGTTGTACGTCGCGCCGGAACGCCTGCTCACCCCGCGTTTCCTGTCGCTGCTGGACCGGGCGAAGGTCGGGCTGTTCGCCATCGACGAAGCACACTGCGTCTCGCAGTGGGGCCACGATTTCCGCCGCGAATACCGTGAGCTGACTGTGCTTCACGAACGCTGGCCGGACGTGCCGCGGATCGCGCTCACCGCCACCGCCGACCCGCCGACCCAGCGCGAGATCGCCGAACGCCTGCAGCTGGAAGACGCGCGCCGGTTCGTCAGCTCCTTCGACCGCCCGAACATCCGCTACACCGTGGTGCAGAAGGACAACGGCAAGCGCCAGTTGCTCGACTTCCTGCGCGCGCATCGCGACGAGGCGGGCATCGTCTATGGCCTGTCGCGGCGCAAGGTCGAGGAAACCGCGGAGTTTCTCGCCGGCCAGGGCTTCAAGGCCCTGCCCTACCATGCCGGCCTGGATGCCGACGTGCGCGCGCAGAACCAGCGCCGGTTCCTGCGCGAGGACGGCGTGGTGATGGTCGCGACGATCGCGTTCGGCATGGGCATCGACAAACCCGACGTGCGTTTCGTCGCCCACATCGACCTGCCGAAATCGCTGGAAGGCTATTACCAGGAAACCGGCCGCGCCGGCCGCGACGGCGAGCCCGCCGAAGCCTGGCTGTGCTACGGCCTCGGCGACATGGTGCTGCTGAAACAGATGATCGAGCAGTCCGAGGCCGGCGAAGAGCGCAAGCAGCTGGAACGCCGCAAGCTCGACCAACTGCTCGGCTACTGCGAATCGATGCGCTGCCGCCGCCAGGTGCTGCTCGCCGGCTTCGGCGAAACCTACCCGCATCCCTGCGGCCACTGCGACAACTGCCTGACGCCCGCCGACAGCTGGGACGCAACCGTGGCCGCACGCAAGGCGCTGAGCTGCGTCTACCGCACCGGCCAGCGTTTCGGCGCCGCGCACGTGATCGACGTGCTGCGCGGCGGCGAAGGCGAGAAGATCCGCCAGTTCGGCCACGACCGGCTCACGACCTACGGCATCGGCGCCGATCTCGACGCGAAGACCTGGCGCGGCGTGTTCCGCCAGCTCGTGGCCGGCGGCCTGCTGGCCATCGACACCGACGCCTACGGCGGCCTGCGCCTCACCGACGCCAGCCGCGCCGTGCTCACCGGCGGCCAGACCGTGATGCTGCGCCGGGACGTCGTCGAAAAATCGAAGCGCGACCGCGACGGCGGCCCCCGCAGCGGCGTGCCCGTCGCATCGCAGGACCTCGCGCTGTTCCGCGCCCTGCGCGACCTGCGCGCGCGCCTCGCGAAGGACCAGAACGTCCCCGCCTACGTCATCTTCCACGACAGCACCCTGCGAGAGATCGCCGAGCGCCGGCCGGAATCGATGCCGGAACTCGGCCGCATCGGCGGCATCGGCGGCGCCAAGCTCGCGCGCTACGGCGCGGAGGTGCTGGAGGTCGTGCGGGAGCAGGTGATGGGAAGGGATCTCGCCACCTAAGTCAACGCCTTAGCCAAACATGCCGCTATTTCTATAACTATTTGTTTTAATTAGAAATATTCATTCAAATATGGCACATGCGCTGACTAAAATTTTGTGGTAGTAGTCTACGTCTCAATCCCCGCGACGGAGGATAGGCAAAATTGACAAGGCATGCAGATGCACTCGTCTACGTGAACGGACTAATTAATCTTAGGTGACGCCATGAAGCTCAAAAATATTTCATCGAAAACGCTACCCGCAATCGATGAGTCGATCAAGGAGTGTGTCAATTTGGGGCAATGGCTTTTATTTAAGTCGTCATCAATAAAAGAGAAGGATGATGCTTGTTTTTATTTGAAGGTCGGCCACAACATATTTGGTCTCGACAAAATCGGAAACATCACCCATGAAATCGGAGGTGAAGTAGATGATTTAAGCATCGATGAACTATTCTACTTCTCAGACATTCCAAGGCCAAACTCTCTTAGTAATCTAACAGTTGCAGTCATGAGATAGCTTCCATTCGGCAAGGACCAAGAAATGAGCCTAACCAAAGGAAATACCAAATGGATTTTATTCTTGTCTTCTAGTTCTGACGCAGAAGAGAGACATATTTGGGATATCGCATTTGGTTTGTTATGTTTAGAAGCAGCAGGAATATCACCAAAAGATATCGTAATTTACGTCGATGGAAAAAACAGAAATTTAATTTCTCAAATCATATCAAATGCCACAAGGCACACATATGAAATAAAAGATTCCATCATCTTCTTCGATGATCAAAAGAACAACTCTCATGAAAATATGGTCATGTTTGTCACTGGCCATGGCAGCATTGATGGAATTGATGCATCACCCCCCATCACGCCTTTTTTACTAATAAAAGTTATAAAAGAATCGCCAAAGTTAGAATGCGCCGTTGTTTATCTTGGGCAATGCAATGCAGGAATTTTTAACTATGTTCCCGCGGGGAAATACAAAGGCAGCTGGGTAGAGCATGGCCCCGAAGTTATCCTTGTCGGAGCAACCAATCTTCATAACAGTCTTAGCAAATCAACAGAAGAAAATTTTTTGAATGGCTCGGTAATTTGGGTGGCCAACCTTTTCCTTTTGTATATTTTTAAATGGATTACTGCACCCGTTGATGTTGATGGCGATGGACAAAAGACTATTATAGACTCCTATAAATACGCAGGCGTCATGTCACATGGCGCAAATAAAGAAATAAAAATATCGTCCTTCGTCAGCTCGCTGGATTTGCACAAGGAATGGACTACCGCCAAAGAAGAACATGAAAAAGACCCCAGTGATTTGACAATAAAATTGAAATTTGAGGCATCCGAACAAAAATACGTAAATGCACTTGATGCTCGCTATACTCATCAAGAGTGTTGGGTTTTGAATTCAATACCAGCCCAGAAAATAGAAATCTAAAAATTCCTTAAAGAATAACCAGATCCACCAACACCGAGAGAGAGTTGTGCAGCGACAGTCGCTATATCAGCCACGCTGCAGCGATGGTGACACCACCGTCAAGCAGCACGAAGATGCTGGTAGTAATTCGATCCGCAGTAGTTGCTGCTTTTGTCACATGGCACGACCCGGACGCACGAGAGGCCGAACGCCGGCCGGAATCGATGCCGGAACTCGGCCCATCGGCGGCATCGGTGGCGCCAAGCTCGCGCGCTACGGCGCGGAGGTGCTGGAGGTCGTGCGGGAGCAGGGCTGATCGGGCACCCCGCGCAGCTCACATCCGCAGCGACAGCTCGCTTTCGAACCGTCGGTGCCTGCCGTCGAGCGGATCGACGAACGCGAGCGATCGCGCCAGCAGTTGCAGCGAGTATTCCGGCGCATCGTCCGTGTCGGCGCGCAGCACCGGATAGAGCGGATCGCCCAGGATCGGCGCGCCCAGCGCGGCCATGTGCACGCGCAGTTGATGTTTCCGGCCGGTCACCGGTTCCAGCGCGTAACGCCAGGCGTCCGCCCTCCGTTCGGTCACGTCGATGCGGGTGAGCGCGTTCGGTTCGCCGTCGCCTTCGCGCATGCGGAAGAACGGCTCGCCGCGCACCACGCGCGTATGACGTTCCAGCGGAAACGCGAGCGCCGGCAGCGGCGGCGCGATCGCTTCGTAGCGCTTGTCGATCGCGCGTTCGCGGAACAGCGCCTGATAACGCGCGCGCGTCGTGGGATTGGCCGAAAACAGCACCAGCCCCGCGGTCGGCCGGTCCAGGCGGTGCAACGGCACGATGCCGATGTCGCCGAAGCGTCGGACCAGACGCGCCAGCAGCGTCTCCGCGACATGGCCACCGCCGGGCACGACCGGCAGGCCGTGCGGCTTGTCGACGACGATCAGATCCGCATCGACGTGCAGGATGGTTTCTTCCGCCGCCAGGCGCGGCTCATCGACGACTTCGCGGTAATAGTGGATCTCCGCACCGAGGCGATACGGCGCATCCACGCGCAGCACGGCGCCCGCCGCATCCGACACCCGCCCGCGCGCGAATCGCGACGCCCAGACATCGCGTTCGACCCTCGGAAAACACGCGCACAGCGCCTCCAGCACCGTCGCCCACGGACCGGGCGGCAACTGGAAACGACTCGCGGAGACGCCGTCGATCGGGCGTGGTGATGGCATGCGGGCAGTGTACGGAGGAACCGGCATCGTCCGGCGGCGCTGCGGACGTTTCACCGAACGATGCGCGATGCTCGCCCGCATGATCGCGACGGCATGCTGTCGCCGCTCACACCAGCGGCCGGCACCCCAGCGCCGAGAGCACGCCGTGCAGCGCCGGCACCTGCATCAGCCACGGCGCGGCGATGGTGACGCCGCCGGCGAGCAGCACGAAGACGCCGGCGGCGGCGCGCAGGCCGCCGCGCTGCAGGCGCTGGCCGAGGCGCGCGCCGCTCCACGTCAACGGCAGCATCACCGGCAGCGTGCCGAGGCCGAAGGCGAGCATGGTGAGCGCGCCGTTGAAGGCGTTCGCCTGCAACCAGGCGGTCGCCAGCAGGGTCGCGCTGAGGCCGCAGGGCAGCCAACCCCAGAGCAGGCCGATGCCGATGCGCTTGAACGCGGTATCGGCCGGCAACAGCGCGCGCTGCAGCGGCTGCAGGTGTTGCCACAGCGCGCGGCCCGGACGCGCGAGCGGATTGAAGCGGCCGCGCGGATCGAGCAGGCGCACGGCGACCACGATCATCATCAGCCCGACCGCGATGCGCATGAGCAGCGCGAGTTTCGGCGTCTGCGCCACGGTGACGAGACCGTGACCGAAGCCGCCGACGATCGCGCCGGCGAGCGTGTAACCGAGCACGCGGCCGAGGTTCGGCTGCAGCGCGTGCAGCCACTGCGTCGCGGGGTTCGCCGCCTTCTGGCCGAACGACAGGCTGGTGGCGATGGCGCCGCACATCGCGGCGCAATGCACGCCGCCGAGCAGGCCGCTGAGCAGGGCGGCACCGATGACGAGCCAGTCGATCAGCATGACATGCCCTGCACAGCCGACTGTGGGAGCGACGGGAGTCGCGACAGGAGTTGAGACGGCCGGCCAACGCGATCGGACCGCAGTCGCGACTCCCGTCGCTCCCACAGGGAGACGACGGACCGCACGGGTTTACCGATCGCGGTCGCCATGGCGAACCTGCGCCACCGGCATCGGCTTGTCGTCATCGACGAGGATGTCCAGCGCCGGGGTATCGAGATCGTCGTATTGGCCCTTGCGCACCGCCCAGACGAAGGCCCAGATCGCCGCGCCCAGGAGCAGCAGGCTGATCGGAATGAGTGCGAGGAGGATGTTCATGACCGCTAGTCTACGTGCCGCGGCCGGCGAGGGTTCTGAGCGGGGTCAAATGCACGGACCGGCCTCGATCAGTGGCCCGGGTCGGTCGCGTCCGCGAGATTCAGGCGCAGCGCGTTCAGCGTCACCAGCAGCGACGACAGCGCCATGCCGATCGCAGCGATCCACGGCGTGACCTGGCCGGTGGCCGCCAGCGGCAATGCCAGCAGGTTGTAGCCCAGCGCCCAGGCGAGGTTCTGGCGAACGATGCGGCGGCTGCGGCGGGCCAGCGCGATCGCCTGCGGAATGCGCCGCAGGGCGCCGCCCGTGACCACGAAATCGGCCGCGCGCTGCGCCAGCGCGGCGCCGTCGGCCAGGGCCAGCGAGACATCGGCGCCGGCCAGCACCGGGGCGTCGTTGATGCCGTCGCCCACCATCGCCACGATCTCGCCCGCGGCCTGGCGCGTGCGCACGTAGGCGAGCTTGTCTTCCGGCGTCTGCCGCGCGCGCACGTCGTCGGCGGCGATGCCGACGGTCGCGGCCATGCGCGCCACCGGCGCTTCGGCGTCGCCGCTGCACAGCGCGACCCGCAGGCCCTGCGCGCGCAGCGCGGCGAGCGCCGCCGCGGCATCGGCGCGCGGGGTTTCGCGCAGCACGAAACGGGCGACGCCGCGCGCGCCGTCGCCGAGCCACACCGCATCGTCGTCGTCGCGACCGGCGGCCCATGCGGCGCGACCGAGCCGCCACGCGCGGCCGTCGACCGTCCCGGCGACGCCGTGGCCGGGTTCGCTGCGCAGATCGGTCACGGTCGGCTGCGCCGCGATGCCCGCATCGGCGAAGGCCGCGGCCAGCGGATGACCGCTGTCGCGTTCCAGCGCGGCGGCGATGGCGAGCGCCGCGTCCCCCGTCATGCCGTCGAAGCTCTCGACCTCCGCAAGCCGCGGACGGCGGTCGCTGAGCGTGCCGGTCTTGTCGAACACGATGCGATCGGCCCGCGCCAGCGTGTCCAGCGCCTCGCCGCGCAGCGCGAGCACCCCGAGCTTCGCCAGCCCGCCGTGCGCCGCGGCCAGCGCCGCGGGCACCGCCAGCGACAGCGCGCACGGACAGCTGACCACCAGCACCGCCAGCGCGACCTCGAACGCGCGCGCAGGCTCGTGCATGCGCCACCATGCGTACACCAGCGCGGCGGCGAGGATCAGCACGCTCACGAACCAGCCCGCGATGCGGTCCGCGGCGCGCGCGATCGGCGGCCGCTGTTCCTGCGCGCGCTCGACCAGACGCGTGAGCTGCGACAAACGGGTGTCGGCGCCGGTGCGGGCGACGCGCAGGCGCGCGGGTCGTTCGCGACAGACACTGCCGGCGAATGCCATCGCGCCGGGGGTTTTCGCCACCGGCTCGGATTCGCCGGTGAGCAGCGATTCGTCGAACGCGGTGTCGGCGGCCTCTGCTTCGCCCAGCACCTCGCCATCCGCGGGCACGCCCTCGCCCACCGCGACGCGCACGATGTCGCCGACCGCGAGCGCGCTCAGCGGAATCTGTTCGACGCTGCCGTCGTCGCGTTCGCGCGCCGCCAGCGCGGGGCGGGCGCGGGCCAGCGCGTCCACCTGCGCGGATGCGATGCCGCGCGCGCGCTGCTCCAGCATGCGCGCGGTCAGCAGCAGGAACACGAACATCACCGCGGCATCGAACCACACGTGCGCGCCGCCGCGCAGGGTTTCGTACAGGCTGGCGAAGTAGGCCAGCAGGGTCGAACCGGCGATCAGCGTGTCCATGCCGAGGCGGCGGCCGCGCAGTTCGCGCCACATGCCTTCGAGGAACGGCCAGCCGGCGTAGAACACCACCGGCGTGGACACGAGGAAGGTGATCCAGCGGAAGAAATCGCGGGTAGCCAGCGACATCTCGCCCGCGGTATCGAGATACAACGCTTCGGCGTACATCATCGCCTGCATCGCGCCCAGCCCGGCCACGCCCAGTCGCAACAGCCAGCGGTTGCGTTCGCGCCGGCGCTCGCGTTCGCGCGCCTCGCCGGTGGCCAGCGACGGCCGATAGCCCAGCGCGGCCAACCGCGACAACAGCGTCGACAGCGGCGTGCGCGCGCTGTCCCAGACGATGCGGATGCGGCCGGTGACCGCGTTGGCGGCGACTTCGCGCACGCCCGGCTCGCGGGTCAGCGCGCGATCGATCAGCCAGGCGCAGGCCGCGCAGCGCATGCCGTCGGTGAGCAGGGTGATCTCGCGACCGCCGTCGACGGCGACGCTGTGCTCGCTCAGCAGATCGTCGCGATCCCAACTGGCGTAATCCAGCGTCTCGGTGCCGACGCGCGCGGCGTCGCTCTGGCGCAGGCGGTAGTAGTCGTCAAGCGACGCCTCGCCGATCCAGCGCGCGGCCGCGGCGCAGCCGGTACAGCAGAAGGGTTGCTCGGCGCCGGACACGGTGTCGATCACCGGCTGCGCGGGCAGCGGTTCGCCGCAATGGAAGCAGGTGGCGCGGAGGCGGTCAGTGCTGCGGTCGGGCGTACGGGAGTCGCTCATCGCCGCGATGATGCCAGAGCGCGCACCGGCGTCGCCGGTCACAGCCATCGCCGGACCTTCGCGCAGTACGCCGCGTACGCGTCGCCGAAGCGCGCGGCCAGCGCGCGCTCTTCCGGCAGGATCTGGAAGCGGGTGATGAACAGCGGAAACAGCGCCCACAGCGCGAAGGCGGCGGCGTGCCCCAGCGATACCGCCCACGCCAACAGCAGCAATGCGAGGCTGAGGTACATCGGATTGCGGCTGAAACGGTTCGGGCCGCCGGTCACCAGCCGTGCCGCATTCTCCGGGCGCAGCGGATTCACCGTGGTGCTCGCGCGACGGAACGTCCATCCGGCGGCGATTTCGATGCCCACTCCGATCAGCGCGATCGCCACCGCCAGCGGCAGCCGCAGCGGCGGATCGAATGCCAGCGCAGGCCATGCCCACGCCGTCGCCCACATCGCCGCGCCGACCAGCAGCATCGCCAGCGGCGGCGGAATCCGGTTGTCGAGCGGCGTCGGACGCGACATGTGGACCCGACTCAGTGGCTCATGGCGCCTTGGCGGGCGGCGGAGTGGCGACGGCATCGTCGTCGCCCGCCAGCGAAGGCCGCAGCAGGACGCCGCGCTGGCCCGCCGGCAGGCGGGCGAGCAGACGCCAGGTGCCCGCATCGTCCAGCAACTGCACGCGCCAGGCATGGCCGACATCCAGCGCATGCGTCGCGCTCCAGCCGCCGCGTCCGTTCGGCTGCAGGGTCAACGCGATGTCCTGCGCGGCGTCCACCGGATGCAGCAGCGACAGCTTCAGCGGGTGTCCGCGATCGAAGTCGCCGGTGGCGACCAGCACTTCCACCGCGCCTTCCTGCACGCTGAACACCGCCGCGAGCTTGCGCTCGGCGGCGCGCTCGTCGGGACCGAGTTCGGTGGTCTGGATCTGCGCGGTGCGACGCACGTCGTCAGGAATGGCGTCGCTGCCGCCGGCGTCGATCGCGATGAAAACCGTGGCGATACCGGCGACGACCGCCGCCAGCGGGAAACCCACCATCAACCACACCATCGGATTGCGCCAGGGCGACTGGCGCTTCGGATCGGCGGGCATGTCGTCTCGGCTCACGGTGTTTTCCCGAAGAAGCTGGTGGGGATCTCTTCGCGCGAGCGGCCGTCGGCGGAGACCACCACGAATTCGATCTCGCGCTTGCCCATGATCTCACCCTTGGCGATCACCGTCACCGGCAGGCTGAGGACCTGTTCGGCGGTGGTCTCGATCGTCTGCGTGCCCTCGCGCAGCACGATGCCGTCCGGCGCTTCGAGGGTGATGCGGTAGCGCTGCGGCTGCTGCGTCTTGTTGACCAACTTCAGCGTGTAATCGTTCTCCACGCCGGCCGCGGTTTCGCGATAGAGCGCGTTGCGGTCGCGCAGCACTTCGACGATCAGTTCGCTGCGATGGGTCACGCTCCAGGCCCAGGCGATCACCAGCGTCAGCAGCAGGATGCCGTAGACGAAGATGCGCGGACGCAGCACCTTCGACGGCTTGCCGTCGATCTCGTTCTGGGTGGCGTAGCGGATCAGGCCGCGCGGATAACCGACCTTGTCCATCACCTCGTTGCAGGCGTCGATGCAGGCGCCGCAGGCGATGCACTCGTACTGCAGGCCGTTGCGGATGTCGATGCCGGTCGGGCAGACCTGCACGCAGATGGTGCAGTCGACGCAGTCGCCGAGCTGTTCGGGCTCGAACTTCGGCAGCGGTTCCGCCTTCAGGCCGGGATCGGCGATGGCGGTGTTGCCGCGCGCGGCGACGAGGTTGTCGGCGGCGGTGTGGTGATGCGCAGCGCGGAAGACGTAGTCGTAGGCGAGGGCCTTGTCGAGCAACCCGCGACCGCGTTCCAGCACGCTGGCGACCTTGCCTTTCTTGCGCGCGCCGCGCGGCTCGCCGCGCATCGGGTCGTAGGCGATGATCAGGGTGTTGCGGTCGAACATCGCGCTCTGGAAGCGCGCGTAGGGGCACATGTACTTGCACACCTGCTCGCGCAGGAAACCGGCGTTGCCCCAGGTGGCCAATGCGTAAAACAACACCCAGAAGGTTTCCCACCCGCCCCACGCAAACGGCACGAAGCGATCAGCAAGCTCGCGGATCGGAGTGAAGAAGCCGACGAAGGTGAAGCCGGTCCACAGCGCGAACACCAGCCACAGCACGTGCTTGCCGCCGCGACGCCGGATCTTCTCCGCGGTCCACGGCGACTTGTCGAATTTCATCCGCTTGTTGCGATCGCCCTCGGCCCACTGCTCGATCCAGATGAAGACCTCGGTCCACACCGTCTGCGGACAGGCGTAACCGCACCACAGGCGTCCCGCCAGCGCGGTGAAGAAGAACAGCGACAGGCCGGCGATGATCAGCAGCATCGCAAGGAACACGAAATCCTGCGGCCAGAAATTCAGCCAGAACACGTAGAACTTGCGCGCGGGCAGATCGAACAGCACCGATTGGCGACCGTCCCAGTTGATCCACGGGAACACGTAGAACATGCCCAGCAGCACCCACACCGCGATCGCGCGCAGGCGCTGGAAACGGCCGTCGATCTCGCGCGGATGGATCTTCTGCTCGCTGACGTACATCGATGCCGGTTCGTCGGCGACCTGGAGCGGAATCTGCTTTTTCATGGCGGCTGCGGAGGCGAAGGGAGGCGTTGCCGGGCGCGGCGTGCGACGGCAGGAAGATTATATATTAGAAATCACTAAATTAATCTTCGCGCTTCAATGGATGATTGAAGCGACTCGCCGGGCGCAGCAGGATCCAGGTGAACAGACTGGAGGCGGCGGTGGCCAGCCAGAACGCGAAGAAACCGATGGCGTATCCGGTCTCGCGATTGATGTCGAGGTGCGGGAACGTCATGTCGCGCAGCGTCAGCGGGTCGAGCAGCGCGAAACAGACCATGGTCGAAACGCCGGCGGCGAAGAAGCTCGGCCAGAGAATCGCCCCGAGCCGCTGCGAGAGCGGCCGGGGCGGATGATCGAACGGAAGCGGCGCGGAGATCCGTGCGAAGGCCGGGTCGGCATGCGGGTTCGAAGCGTCCTGATTGGAAGCATCCTGATTCGAAGCATCCCGGGTCATCGCACGCCTCCGTCTCGGTTGATGAGGCTTATTGTGCGCCACCCTGCGGCGCGTTCGCCTTGCCCTGCGACAGCGACCAGACATACGCGGCCGCCAGGCGGGCGCGGGTCTCGCCGACGATCGGCGCATGCGCGGGCATCTGTCCGTTGCGGCCCTGACCGATGCTCTGTTCGAGCGCGGCGAGGCTTTCGCCGTACAACCAGTAATCGTCGGTCAGATCGGGCGCACCCAGCGCCTGCATGCCCTTGCCGTCGGGGCCATGGCAACTGACGCAGATGGTCTCGTACTTGTTCTTGCCGATATTGGCCAGACTGGTGTCGACCTTCTCGCCACGCATCGACTGCAGATAAACGGCCACCGCGGTCACGCCCTGCTTGCCGCCGAGCGCGCTTTCCCAGGCCGGCATCGCCGCCTGACGCCCGTTCAGCACGGTCTCGAGGATCTGATCGGGCGCACCGCCCCAATGCCAGATGTTGTCGGTGAGGTTCGGATAACCGATCGCGCCCTGCGCGGTGGAGCCGTGGCAGGTGGCGCAGTTGTTGGCGAACACCGCCTTGCCCAGACGCAGACCCTTCGGATCCTTCGCGATCTCGTCGATGGCCTTGCCTTCGTACGGCGCGAAGGTGGCGGCCAGCTTCTTGTCCTGCGCGGCCTTGTCGGCATCGTGCTGCTTGGCGGACGTCCAGCCGCTGGTGCCTGCGAAGGCGCCCAGGCCGGGGAACCACGCGAGATAGCCGATGGTGAAGACGATGGTGAGGTAGAAGAGATTGTTCCACCACTTCGGCAACGGCTTGTTGTACTCGGTGATGTTCTCGTCCCAGACATGGCTGGTGTCGGTCGGGCCGGGATCGCCGGGACGGCGCTTGGCGGTCCACCAGATCAGCCAGACACAGCCGACCACGTTCAACACGACCAGTGCCATGACGAAGGCGGACCAGCCTCCGCTCATGCCCGTACCCACGTTGGCGGCGCTCATCGGGCGCTCTCCTCTTGTTTCGTTCTGCTCTGTTCGACTGGATTGGATGCGGTTTCAGGTGCGTCGTCCTCGCCGAGCGCCATGCGCGCGGCGGCTTCGAATTCCGGCTTGCGGCGCGGGCTGAAGGCCCACACGCTGCCGACCAGGAACAACACCAGCAGGATGGCGGTGACGATGCCGGACATCATGGCTCAGCCCCCTCTCGGCGCGTGCTTGCCGAGACCCTGCAGATACGCGACCACCGCATCCAGTTCGGTCTTGCCTTCCACCGCGGCGTTGGCGCCGTCGATGTCGGCCTGGGTGTACGGGTCGCCCAGCGTGCGCAGGGCTTGCATCTTCTTCTTGACCAGCGCGCCGTCCACCGTGGCGTCGGCCAGCCACGGGAAACCGGGCATGTTCGACTCCGGCACCAGATCGCGCGGATTGTTCAGATGCACGCGATGCCAGTCGTCGGAGTAGCGGCCGCCGACGCGGGCCAGGTCCGGACCGGTGCGCTTGCTGCCCCACTGGAACGGACGGTCGTAGACCGACTCGCCGGCCAGCGAGTAATGGCCGTAGCGCTCGGTCTCGAAGCGCAGCGTGCGCACCATCTGCGAATGGCAGTTGTAGCAGCCTTCGCGGATGTAGACCTCGCGGCCCGCCAGCTCCAGCGCGGGATAGGGTTTGACGCCCGGCAGCGGCTTGATCGCTTCCGCCTGGAACATCAGCGGGACGATTTCGGCGATGCCGCCGAACGACACCGCGACCGCGATCAGGATCGCCATCAGGGTGATGTTCTTTTCGACTTTCTCGTGAGCGTGGCTCATGGGTCTGTGCCTCGTGTTCGTGTTCTGCGGCGGGCGGTCAGGCGCGGGCTTCCGCGGCGTCCGGCGCGATCACCGGATACGCCACCGGACCCTTGGCGGCCTGCCAGGTGCGGATCACATTCACCGCCATGATCAGCATGCCGACCACCACCAGCGCGCCGCCGGCGAAGCGGCCGAGATAGTAGGGATAGGTCGCGGCGAGCGATTCGACGAAGCTGTAGGTCAGGGTGCCGTCGCTGTTGGTGGCGCGCCACATCAGGCCCTGCATCACGCCGGCGATCCACATCGAGGCGATGTAGAAGACGACGCCGATGGTGTGGGTCCAGAAGTGCGCGTCGATCAGCTTGACCGACCACATTTCCTTCTGGCCCAGCAGGCGCGGCAGCAGCGCGTAGATCGAACCGATCGAGATCATCGCCACCCAGCCCAGCGCACCGGAATGCACGTGGCCGATGGTCCAGTCGGTGTAATGCGACAGCGAGTTGACCGTCTTGATCGACATCATCGGACCTTCGAAGGTCGACATGCCGTAGAAGCTCAGCGAGACGATCAGGAACTTGAGGATCGGATCGGTCCGCAGCTTATGCCAGGCGCCCGAGAGGGTCATCATGCCGTTGATCATGCCGCCCCACGACGGCGCCAGCAGGATCAGCGAGAACACCATGCCGAGGCTCTGCGCCCAGTCCGGCAGCGCGGTGTACTGCAGATGGTGCGGGCCGGCCCACATGTAGATGGCGATCAGGGCCCAGAAGTGCACGATCGACAGGCGATACGAGTACACCGGGCGGCCGGTCTGCTTCGGAATGAAGTAGTACATCATGCCGAGGAAGCCCGCGGTCAGGAAGAAACCCACCGCGTTGTGGCCGTACCACCACTGCACCATCGCGTCGACGGCGCCGCTGTAGATCGGGAAGGAGCTGGTGAGCGTGACCGGAATCGCGAGGCTGTTGACGATGTGCAGCAGGGCCACGGCGATGATGAAGGCGCCGTAGAACCAGTTCGCGACGTAGATGTGCTTGACCTTGCGCTTGCCGATGGTGCCGAAGAACAGCACCGCGTACGCCACCCAGACCACCGCGATCAGGATGTCGATCGGCCAGATCAGCTCGGCGTATTCCTTGCCCTGGGTCAGGCCCAGCGGCAGGGTCACGGCGGCCAGCACGATGACCAGTTGCCAGCCCCAGAACACGAACGCGGCCAGCTTGTCCGAGAGCAGCCGCACGTGCGACGTGCGCTGGACCACGTACAGACTGGTGGCGAACAGGGCGCTGCCGCCGAACGCGAAGATCACCGCGTTGGTGTGCAGCGGACGAAGCCGGCCGAAAGACAGCCAGGGCAGATCGAAATTGAGGGCGGGCCAGTACATCTGGGCAGCGATGAACAGGCCGACGAGCATGCCCACGATGCCCCAGACCACGGTCATCACCGAGAACTGGAGCACCACTTTGTCGTTGTAGGTTGACGTCGCGGTTTGCATGGATGGACCTCCGGGTTGCGGTGCATCATAAGATTGCGTTAAGGCAGCGTTTTGATCCGGATCAAGCCCGCGCGGCATCCGCGCCAAATCGATGTGCGACCCTCGCCTCATCGGTCCCGATCGCCCCCGATCGCCCCCGATCGGACGCCCATCGGGCACTGATCCGGGCTGCGACGCGGACGGAACGGGCGAAGACGATGCGGAATGCACGCCATGCATCACTCCCGGGTCGAGGAAAGACCGCGGCTATCGGCAGCGATCGCCGCCGCAAGCCATCGATTCGAGCCTACGCCTGCGCGGCACGCGAGGGAATGCGTGCGCAAACGCACAGGGCCCGCCGTCGCGGGCCCTGCGGCGGGCGACGGATGGCCGGCTCGCTCAGACGTCGGCGTCTGTGGGCCAGCCCTCGCCGGTGCCGCGATGGAAGACCGCATCGCCGTCCAGCACGGTGCCGGCGGGGATCGAGTCCGCCACCGCCAGCTGCGCGTAGAGCGGTGTGAAATCCGGCCGCGTGGCCTCCATCAGCTGGGCGTAGCTGTCGATGACGAAATAGGTCTTCTGGTAGCTGTCGATGCGATAGCGGGTGCGCATGATCCGCGCCAGATCGAAACCGATGCGGTTCGGCGCGGCGCTGTCGAGGCAGTGGATGCTTTCGCCCTTGGAACTGAGAATGCCGGCGCCGTAGATGCGCAGGCCGCCGGCTTCGCGGATCAAGCCGAACTCGACCGTGTACCAGTACAGCCGGGTGAGGTTGGCCAGCGCCTCCGGGCCGATGGCGTGCGCCTTGACGCCACCGCGGCCGTAGGCGGCGATGTAGTCGGCGAACAGCGGGTTCATCAGCAGCGGCACATGGCCGAACAGATCGTGGAACAGATCGGGCTCGGCCAGATAGTCCAGCTGTTCGGGCTTGCGGATCCACCAGGTCACCGGGAAGCGGCGGTTGGCCAGATGTTCGAAGAAATCCAGTTCGGGCAGCAGGCCTTCCACCGCGATGATCTCCCAGCCGGTGGCGCCGCGAAGACTGCGGTTGAGATCGTCGAATTTCGGGATCTCGCGCGCGGTCATGCCCATCGCGGCCTGCATGCGCAGGAACTCCTCGCTCGCCCGGCCTTCGAGCAGACGCTGCTGGCGCGCGAACAGGGTGGCCCAGACCTCATGGTCGGTGCGGCTGTAGCCACTCCACGGCTGCTCGACCACGGCGGTGGTGTAGACCGGGACATAGCCCTTGTCGGTCATCCGGTGCTCGACGCGCTGCGGCGCGGCGGCCGGGTCCTGGAGAGAATTCATGATGAAGCTTCCTGCCCATGGGCGATCCGGTCACTGTAAGCGCTCGGCCGCGCAATAAGCTTGCTTCGTTGCAGATCGAGCCGGATTTTGCGCAATAATCGTGCGCATATTAGTCTTGCAGGACAACGCCATGCCAGCCGCCGAACTCGACCGCACCGATCTGCTGTTGCTGGCCGAACTGCAGCGCGGCGGGCGCCAGACCAACGCCGAGCTGGCGGAACGGGTGCATCTGTCGCCCTCGGCCTGCCTGCGTCGGGTCCAGCGGCTGGAACGCGACGGGGTGATCGCCGGTTACCGGGCCGAAGTCGATCCCGAGCGGCTCGGTCTGGGCCTGCAGGCCTTCGTCCGGGTGCAGTTGTCGCGCCACGACGCCGAGGCGGTGGCCGCGTTCGCCGGGTTCGTCAACGACTGGGAGGAGGTGGTGGCCTGCCACGCGCTCACCGGCGACATGGACTATCTGCTGCATGTGGTGGTGCAGGACCTTGAGCACTTCTCGCGCTTCCTGCTCGACCGGCTGTTGAATCAGGCCGGCGTCGCCGACGTGAATTCGAGTTTCGTGCTGCGGACGGTGAAGGCGTTCCGGGGGTTGCCGCTGGGGCGGTGAGAAAGCGGCGGTCGCCATACGTCCGCCGTTGTCATCCCGAGCGCAGCGAGGGACCTGTTTCCTGCGGACACGACGCGCGCCCATGCCCCGAACCATTCTCCGGTCGACCGCGATCGCCCGCAGCAGGAAAGCGTCGCGGCTTCCGCCGCTCCCACAGGGGCTGACGGAAGCCGGGATCGGCACCCGGCCGACGTAGCTCAGCTGTCGCGATCCTTCAGGAACCGCGCCATCGACACGCCACCGGACAGCGGCGCGAATTCCGCGGCGACATCGACGAACCCGCGCATCACCGCGATCTCGCGCGGCGTGCGGTTGAGCATGTCGCGGCCCTGCGGATCGGCGCCGTCGCGCAGCAACTGCTGGGTGACGCGCAGCAGGCCGTGCAGCGCGGCGAGATGCAGCGGGCCGAAGCCGCGCGGATCGCGCACCTGCAGGGTCGCGCTTTCGTCGAGCAGCCGCGCCATGCCCGCGAGCACCACGTCCTCGTCGCAGGCGGTGCCGGGCTCGGCGCGCGCGCCGAGCAGCAGCAGCAACGGGGTGACGCCGCCCGCGGCCTGGACGTCGGGGTCGGCGCCGGCCAGCAGCAGCGCATCGAGCAGCGCCACCAGCCGGCGACGGTCGCGGGTGGTGAACCCGTACAGCGCCGCGCAGTGCAGCGGCGTGAGCCCCTGCGCATCGGCGGCATTGATGTTGGCGCCGGCGGCGAGCAGCCGGGTGCAGACATCGGGCAATCCGAGCGCGGCGGCGAGCATCAGCACGGTGACGTCGCCGGGCAGGCGCTGTTCGAGCGTGGCGCCGGCGGCGAGCAGGCGGTCGACGATGTCGACCTGACGCATGCTGACCGCCGCCGACAGCGGCGTGGCGCCGGTGCGCGCGGCGAGTTTCGGATCGCCGCCGCGGGCGAGCAGCAGTTCGACCACCGCGCGATGACCGCCGCCGGCCGCGCGCAGCAGCGCGGTGCAGCCCTGCGCATCGGCTGTGTCGATCGGCATACCCAGATCGAGCAGGCGACGCACCGCGTCGGCATCGCCCAGCACCGCGGCGGCCGGCAGATCCGTGGGCCGCAGCGCGCGACCCGGCAGCGGCCAGTGCCGCCAGTCCAGCCAGTCGGCGAGGTCGCGACGGCCGCTCGACAACGCGACGCCCAGCGGCGTCTGGCCGTCGGCGGCGCGCACGTTGGGCGACGCGCCGTGGAGGATGAGCTGTTTGAGGATCGGCTCGCGGCGCAGCGCGGCCGCGAGGTGCAGCGCGGTCATGCCGTGCTGGTCGCGCGCGTCGAGCGCGACGCCGGTGGCGATGAGACGGGCGATCGCCTGGGTCCAGCCCAGCCGCACCGCCAGGGTCAGCGGCGGATCGCCCGCCGGCGTCGGCGCGAACGGATCGGCACCGCGGTCGAGCAGATCGAGCGCGAGTTTTTCGAGGCCGCGATCGGCGCGATCGGCGGCGACGCAGGCGGCTAAGAAGCGCGACAGCCCGCCGGCGCCGGCCGGGGACACGCCGCGACGCAGCAGCGCCTGCACCGCGGCGGCGGCGGCCGGCCCCTGCGCCAGCCACGCGAACATCGGGGTGTCGCCGGCGGCGTCGCGGGTCTCGGCATCCGCGCCGTGCGCGAGCAGCCAGTCGATCCGCGCCGGTTCCGCAGGCGAACCGCCGTCGTGCAGCAGCGTGCCGAGTTCGGACGGCGCGACCAATGGCAGCCAGCGCGCGCAGTCGTCGACATGGCCCTCGTACAGCGCGTCGCGCAGCAGCGCGATCGGCGCGCGGTCGGGCACCGGCGCGTCGGCGTCGGCGTCGGCGTCAGCACCGACGCTGGCGGGCAACAGGTAATCGGGATCGATCGCCGACACCAGCGCCCAGCGTCCGGCGGCCGCGGCATGATCGATCGCGCGTCTGCCGTCGGCGTCGGCCTGCGCCGGATCGAGCCCGAGGTCGAGCAGCGCGCGGATCAGCGCCGGCGACGGCGCATCCGCGAGGCAGGCCAGGATCAGCGCGTGGCGGCCGTGGGCGTCGCTGGCGCGCACGTCGGGACGCGCGGCGAGCAGCGCCTGCAGCGCCGGCAGTCGACCGCCGCGCGCGGCGTCGAGGAAGGGCGTGCGCTGTTCGCCGTCGCGGGCGTGGATGTCGGCCCCCGCGCCGAGCAGGATGCCGATGATCTCGGCGTGTCCGGCGAACGCGGCCTCGTGCAGCGCGCTGCGGCCGCGCGGGTCGCGGGCGTCGGCGCGGGCGCGATGCTTGAGCAGCAGTTGCACGCCGGCCGGATCGTCTTCGTCGCCGCCGGCCGCCGCGTGCAGCGCCGGCAACGCGCCGGGCAGATCGGCCCTGGCGCCGCGCTCGAGCAGGAAGCGCGCCAGCCGCCAGTTGCCGGCGGTGCAGGCCAGCGCCAGCGGCGTGGCGTGATCGCGGTTGAGCGGATCGATCTCGGCGCCGGAATCGCGCAGCAGCGCGGCCACGCCGGGGTCGGAACTGCGCGCCGCGTGGTGCAGCGGCGTGTTGCCTTCGCTGTCGGCGATGCGCGGATCGGCGCCGTTGGTCAGCAGCGTCATCACCGCTTCCGGCCGGCCGTGCCAGCTGTCGCGGGTGGCGGCGATCAGCGGGGTCATGCCGGCATGCATCGCGTTGAGATCGATGCCGTGGGCGATCAGCGTGCGCAACAGGCGCAGGTCGGGCAGCACCGCGGCCAGCATCGGCAGCGTGCGCTGGTCGCGGGCGTCGGTCGGCGGCAGCGCGTGCGGATCGGCACCGGCGTCGAGCAGCGACAGCGCGCGTTCGACCCGGCCGTGGCGCGCGGCGTCGTACAGCGCGGCGTCGAGATCGGTGCCGGCCAGCACCGAGACATCGGCGGCGATGGCGGCATCGGCGTCTTCCTCGTCCAGCGCCGCCTGCAGCAGCGCGTCCGCGCTCACCGGCGACGGCGACGGCAGGCGCAGCAGCAGGCGATGCGCCAGCGGCCACGCCAGCGCGCAGCCGGCGGCGACGAGCCAGCGCGCGGTCGCCGGCATCAGATCCGGCCAGGCCAGCGACAGCGTGCCGGCCAGCGGCAACGCCAGCAGCGCCGCGGCGCCGAGGCCGCGCCAGTCGCGGGTGTCGGTGTCGATCAGCGCGCGCCAGTGTTCGCGCAGGGTGCCGCCCTCGCCTTCCAGCCAGCGCCACAGCGGCCAGGTCCGCCACAGGCCGATCAGCGCGCCGCCGGCCACCGCGCTCACCGCCACCGCGGCGCCGAGGGTGCCGCCCTGCCGCAGCGCCGACAGCGGCCATGCGATCAGCGCGAAGAACGGCAGCAGCGCGAACGCCCACAACAGCGCCAGGGCGCCGGCATCGCGCAGGGCGTCGCGCGGAACGAAGCGGCCGCCGCGCATCGCCAACGCGAACGCCGGCTGGGCGAGCAGACCCGCACAGCCGGCAAGAAGCGCGCCGCCGATGCCGCCGACGAGCGCGCCACCGGCACCGGCGACCGCGGTGAGCAGGACACCCGCGGCCAGCGGCGGCGCCGACGGCCGGGTGCGGGGGGCGGTGTTGAGAATGGCGTCCTCAGCCATCCGTGCCCCAGTCCTCGGTCATCGGATCGGCCATGGTCGGCGGGAACTGCACGTGGAAACCGCGGGCGGCGAGGTTGGCGCGGACCACGGCGGGATCCTGGCGCGCGAGCCTGCGCTCGGGCGTCAACGCGACTTCGAGGACGAACTGCAGCGCACCGAGCTGGGCGCGCAGGGGCTCGGGCAGACGCGCGAAATCGTCGCGCGCCGCGAGATAGACGTATGTGTCGGCCTTCCGTTGGCTCTTGTAGACGTAGGCTTGCATGGCCGGAACGGGTCGATGCCTGGAAAGGGTGCGGAGGAAAAAACGGCGGCGTCCCCGCCTTGCGGCGGGACCGGGACCTCGGCGCCACAGGCCCGATCGAACCGGATCGGGCCTGCCCCTGTCAGATCAAGCACTTGCGCGCCTGACCTGCGGCGGATGCATCCAAGTATCGCCCAACTGCCGGATATCGTGGAGATTCCGGGCGAATTGTGCGGCAAAGCACGGTTTGGGGCTAGAGCGTTCCGCGTCCGCTCGTCGGCCGCCCGCGCCGGCCCCTGCGCATGGCGTCCGCGGGCGCAGGCGCACCCGTGACCATCGGCCCGCTGCCGCACGCGAAGGCCCGAAGTAAGCTGCGCGATTCCGTCCGCCGGCGCCCGCCATGACCTCCCGATTCCGCGCTTCGCCCGCTCTGTCCGCCTTCGCCGCCGCACTCCTGTCGATGGCGGGCCACGCCGCCGCGCAGCCCGCCGAGGCGCTGACCATGGACCGGATCATGGCCGACCCGGACTGGATCGGCCCGGCGGTCGATCAGGCCTGGTGGTCGTGGGACGGCAAGACCGCGATCTACAGCCGCAAGCGCGAAGGCGCGACCGTGCGCGACCTGTGGACGGTGCCGGTGGCCGGCGGCGCACCGGCGCGCACCGGCGACGCCGCACGCGCCGCCCTGGATGCCGCGCGACCGGTGTTCGACACGACCCGCACGCGCATGGCGTTCGTGCGCAACGGCGATGTCTTCATCCGCGACCTGCGCAGCGGCGCGCTCACCCAGCTCACCCGCACCGAAGCGCAGGAATCGCGGCCGCAGTGGAACCGCGACGGCGGCCTCATCTGGCGCGCGGGCAACGAATGGTCGCGCTGGACCGCCGCCACCGGCGTGCTGCAGGCGGCGAACGTGCAGGCCGCGGACGATCCGGCCAAGCCGCCGGCCGCGGACGATCTTCGCGATCGCCAGCTGCGCCTGATCGAAACGCTCCGGACCGATCGCGAACGTCGCGAGGCCGCGCGCGAACAGGAACTGGCCTGGCGCCGCGCCGATCCGAGCCGCGCGCCGGCGCCGGTGTATCTCGGCAAGAACGTCGAGATCGGCGACAGCGCGCTGTCGCCCGACGGGCGCTGGCTGCTGGTGGTCGCCGCCGCCAAGGGCGCCGACGGCGGTCAGGCCGGCAAGATGCCGAAGTACGTCACCGAGTCCGGCTACGAGGAATTCGAGGAAGTCCGCACCCGGGTCGGCCGCAACGCGCCGGTCGCGCATGCGCTGTGGCTGGTCGACATCGCCGCGGCGAAGGCGACCGAACTGACATTCGACGCGCTGCCGGGCATCGCCGTCGATCCGCTCGCCGACCTGCGCAAGGCGGCGAAGCAGGCGCCGCTGACGGGCAACCGCGCGGTGCGCATCGAAACCGACGGCGACGGCAGCGGCCCGGCGATCCACTGGAGCGACGACGGCCGCAACGTCGCGGTGCTGGTGCGCGCGATCGACAACAAGGATCGCTGGATCGCGAGCGTCGATCTCGCGAACGCCAAACTGCAACCGCGGCACCGGCTCACCGATCCGGCGTGGATCAACTGGAACTTCAACGACTTCGGCTGGCTGCGCGACGGCCGCACGCTGTGGTACCTGTCGGAGGAAAGCGGCTGGTCGCATCTGTACGTCCATGACGGCAACAGGGCGCGCGCGCTCACCTCCGGGAAGTGGGAGGCCTCGTCGCCGGTGCTGTCCGCCGACGGCGGCCGCTTCCGCTTCGTCTGCAACCGCGCTTCGCCGGGCGATTACGAGGTCTGCGAGGTGCCGGTGGCCGGCGGCGCGGTACGCGAACTGACCGCGCTGGACGGGGTCGAGGATTTCGTCGCCTCGCCGGACGACACGACGCTGCTGGTGCGGCATTCCGACAGCTATCTGCCGCCGCAGCTGGCGGTGGTCGACGCCGCGGGCGGCGAGGCGCGCACGCTCACCGACACCCGCAGCGATGCGTTCAAGGCGATGGCGTGGCTGGAACCGGAGTACGTCGACGTCCCTTCGAAGCATGGCGCCGGCACGATCCGCGGCAAGTACTACGGCCCGAAGACGCCCGAACCCGGCAAGCACTATCCGATCGTGATGTTCGTGCACGGCGCCGGTTACCTGCAGAACGTCAGCGACCGCTATCCGAACTATTTCCGCGAACAGATGTTCCACAACCTGCTGGTGCAGCAGGGCTACATCGTGCTGGATCTCGACTACCGCGCGTCCGAAGGCTACGGCCGCGACTGGCGCACCGCGATCTACCGGCACATGGGCGAACCGGAGCTGCAGGACTACCTCGACGGCCTCGACTGGCTGGTCGACACGAAACAGGGCGATCGCGATCGCGCCGGCATCTACGGCGGCAGCTACGGCGGCTTCATGACCTTCATGGCGCTGTTCAAGCGCCCGGGCGTGTTCAAGGCCGGCGCCGCGCTGCGCCCGGTCGCGGACTGGTCGCAGTACAACCACGAATACACCAGCAACATCCTCAACACCCCGGATCTCGATCCCGAGGCCTACCGGCGCTCCTCGCCGCTCGAATTCGCCGATCGCCTGCAGGACCATCTGCTGATCGCCCACGGCATGATGGACGACAACGTCTTCTACAAGGATTCGGTGACCCTCGCGCAACGCCTGATCGAGCTGCGCAAGGACAAGTGGGAACTGGCGAGCTACCCGCTGGAACGGCACGGCTACACCCGTCCCGCCTCGTGGTACGACCAGTACCGCCGCATCCACGAATTGTTCGAGCGCAGCCTGAAGTGAGCGCACGCGCTTTCGTGGCGCCCGTCTCACTTAGCGGAAAACGAACGAAAAACTCGCAATTTCTTGCGGTTGTCATAATCCTGCCATAAGCCGCGGCGTGCACCATGCCGCAATGCCAAGACCCTCCGCCGTGCCGCGCCCGACCCTGGGCGCCAATGCTCTTCTGCTGCTCACCGTCCTCTTCATCGTCGTGGCGCTGAACGCCCGGCTGTGGCGGATCGTGTTCAATGCGCCCGGCCTGGACGGCCTGCGCGGCATCGGCGTGATCGCGGCGGTCGCCGCCGCGCTGTTCGCACTGACCCTGCTGATGCTGCTGCCGCTGAGCCTGCGCTGGACGTTCCGGCCCGGGCTGACGCTGGTGCTCATGCTCGCGGCCGGCGCGACCTATTTCATCGGCGACTTCGGCGCGGTGATCGACCGCCACGCCCTGGCCAGCGTCTACGAAACCGACGTGCGCGAAGCCGGCGAATGGCTCAACGCGCGCATGCTGCTGACGATCGCAGGCCTCGGCCTGCTGCCGGCGATGCTGCTGTGGTGGGTGAAGATCGACTGGCGATCGCCGCTGCGCGAGCTGTGGTCGCGGCTGAAACTCGCGGCGCTGGCGTTCGCCCTGCTCGGCATCGCCGCCGCGGGCTTCGGCAAGGACGTCGCCTCGCTGCTGCGCAACCACATGGAACTGCGGCATATCGCCAATCCGTTCGCGCTGCTGGCCGCACAGTTGTCCTACATGGACCATGCCCGCGACGACAACCGGCCGCTGCAGGCGATCGGCCTCGACGCGCGTCGAGGCCCCGCGCTCAAGGCCGGCGACCGGCCGGTGGTACTGGTGCTGGCGATCGGCGAGTCCGCCCGCGCTTCCAGCTATTCGCTCAACGGCTACGACCGGCCGACCGATGCGCGCATGCGCGCACTCGGCGTTCTCAACTTCAGCAATGTCGCCAGCTGCGGCACCAATACCGCGACCTCGCTGCCGTGCATGTTCACCGATCTGGGCCGCAGGGATTACGAAGACGGCGTCGCCAAATACCGCGAGAACGTCCTCGACGTGCTGATGCGCGGCGGCTACGACGTGCTGTGGCTGGACAACAATACCGGCAGCAAGAGTCTCGCGAAGCGGGCGAAGGAAGTGCGCGCCGGCCGCGAGGCCGACCCGACCCTGTGCAACGAGGAAGGATGCCACGACCAGGTTCTGGTGGAACAACTGCGCGCGACCCTGCCGACGATCCGCCGCGATACGGTCGTGGTGCTCCATCTGCTGGGCAGTCACGGCCCCGCGTACTACGCGCGCTATCCCAAGGCGTTCGCGAAGTTCACGCCCGAATGCCGCAGCAACCAGTTGCAGCAGTGCAGCGACCTGCAACTGCGCAACACCTACGACAACACCATCCTCTACACCGATCACATCCTCGCCAGCGCCGCCGAACTGCTGCGTGACGATCCGCGCATCGATCCGGCGCTGCTGTACGTCTCCGACCACGGCGAATCGCTGGGCGAACACGGGCTGTACCTGCACGGCGCGCCCTACGCCATGGCGCCGGACGAACAGACCCATGTGCCGATGCAGCTGTGGGCGCCGGAACGCTTCGCCGCCCGTCGCGGCCTCGATCTGCCCTGCCTGCGCGGACGCGACAAGCGACCGCTGTCGCACGACCATGTCTTCCACAGCGTGCTGGGCCTGGCCGATGTGACCACCGCCGTGCGCAAGCCCGCGCTGGATCTGTTCGACGGCTGCACGACACCGGACGCGACGCGCTGAGCGGCGCGTCGGGAATCGCGCGCCGTCCCGCGCTTGACCGGCGTTCGGCGGAGCGACGCGGATGCGGCTAGTGCCGCGGTGCGGCCGCGCCGCACCCGGCGATGGGCGACGGCGACCGGCCGCACAGTCGCAGGTTCGCGACCAGATGGCGCTGCAGCGCGGCATCCGGCGGCACCGGCGACGCGCCGCCGAGATGCCGCTGCAGCATCGCTTCCAGCAGATAGAGATTGGCTTCGCGCGTCAGCGGTTCGCGGCTGCCGTGGCCGGCGTCGGCATCGACCACCAGGCTCACGTCCTTGCCCGCGAGTTTCAGGCGCGCGGCGTATTCGATGACCCCTGCGATGCCGACGCGACGGTCCTCGCCGCCGGCCACCAGCAACAGCGGCCGATCCATGCGCGACACGTTCGCCAGCGGCGACTGCGCATGCAGTCGGGCCATGACCGCGGGGTCGCGGGTATCGAGCGACAGCATCCGCATCGTGTCGGACAGCGGCACGACGCCGTCGAGTTCGATCGATTCGGGATTGCGCAGGATCCAGCGCAGCGTCCACGCGAAATCCGGCGGCGGCACGAACGCCACGCCGACCTTGAACAGGTCCGGCCGGAACGTGAGGCCGAGCAGGGTCGAATAGCCGCCGAACGACGCGCCGACGATGCCGACCCGACGCGCGTCGCCGATGCCGGACGCCAGCAGATGACGGGTGCCGTCGACGATGTCCTGTTGCACGCGACCGTTTCCGAAATCGCCGTTCGCCGCGAACATGTAACCGCGGCCGTGGCCGGTCGAACCGCGGAAGTTGGGTTCGAACACGACATGACCGCGGTTGGCGAGGAACTGGCCGATGCCGTTGTACTCCGGCCGCGAGTGATTCCATGGGCCGCCGTGCACCGCCACCACCAGCGGCAGCGTGGCGGGATCGCGACCGGGCGGCACGGACACGAAACCGTGCAGGACCATGCCGTCGTCCGCGCGCCAACGCACCGGAATCCTGCGCGCCAGCGCGGTCTCGTCGATGTATGCCGCAGGCTGGCGATGGCGCGCATCCAGCGGTCGCGCATCGAACAAGCGCGATGCCGTACCGGTCGCCGGATCGTAGAGATGCCAGCGGCTGCCCTGCTGGTGCCCCGCGCGCACTTCGATCAGCCAGCGCGCACCGACACCGCTGGCCGGCGCGATCCGCAGGTCGCGATCGGGAAACAACGTGTCCAGTCGCTGCAGATGACGGCGACTGTCGGCATCCAGACCGTGGTTGGCGGCGATCGTGCTGCGGTAGCTGGCGATCGTCGGCTGTCGCGTCCCCGGATCGAAGGCCAGCGCGTCGAGATCGGCCTCGCCGCGCGGGTCGACATGCGCGGTCCGCAGCGTGCCGTCGGCATCGATGCGCAGCAGTCGCGCCAGCGCACGCCCGTCGGCATCACCGATGTTGTCGTGCAGCCACAGGCCGCGGCCGTCAGCGGTCGTGGTCAGCGGTGTGCAGCGCCGCAGCTGTGCGCAGCGCGCGACTTCGCGCAGTCGACCGCCGGCCTCGATCCGCCTCACCGACAGGGCCAGGCCTTCCACCCGCTGCACGTAGGCGAGCCGCCCCTGCGGATCGAGCGCGTAGCCGACGATGCGCCGTGCATCGCGATGCAGCGGCGTGCGCCGGCCGTGGACGTCGATCCGCGACAGCATCCATCGCGCGGCTGTGCCGTCGGCCCTGCGCGCATCGACGTCGACCACGATCACCGCCGCCGGCCGGGTGTCGTCGACATCCAGCAGGACGCGACGATCCACGCCGCCCAGCGTCGTCACGATGCCCGAGCCGGCCTGGCCCGCGACCGCGAGCGCGAACGCCTGCCGCGGCGATTCCAGCAGGAGCCAGCGTCCGTCGCGGGTCCAGCGCAAGCGTTCGGCGGTGGTGTGCGGCAAGCGTCGCCGCGCTGCGCCGCCGGCGGTCGAACGCGTCCACACTTCGCGATTGCGCCCGCTTTCCTGCAGCCACGCCACCTGCCGGCCATCGGCCGAGAGCACCACCGACGACAGCGGCTCGTGCAGCACGAACGCGGCGCGCGGGAGGATCGGCGCCGGCGGACGCGCGCGCTCGACCCGCAGCGCGGCCTGCAGATCGTCCGCACCGGCAGCGGCACGCGACGCGGGCAACAGCGCCGCGCCCAGAACCGCGGCCACGGCCACCCGCATCGCGAAGGTCTTCGCAATCTTCGACATCGGCATTCTCCTGCGGCCGGCGCATCGGCCGGCCGCGCTGGCGGGATGGATCAGGTGGACGGAGATGCAGCGGCCCGCGGACCTGCGATCGATGGTGACGGCGTCGGTACGCCCGCACCGATGCGTTCGTCCGGCCGGTACAACAACCACAGCGACACCAGCGCAGGCGGCCCGATCGCGGCGCAGACCGCGATCCAGGCGACGCGCGCGCGTACCGACAGCGCCAGTCGCCGGCCGCGCCACCACGCCGCGAGCGCCGACAACAGCGACAGCGCGATCGCAACGCCGACGATGACGCGCGGAATCGGCGCCGGCACGTTCGCCTCCAGCGGCAGCGGCGGCGCGAACAGATGCGTCGCCGCCGTGCCCATCGCCCACAGCGTCGGCGAGGTCAGGAACGTGCGGTAGCGATACAGCATAGGCAGGTCGTATGCGAGCGGACGCCGCGCGATGGTCTCCACCCGGCCGTCGTCGCCGACGCGCAGCACCTGCTGATACGGCGCCGCGCCCTGCTCGTTGTGCGCGCTGGCGCTGTAGCCGAAGACGATGAGATAGCCGTCCACAAGCTCGATCAGGTCCAGCGTGTACAGGTCGCGATAGTGGCCGGGCATCGGCACGCGCAGGCGCGGCGTCATCACCCGCCGGTGTTCCACCGCATCGCGGCCATCGAAGAAATACAGCGCGCGGTCGCTGATCGCGCCGAGACTCTCGCCGACCGGTCCGGCGCCGATCAGCACTTCGTCGCGCGGCAGGCGGATCCGCGGCAGCACCTGTCGCGTCTCGCTGACGTAGTGATAGGCGGTGTTGCCGGCGATCAGCAGCGCATCGCCCTCGGCCATGCCGGGCATCGCCCCCGCCGGCAGCGCCGGCGCCGCGAACGCGGCGCCATCCGCGCCGACGCCGATCCGTCCGACCGCACGCCGATCGTTGATGGCGTAGCCGTGCAGGCGCATGTCGTCGTGGCTGAACACCCAGCGGATGCCGCGCGCGCGGTCGTCGAATTCCATCGGCGCCACGTTCGCCAGTTCGTGGCGCTGCGGCATGCGCGACAGCTGCGACGGAATTCCGAGCGGCTCCGACAGCGCGATCTGTTCGCGCAGCAGCGCCGCGTCCGGATGCGCGCTGCCGTCCAGCGCCAGCCGCATCCGCGTGCGTTCGTCGGCCTTTTCCATTTCGTTGTGACCGCCGCGCGGCGGGACCGGCGTGTTGTTCGGATGCGAGCCTTCCGCGATCCAGACCGTCTCGATGCCGTAATACGACATCACGATCAACAGGAACGCCGCCATCTGCAGCGGCAACGCCACCACGGCGATGCCCGCGGGCCCGCGCGGCGGCGCATCCAGATCCGGCTTGAAGCTGGCGAACACCATCGCCGCCAGCCACAGCAGCGCCAGCGCCTGCAGCGCCAGGGCGCCGAAGCCGGTGGCGTGGGACATCGGCAACAGCAGCAGGAAGACGAGTCCCGAAGCGGCGTATCGACGCTCGCCGAGCATGCCGTAGGCACCCGCGAGATAACCGATGACCGCGATCTGCAGGCCCGCCAGCGCCAGCAGCCAATGGCGCAGATCGACCACGCGCGCGGTCGTCGTCTCCTGCCATGCACCGATCAGCAGGATGGGTAGCGCGACGACGACGGCGAGCAGCACGATCGCCGCCAGGATCAGCGCGACGGCGATGCGCGGCGGCGCCAGCGGCCGGTGCAGCAGATTCAGCCAGGCGTTCGGCCGGCGATAGCTGCCCATCTGGTACAGACCGAGCAGCAGACCGATCGCCGCATGGATGGCGCCGAAGGTCCAGTGCACGACCAGCGGCTGCTGCGCGAGATCGACCATGCGGGTGAGGAAGCCCAGGGCGATGAAATGCACTGCCGCGAGCGCCAGCGCCCACACCCGGAAACGCAGCAGCTCGGCCTTGAACAGGGAATGCATGCGCGCCTCCTTCAGGCTGCCGCCGCCGCGGGCGCGGCGTGATTCTTGGCGAGGAAGGCGTTGACCGCACGGTCCAGGCTCACCGGCATGCTCTGGATCGAACGCGCGCCGGCGCCGCGCAGGAATTCCGCGAACGCGGCGTCCTGGTCCAGCACCAGATAGTGATGCAGGCCGTCGAGCCGCTGCCGTTCCAGCAGGCCGGGAATCGTCGCCGGCTCCGGCCCCTTGAACGGAATGTCCGCGACCCAGTGGCTTACCCGCGCGCAGAACTCCTCCGGCGCCGACATGTGCATCAGCCGCCCCAGTTCGAGGATGATCAGATTGTCGGCGACCCGCTCGATCTCCTCCATCTGGTGCGAGCAATAGATCACCGTGCAGTCGTCGGCCGCGTTGCTGTACATCAGCGATTCCAGGAACGCGCGCTTCGCGACCACGTCCAGCCCCAGCGTCGGTTCGTCGAGGATCAGCAATTCCGGCGACTGCGCGAGCGCCAGCGCAAGATTGAAGCCGGCGCGTTCGCCGCGCGACAGCTGCCCGACCTTCTGCTCCGGCAGCACGCGGTAGTGGCCGATGACCTCGTCGTAGGCGCGCGCGTTCCAGCGCGGATACGCACGCCGCTGCATGTCGGCGATGGCCGACACCCGCATCCAGCCCGGCAGGGTGTGCTCTTCGTTGACGAAACCGATGCGGCCGCGGTCTTCCGGCGTCAGCCACTGGCTGTCGCGGCCGAGGATGCGCGCCTCGCCGTCGCTCGGCGCCAGGAAACCCAGCAGGATCCGGAACAGCGTGGATTTGCCCGCGCCGTTCGCGCCGACGATGGCGTGGATGCGACCGCGCGGGATGCGCAGGTCGAGGCGATCAAGCGCAAGCTTGCGGCCGTAGCGCCGGCTCAGGCCATCGGTCTCGATGACGTGTTCGCTGGTGGTCATGCGGGTTGTCATGCGTGTGGTCATGCGCGCCCCCGGCCTCAGGCGGTCTTGCGCGGCGTCAGCGCGCGGAATTCGGCATCCATGCGGGCATGGACTTCGTCGACGGAGACATCCAGCGGCAGCACGTCGTGGACGAAGCGCTGCACCGCCTCGTCGAAGCGGCGCTCGCGCTCGGCATCGCTCAGGCGCTGGCGCGGCGGCGCCACGTACAGGCCCAGCCCCTGCCGCGCTTCCAGCCAGCCCTCGGCCACCAGGTCGGCATAGGCCTTGGCCACCGTGTTCGGATTGACCGTCAGTTGCTGGGCCAGACCGCGCACGCTGGGCAACTGGTCGCCGGGCACCAGCTCGCCGGTCGCGATCTTCATCCGCACCGCATCCACGATCTGCCTGCCGATCGGGCGGGGATCGCCGGTGACGATCTGGATCATCAGGGCCTTGGTACGGGACATGCGGTGCTCCATAACTGTACTAGTTGTATTAGTACAGCAGGACATCGCGACGCCCGTCAACCCCTGTGAGACCGCGCTTGCGGTCGTGCTCTTGAGATCGTCCTCTTGAGATCAGGGCTGAACGCCAACAGACAGGGTGACCGATGGCGCTTGAGGGCGCCGTCCGCTGCGCCAGAATGACGACACGTCGGCGATCTGTCCGCGTTTGCCGCCCGCTCACGTCACAGGATTGAACGCATCAACGACGAGCCCGCCGGAAGGACTGGCGGTTTGTTCCATGAACGGAACGCTGGGGAACTTTTTCGAGGTTTAGCACTCCAACCAGCCGACTGCTAAGATCGAGACCTATGAACCCGACCATCGCCCCCACCGCCATGATCCCGAACAGCCTGCCGGTCCCGGCCTTCAGCGGTTTGTCGCCGCTGGGTTCGCTGGAGGCCTATGTCGGCGCCGTCCACCAGATCCCGGTGCTCTCGGCCGAAGACGAGCAGGCCCTCGCCCGCCGCTTCCTGCAGCAGAACGACCTCGATGCCGCCCGCGAGCTGGTGCTCTCGCACCTGCGCTTCGTGGTCCACGTCGCCCGCGGCTACAACGGCTACGGCCTGCAGCTGGCCGACCTGATCCAGGAAGGCAACATCGGCCTGATGAAGGCGGTGAAGCGCTTCGATCCCGAGATCGGCGTGCGCCTGGTGTCGTTCGCGGTGCACTGGATCCGCGCCGAGATGCACGAGTTCATCATCAAGAACTGGCGCATCGTGAAGGTCGCGACCACCAAGGCCCAGCGCAAGCTGTTCTTCAACCTGCGCCGCAGCAAGACCCGCCTGGGCTGGCTCAACGCCGAGGAAGTGCGGGCCGTCGCCCAGGATCTGAACGTCTCCGAGCGCGAAGTGATGGAGATGGAGTCGCGCCTCTCCGGCCGCGATATCGGTTTCGACGCGCCGGACGACGCCGACGACGACCACGCGCCGCCCGCGCCGGTAGCCTATCTGATGGCCGAAGGCGAAGACCCGGCGCAGGCCTACGAAAGCGCCGACAGCGAGGCCGATCAGCTCGATCTGTTGCGCGAAGGTCTGGCCCGCCTCGACGCCCGCTCGCGCGACATCGTCAAGCGTCGCTGGCTGGACCCGGACAGCAAGGTCACCCTGCAGGAGCTGGCCGACGAATACGGCGTCTCCGCCGAGCGCATCCGCCAGATCGAAGCGAACGCGCTGAAGAAGATGAAGGCGCTGTTCGCCGCATAAGCAAGCAACCGCCTCGACGCGACGCCGAACGGCCCGGGACACCGGGCCGTTCGCGTTTCCGCCGGTCCTGCGTGCCGCGTCGCGATCCGCGTGATCCTGTTTCGGCGCGTTCGCCGCTGAAGCAGACGCAGGGCGGGTTCGCCTCGCTCCCGAAACCGCCCTGCATCCCCCCGTCGCGCGCCGCGTTCGTCCCCAAGGACGCGGCGCGCGGCCTCCTTCCCGTGTCGTTGCTCCGCCTGCGCCTCCACCTGTAGCGCGTCACGGCGGATGCGCCTAGGCTGTCGCGAACGAACTGCGGAGAACGCCATGGACGACCGGATGCGGATCGCGCTGCTGATCGACGCGGACAATGCGCCGGCGGCGAAGATCGACGTGGTGCTGGCGGAACTGGCCCGCCACGGCATCGCCAACGTGCGCCGCGCCTACGGCAACTGGAAAAGCCCGAACATGCAGAAGTGGGAGCAGGCGCTGCACCCGAACGCGATCCAGCCGATCCAGCAGTTCGCGCTGAGCACCGGCAAGAACGCGTCGGACATGGCGATGGTGGTGGATGCGATGGATCTGCTGCACAGCGGCCGCTTCGACGCCTTCGCCATCGTCTCCAGCGACGCCGATTTCACCCCGCTGGCGATGCGCCTGCGCGCGCAGAACATGCGCGTGTTCGGGTTCGGCGAGAAGAAGACGCCGGAACCGTTCGTCAACGCCTGCTCGACATTTCTCTACATCGACGAGCAGCCCGCCGGCACCAAGGCCGCGGGCGAAGCGACGGATGCATCCGCACCGTTGCCGCCGATGCCAACCGCGAAGCTGCGCCAGGACACCAAGCTGGTGAACCTGCTGCGCGAGGCAGTGGAAGCGGAGAAGGAGGACGACGGCTGGTCGTCGCTTTCCGGCGTGGGCCAGAACATCAACAACCGCGCATCGTTCGACCAACGCAACTACGGTTACGTGAAACTGAGCGCGCTTATCGAAGCGACCGAACTGTTCGAAACCCGGCGCAACGGCCTGCACGTTTTCGTCCGTGCGAAGCCGAAGAAGACCGCGAAGCCCAATATCGAGGCAAAACAGGGTTGAGCGCGCACCGAGCGAAAGCGATCGTCGGTCGAACAAGCGAAAGGACGGGATTCGCACCGATCATGGATGGAAAGCCGAAAGAAAGCTGCAGAGATCGCGCTCACGTCAACGATTGGGGTCTTGCAAAACAAAAGAGCAATACGAATTCGATCAATGCCAGCAATGTGCCGATGGGGGCGTACCACAAGGTACAAATGGCGAGCCCCATGCCGACCGGCCGCAACCACCCGGCATCAGCGTTGACCGCGAAACCGGTCGCCATGGACAACCAGGCAATCCCGAGAGCCATGAAGCCCAAGCGCATGCCGGTGCCATTGGGGTTCATACCAATGCTGCGTACGACTTTGGCCCATGGACCAAGCTGACCGGCGCCCTCACCGTTGCGAGGTGTGACGTAATGGCCTGTCACGAAGGCATGCGACGCGTCGAAGATCATCCATCCGCCCAGCATGACAGCCAGAACGATGAGACTCGATTTGACGATAAGGCTCATGCATGACGTCCTTTCGATTTGGATCTGCGATCGCCGTCATGATGAAGCGCGGCCGGCCCTGACAGCGGGCCGGCCGCGCGGCGGCATGACGCTCAGCGCGTATTGTATGCGCACCGATCCCGATCTCGTTCACTTCGCAGCGGGACTCAATAGGTCGACTGCATTGAGACCAGCGCTGGTGACAACGACATTCCCGGTAGAAGACACGAAGAGACCCTTGGGATGATCGAATTCGCCCAGCTCGGAACCCTGTTTGCCGAATGTGCCAAGCAACAGGCCGGTCTGCGTAAACCGCTGGATCCGCCCGTTCGTCATGTCGCTGACCCACAGGGTGCCGTCTGAAGCGACGCTGATATCCCAGGGATGCTCGAACGAACCGGGATTGGCGCCTGGCTTGCCGATCTGGGAGACGTAGCGCCCGTCGAGGGTGAAGCGCTGAACGCGATGATTGAGGAAGTCGGCAACAAAAACCGCATCATCGGTAACGGTGATACCGTGGGGATAACTCAGCTGGCCCGCGCCCTTGCCCTGCGAACCGAATGCACGGACAAAAGCGCCTGCGGCATTGAACTGGACGATGCGATGACCCAGCGTATCGGCAACATAGACATCGCCGTTCCTGGCAGACACGCCGATGCCATGAGGCGCTTTTACCTGACCCTGACCGAAGCTGCCCAGGTTCTCGCCAGCGGTGGAAATCACCTGGACGCGATTGTTCATCGTGTCGGCTACGAGCAGATTGCCGGCTGCGTTGAATTCCAGGTCGCTTGGCATGTCGAACTGACCCGCCGCCTTGCCATAGGCGCCGATCTGACGTTCGAATGTACCGTTGCGATCAAAGACCACGAGCCTGTTGTTGCCGGTGTCGGCGACGAAAGTGCGCCCATCGATCGCGGTGCGCGCCGCAAACGGATAACGGAGCGTATCGCTGGTGATCGTGGAGTTGGCCGAGAGACGCGTAAATCCGCTGGTACGCTTGGCGGCTGTCAGCGCAATCGTTGGAGCCGTTTTCTGCGCGACCGGATCGATCGTGCGCACCTTGCTGCCGCCGTCGAGCGTATAGGTAGTGAGGCTGTCGCCGGATGAATCGGCCAACACGAGCAACGTCGTACCGGTACCGGCGGCAGCGACGACAACGCCCTTCGACGTATCGTCGTACCATTCGCCCGGCGTCGGGTCATCGATGGCGTCACTCAAATATACAGACGCATCTGCTGCGAGACCGCCGGCGACGGAAATGCGCTGGACGCGACGATTGCCCATGTCGCTGATCCACAGATTGCCGGCAGCGTCGAAATCCAGGCCCCAAGGATGATCGAACTGGCCCGGACCCGCGCCGTAAGCGCCGATGTTCTTCACGAACTCCCCGGAAGCGGAGAACTGCGCGATACGGCTGTTCTGGAAATCGCTGACGAAGAGATTTCCGTTCGGAGCGATGGTGACTGCACGCGGAAATTTGAGCTGACCCGCGCCGCTGCCCTCGCTTCCGACAGTGCGCAGAAGCTGACCGGTCGGGCTGAACTGCACCAGACGATGCGCGAGCGTGTCTGCGACCCACACGGTTCCATCCTTGGCGATATCGATGCCGTTCGGCGCATGCAGATCGCCGGATGCGCCGAAATTGGCCACGAATTTCCCATCCGCGGAGAACTTCGAGACACGATGGTTCATCGTGTCGGCGACATAGATCGCGCCGGAAGCATCGGCGGCTGCACCGGTAGGCAATTTCAACTGTCCGGGGCCGCTACCCATGCTGCCAATCGAGAGCAGCACAGTGCCGTCGAGCTTCATCCTCAGCACACGATGATTGCCGGTATCGACCAGCAACAGATCATTCGTGCCGACCACGCCGACGCCGATCGGTTGATTGAGCTTGGTTCCGCCCGGAAGCACGCTCAGCTTGGCGGGCAGCGAGTGCTGCAGTATGCGTTCATCGAACGCTTCGGTGGGTTGTGCCGCAAATGCGACCGAGCCGGCGGACAACAGCAACACGAACAGACCGACCCTGGACTTTGAGGCGTAACCAAATGTTGTGCTTGTCAACATAGAGTCCTCCATGGATGTTTCGCTAACAGTCTCGGATCCATCCTGGCCGGTACGGCCGAATTCTGACCCGAACGCGGCGCTACAGGCGTCCGGACGGGATGGTCATGCCGCGCATGTCGATATTGAAAGCGCAAAGGGCAGAGGCGCCGCAAGCACAGGCAAAAAACCAAAGCCGCCCGTCTCGGCGAGAACGATCGTATGCAGGAATAGGCATGCCGCAGCCGGGCAGGCTGTCCTTAGCTGGCGATGTCCCTGTTCTTTGATTTGCCCATCGCGTCTTCGTCGAAGTTGTCGGGCGGCTTTCTTACATAATCATTTGCAAATGCCAAAGTCAAGTGTTATAAGCGGCGTGAGTCGTCGCGCTGACGAACGGCACTTGGCCGACTCGTCCACCGCACGGCGCGTACGAGCTCCGAGAGGAGTCGCCCCAGCACCGGATCATTCGCCGGCTGGACGCGCGCAATGGGATTCATGCATCGCCTTACGCTTTCCGCAATGGACCGCCGAGGATCTCAGGATGAGAAGAGTCACCGTCTCCGATGAGCATACGATTTCCGCCGATCTGGACAGCGTGTACGACTGCTTCTGGAATGCGGAGTGCTGGCCGCGTATCACGCCGCACGTACGCAAGATCGAGATGATCGAAGCGGATACGCGCCATCAGCGGATGCTGATGACCGTGGAAGCGCACGATCGTCTCTACACGGTCGAAAGCATGCGCGAAACGCTACCCAAGCACACGATCACCTATCGCCAGACGCGCCCACCCGTATTCCTGACCGAACACACCGGGGAATGGCACCTCGATGAGGTCCAGAGCGGCGTGCGCGTGCGGCTGATGCATCACGCCGTGATCGACGTTCAGCGCGCAATGGAAACGCTGGGACTCGAAAGCGAAGAAGAAGCCGTCGAGACGGTACGGCGAACGCTGAAGACCAACGGCGAACGCACCATCGTCGCTGTCAAGCGTCATCTCGAATCGCAGGCCGGCCACGTCGCCGGGCAGCATTGAGGTCGTCATGCGCTCCCGTCATGTCGTGGTCACGGGATGCGAGGCGATCACGCCAGCCGGCGTCGGTCTGTCGTCTCTGTGGGATGCGGTTGTCAATGGCCGCGCGTGCGGCGAAGCCATCACCGGCTGGGATATATCCAGGAACGCATCGCGCATAGGCGCGGCCATACCGGATTTCGACGCGACACGGCACGGCTTGTCTGGAAGCGACGTCGGACGGATGGATCGCGCCGGTCAGTTGGCGTTCGCGGCATCTCGCGGCGCGTGCCGCAACGCCGGCATCGATATCGAGCGCCTCGACCCCGAACGCCTCGGAGTCTGTATCGGAAGTGCGATCGGCGGCATCGGATTCATGGAACGGGAATTCGTTCGCGTCGCCCGTCGCGACGCATCGAATCCAGGCGCAGGCATCACGATCGATCCGGTGGATCCACGGACCTACGGCGGTTTCCTCGCATCATCCATTTCGACGGAAATCGCGCGTCATTTCGGCGCGGCCGGCCCCGTTACCACCATGGGCACCGGATGCACCGCCGGCATCGACGCCATCGGTACCGCCAGCGACATGATTGAGGCGGGCATGGCGGACGTGATCATTACCGGAGGCGTCGATGCGCCGCTCACGCCCATCGTCTTCACCTCATTTGACAATATCAAGGCGCTGACCCGACGCAACGATGCGCCGCGACGGGCATCGCGCCCGTTCGATCGCGACCGCGACGGGTTCCTGCTGTCGGAAGGGTGCGGCATCCTCGTGCTCGAAGAGGAAACCCATGCGCGTCGTCGCGGCGCCGAAATCCTGGGACGCATCCTCGGCTTCTCCAGCCTTTCGAACGCATACCACATGACCAGCCTTTCGGCAGACGGCGAGGCGCTCGCCGCAACCTTGACGTCATGCATGCGGCGCGCAGGCGTGAATGCGGACGAAATCGACTACGTCAACGCCCATGGCAGTTCAACCAAACAGAATGATCGCAACGAGACCGCCGCGTTCAAGCGCGCATTCGGCGCGCATGCATGGCGAGTACCGATCAGTTCGACAAAATCGGTTCTCGGGCATTCGCTCGGCGCAGCGAGCGCGATCGAGACCATCGTCTGCGTGGAAGCGCTGCGCCGTGGCGTGGTACCACCCACGGCAAATTATGAAAACCCATCAGAGGACTGCGATCTCGATTACGTGCCTAATGCCGCGCGCGATCGGCGTCTACGCGTGGTGGAATGCAATGCCAGCGGATTCTCCGGCATCCATTCCGCCTTGATGCTCGGCAGTGCGGAATCGAGGCGGGCATGAATACGTCCACGGATGCCGTCATGAGTACGGATGGCGCAGGGCAGCCGGCCTGTCGGGTTGTGGTCACGGGTATCGGCGTAGTCGCACCGAACGGCACCGGCAAGCAGGCGTTCTGGCGCAACTCCCTGCGCGAGACGAGCCATCTGCGCGCGCTCGATCGTTTTCCGACCGGAAATCATGGGTGCCGCATCGCCGGACAAGTAGCGGATTTCGATGCCGGCGCCTTTATCGAACACGGTGTCCGCAGACAAACCGATCGTTCGACGCATATGGCTCTGGCCAGCTGCAGGATGGCAACCGAAGACGCGGGCCTGGATCTCGCTCGCGAAGATCCGCAGCGGATCGGCATGTTCTTTGCGAACACCTTCGGTGGCATGGAATTCGCCGAACCCGAGCTGTACAACCAGCATTTCGTCGGTCCCTCGCGGGTCAGCGCATATCAGTCGATCGCGTGGTTCTTCGCCGCAGCGCAAGGCCAATGGAGCATCGCCAACGGGTTGAAGGGCTTCGCCAAATCCATCGTCGCCGATCGCGTCGGAGGACATCAAGCTCTGCTCTTCGGCGCGCTGGCGATCCGTCAGCGGCGTGCGGATGTAGTCTACGCCGGCGGATTCGAAGCGCCGCTGGCGCCCTATGTGTTCCGAATTCACGAATCCACCGGACTTCTGAATACCGGGGCGGACCGCCCGGATACGGCATATCGGCCTTTCGACCGCAACCGGGGAGGCATTGTGCTCGGCGAGGGCTGCGCGATACTCATGCTTGAGGAGCTCGGCCGCGCGCGCATGCGCGGCGCAACCATCTATGCGGAGCTCGCGGGAGGCGCGATCACTCACGATGTCGGCGCGGATGCCGGGAGTCATCGAGGCCTAGCCCGATGCCTGCGGCTTGCGCTCGATGCCGCCGACATGACGGCAGCGGAGATCGACTGCGTGATGCCGGAAGGACTTGCGGACAACGACAACGATCGGCGTGAAGCCGCCGCTATCGACGAAGTTTTCGGACGCGGAGGACCACGGGTCGCGGTGCCGAAGGCGCGCATCGGGCACACGCTTGCGGCGGCGGGCGCCATCGATGCCACCTGGGCTTCGCTGATGATCCGGGAACGCACGATGCTGCCGCGCGACAACGTGTGCGACGGAGACACAGCGCTCGATTTCGGTCTCGACGACACCCCACAACCGGGACCGCGCGCCGTGCTGTGCTTCGGCTCAGGTCATGGTGGCATCAACACGGGTCTGGTGCTCAGGAGCGCTGCGTGAACGCCAAGACCGCTCCGGGCATTCGCACCGAACTCGACAAGAGCGCAGCGCGACTGCTTCATTTCGGCGTTCCCTTCGGAGATTTCCGTCTGTGCGCAGACGCGGAAAGCTGGGAGACCTGGTCGGAAATTCTGGGCGCGCGCGCGGCGCACTATCGCAGCCTCGGCGAGCGTGCCATCGCCGAACGCAACCCGGCAACGGCCATCGAAAGCCTGCGCTGCGCCGCGGCATGCTTCCACTACGCACAGTTCAAGCTGCCGCCTAGTCCGTCCAAGACCGAACTGCGCACTGCAGTGCAGGCGGTGTTCGCAGCAGGCGCCTCGTTGCTGGAACCGCCTGCGCGGCTGATCGAGATCGATTTCGACGGCGCGCGATTCCCCGGTTACCTGCGGGTACCCGCACATCCGCGGGGCTGCGTGCTGTTGATCAACGGACTGGACTCTGCGAAGGAAGTCGAGTTGGCGCAGTTCTCGGAAGGATTTCTGCAACGCGGGCTGGCAGTGTTCTTTTTCGATGGACCTGGTCATGGCGTGCGGCCCGGCAACGTCTCGATGCGCCGCTTCAGCGCCATGGTGAGCACGACACTCGACGCACTGCACATTCACCCCGATTTGGAAGGGCTGTCCTTCGGCGTGTTCGGCGTCAGTTTCGGCGGGTTCCTGGCCTGCCATGCCTGCGCGTCCGAACCACGCCTGCAGGCTTGCGTCAGCCTCGGGGGGTTTCATGACGCCCGTGTTTTGGCGAAATTGCCGCCCGCTGCACATCCCGCCGTGCGCAATGCCTACGGCCTGCCAGCCGACGCCCCATTCGAGACGCTGGATTCTCTGGTCACGCTGGAAGGGTTGAAGGGATGCATGGATCGACCGTTGCTGATCGTCCATGGCAGCCGCGACCACCTGGTAGACGACGTGCAGATCGAAGCATTGTGCGAATGGTCGCGAACGGCGCCGACCCTGCACATTTACGACGGTGCGGAACATGTCTGCACGGATCGCTTCAAGGAATGCCTGCCGAAACTATGGGATTGGATGCGGGATGCATTGAACGCGCCCGAGCTTTCCGCTGGAACCAAACCTCGCATGATCGATCTGAGCGTCGTCCTGGACGATCTCCCCAGCGAGCGTGTGCCGGTGAGAATACGCCGCGTTCTGCACCGCGAGGGTGCCGACGAAATGAGCGCTTTGTTCGGCGTGCCTGTTGCGGATCTCCCCGATGGTCTAGGCTGGGCCGGCGAGGAGTTCACGCTCATCACGCACGCTGGCACGCATATGGACGCACCCTGGCATTACGGTCCTACGAGCGAAGGCGCGCCGGCCCCTCGGATCGATGAGGTGCCTCTGGAATGGTGCATCGGGCAGGCGGTGGTACTCGATGTGCGCCACCATGCCCGCGGTTATGAACTGCAGGCCGACGATCTGCGCGACGCGCTCGCGCGCATTCCGCACACGCTCGCGCCCGGCGAGATCGTTCTTCTGAGGACCGGAGCGGATGCCGCCTGGGGACGTCCCGAGTATCCGGATCTCGGCTGCGGACTGGGTCGCGAAGCGTTGCTGTGGCTCGTCGATCAAGGCGTCCGCGTTGTAGGCACCGACGCCTGGGGCCTGGATCGTCCTTTCGACGCGATGCGCGAAGCATACCTTCGCAGCGGAGATGCGAGCGTGATCTGGCCAACCCATTACGCGGGACGCGAGCGGGCGTACTGCCAACTCGAAAAGCTGGCGAATCTGCATCTCCTTCCGCCCACCGGCGCGACCGTCACCTGTTATCCGATCAAACTCGGACGGGCCGGCGCGGCGTGGGTACGCGCTGTCGCCCACTTGCCCTCCTCGATGCGAGCGACCCCATGAGCCGAAACGATTGGACGCGTCGTGGATTTCTCGCCTCGCTGCTGGCGCCTGCGGCCATGGCCACAGCGCACAAGGCGATCGCACAAGCGGGCGATGCAGTGCCGCTGGAACCATCGCGCCATCATGTGTCGCCGAACCACGCCAAGATGGCGACGGAAGGAGCAAAACGCTATACCCGGGAACAGATCGAAGCGGCGATGGCGATGCCGGTCTCCTCGCTCAAGGGCTTGCAACCGGACCGATTCCTCACCGAATTCGATCGCGGACGGGTCAGCACGCTGCCTGATGGCCGCACGTTGCGGGAATACGACGTGGTGGCCGAGGATCGAGAGATCGAGGTCGCTCCCGGAATCTTCTTCCCCGCCTGGACCTACAACGGCACGGTGCCTGGCCCGACCCTCCGCTGCACTGCGGGCGATCGCGTACGCATCCGTTTCCGCAATCGCTCGATCAGCGAGCACACGATGCATTTCCATGGCATCCATTCCGCGGACATGGATGGCGTGGCCGAAGTGGTCAAGCCGGGCGACGAATATATCTACGAATTCGACGCCAGACCTTGGGGTTTGCAGCTGTATCACTGCCATGTTCCGCCGGTGGGGCTGCACATGAATCGCGGACTGTACGGCGCGTTCATCATCGATCCGCCAACGCCGCGGCCCAAGGCACGTGAGCTGGTGATCGTGGCCTCTGGATGGGACCTCGACTTCGACGAGCGCAACGAGCTTTATGTACTCAACGGTGGCGCGAATTTTTATCGCGACAACCCGATTGAGATCAAGAAAGGCGAGCGGGTACGCCTTTATTACGTCAATGCGCTGGAGTTCGATCCAGTCAATTCGTTGCATCTGCACGCGACGTTCTTCCGCGATCTGCGTCGCACCCCGAAAGGCGAATCCGAGGAATACACGGACATCGTGCTGCTGTCGCAGGCGGATCGACGCATTCTGGAATTCGAATACGAATACGAGGGAATGTTCATGTTCCACGCCCACCAGAACCGTTATGCGGAGTTGGGAGGCATGGGGCATTTCCGCGTGCGTGGATAGCCATCTGCAAACCGTCAAGGACTTTCGAGGAGGCGCAAATGTTTCCATCGCTAAAGGAATGCTTTCGCCGAAACCACGCCGCGACCCTCATCGTCGCGATGCTGGCGCTGGCATGGGCAGGAATCGGCATGGCGGCCGACACCAGGACCGAGACCGTCATCCTCAACGACCAGGCGCCGTATTTCCAGCCAAAGCGGCTCAAGGTAGCGCGCGGCACCACGGTAACCTGGGAAAACCGCGGGCCCGGCCTTATCCACACGGTCGTGGTGGCAACCACGGAGGGCATGCGAAGCTCGGGACCGATTCCGCCGGGCACGAAGTGGTCGCATACTTTTGCGGAGGATGCTGTGGTCAAGGCTTCCTGCGAGATCCATCCTTACATGTACGGGATCGTGATCGTCGGCGATCCGCCCGCCGAGCTGATCGCGACGACCGAAAGCCAGATGCCGTCGACAGCCTCGCCGGGTATCGTCATCGATATCGTGGAATTCCCGATTCCGGTACCCAACAGCGTGCCCGGCATCCTTTTTCCTGACGCCCAGGACAACATCTGGGTCACGCTCGGCGGCGGCGGCTGGGGCAACATCGCGCATCCGCCGCTCTCAAAATTCGCGCGACTCACGGCCGATGGCGATCTGTCCATCTACGACACCCAGACGCCGGGCTCCGGACCGAGCGGAGTGCGCGTCGGCAAGGATGGGCGCGTGTACCTCACGCTGTTGATGGCCGGGCGCATAGCGCGCTTCGATCCGACGACGAAGACCATCGAGGAGTTCAGGATTCCGACCGATACGTCGTGGCCCACGGGGCTGGAGCTGGCCACGGACGGAGCTGTGTGGTTCAACGAAACCAAAGGCAACAAGGTCGGCCGGCTGTCTGTCGATGGGATCATCACCGAGTACGCTGTGCCGACAGTAGATGGACGACCGACCGGAATAGCGCTCGATTCACGTGGCGATGTCTGGATCGCCGAACGCGATGGATCCAAGATCGCGCAACTCCGCAAGGATGGAAGCTTCATCGAATATCCCTTGCCCACTCCGCGCGCCAAACCCGCAGGCATCCTGGTCGACAGACAGGACAGGGTCTGGTTCGCGCAGCGCGAAGCGAACAAGATCGGTGTGATCGAGAACGGTGCTCTGCGGGAATATCCGCTGCCGAATCCCAAAAGCGGTCCGTTCTATCTCGTCGAGGACCAAAGCGGCCTGATCTGGTTTTCGGAAACCTTCGGAAATCGCATCGGCGTACTCAATCCCGCCGACGGCCGAATCGTCGAGTTCGCATTGCCTACGCCGGACAGTTGGCCTGGCGGACTCGCCTTCGACAGCCAAGGTGCGCTCTGGTTCACGGAGCAACTCGGGAACAAGGTCGCGATGATCGCCAATCCCACGGAGGCTGCGCGCAAGGCCTTCGCTGCGCAGACGTCTGCGAACGCCAATTCCAATGCGCATCCCGCTCCTCCGCAGCATCAGGGCGTCGGAGCGCATTCCGGGCACGATCGCCCGACACACTAGGTCTCTCGCATCCATCACAAGGAGAAGTGCCATGAAAATCCGTTCGAGATTGTTTCCCGCACTCGCGGCGGGCGCGATTGCGCTACTGATGATGCCGGCGCTGGCCACAGCGGTTCCGCCACCGCCGCCCGACACAGTGAAGCGATTGTCGAATCCCGACAATCTTCCGGTGATCCGGCCGGGTCAGAACGGTTGGTACGGCGCCTACGTTTCACGGGTGATCAAGCCGAAAGTCCGTAAGATCGGTTCGCTCGCCGGTCGCGACATCGTCGAACTGCAGACCCCTGTCAAAGTTTCGGGCATGGGTAAATACATGGCGGAAGGTCCTACGGGTCACATCTGGTACGTGGAAACACGCGAAGACAAGATCATCCGAATCGATCCGAACACCAATGAGATGACCCAGTATTTCGTGCCGAAAGGCGCGGCTCCGTACTCGGTCGCGGTGGATAACGACGGCACGGTGTGGGCAACCGCTCACGGCATCGAGATGTTGTTGGAATTGCGGCCGGAGGAAGGCGTGGTGTACGCGCATCAACCGCCGAGTCACGGCTTTCTGATTCACATCAATGTCGAGCGCAAGAGCAACACGGTGTGGTTCACACAGCCGGGCAACAACCAGGTGGTGAGCTATCGCCACGATGTCGGCTTCCGCGAATATCCGTCGCCGACCAAGCAGTCCGGGCCGGGACGCCTGGATTTCGACGCGGAAGGAAATGTCTGGTTTCCGGAGCTTTACACCGACAAGCTCGCGCGCCTGAATCCGACCACGGGCGAGATCACGGAGTGGGATACGCCGTCCAAGAACGGCCTGCCCGCCGGCGTTCGGGTCGAAGGCAAGATCGTGTGGGTGAGCGAACCGATGGCTGATGCTTTGGCCGCGTTCGAGGACGGCAAATGGCGCGAGTACAAGATCCCGACAACAGGCAGTGTCGTGTCGACCAACGTGACCGATGAAGAGGGCTTCGTCTGGTTCACGGAAGGCGGTTGGCGCGGCAGCGCCGGCGGCAACAAGATCGGCCGACTGGATCCGCGCACGGGCAAGGTCGAGGAATTCGACCTGCCCCGGAGCAATTCGCAGCCGCTCGGCATGACGCTCGGCAAGGATCGCTCGATCTGGTTTTCGCTGGTGACCGGCGCGCACGTCTGCCGGATCCTGCCTCGTCGCACTGCGCGCTGAAGGAGAAGCACGATGGATTTCGCCCTGTTTCCGGCCATGCGCGCCGTCGGCCTATTGGTTCTGATGACATTCTCAGCGACAGGCACAGCGTCCACCGCCAGTTCGGGGAGGGTCCGTGAGATCGAGATCGACACACCCCGGTCGGGGCCATCCATCGTGGTGATGGCGCCCGATCAGGCGGTGTGGAGTTCGCTTGCCCGCGCCTCCAGACTCTTGCGAGTGGCGCCGGATGGGACCAAACGCGAGTACCAGCTCCCTGAAGGGTCTTTCCCGGTCGGCCTGCTCATCGACCAGGACGGCACCGTCTGGTACAGCGACATCCGCAAGAACCAGATCGTGCACTTCGATCCCCGCGACGGGGCACGACGCGCCTACGATGTACCGACGAAGGAGAGCTTTCCGTTCTTCCTCGTGAAGGACGCGCAGGGCCTGGTGTATTTCACCGAACGCGTCGGCAACAAGCTCGGACGCCTCGATCCAGCCAGCGGCCGGTTCGATGAATTCCCTGTGCAGGTGCCCGGTGCACAGCCTGCGGGCATGGCCATCACGCCGGACGGGCACATTTTCTTTACCCAGAACTCAGCCAATCGGGTCGGTCATTTCGATCCGGCCGTCGGCAAAGTGGTCGATGTGCTTGTGCCCAGTCCGGCAACGCCGGGGCCGTTTTATGGTCCTGCAGGCATCACCTCGGATGCCAAGGGCAACATCTGGTTTTGTCAACTGGACGGCAGGCTCGGATTGATCCGGCAAGAGAACCGCACCCGCATCGAGGAATTTCCGTTGCCCGACCCGAAAGTCAGGCCGGGCGGCGTGGTGACCGATGCGCATGGATTGGTGTGGTACACCGGCCTCGACGGCAACATGATCGGCAGCTTCCACCCCGCTTCGGGCACATTCCGTCGCTACGATCTGCCATCGGGCGCGGCAGATCCGCGGCCGATGACCCCGCCTGAAATCACTGCGCGCGGCGAACAGCCCGTCGCGGGAATGCAGGCGCGCAGCACCCGGCCATTCGGCATCACCGTCGACAAGGCGGGACGCGTATGGTTCGCCGAACAATACGGCCATCGCCTCGGTTTTGTGGAACCGCCACCGCTGGACGTGATCGCTCCGGTGGGCACGCAGCGCGGTGCGGTTGCCGATCTGAATCTGCTGATGCGCGGAGCCGTCGCGAAAGCGCCGCGACAGGTGTCCGTGAATGGAAAACCGCAGAACGTCGCACAAGACAAACTCGATCTGCTCGGGCTGGAACCCGGGCCTCACATCCTGGAGGTGGTAGCGCAGACGGCGGATGGCCCCGTCACCGGTTCCAGCAGGTTCGTGCTCGCGCCAGACATGGACTTCCTCGCCAGGGCCGTTGCTCGATACGCCCGGTCGACCGCTGACGCCGCCGTCGGTATCCAGGGGCTATGGCGAGAAGTGGAGGCGGCGCGCGCCATGCGGAATCTGCCCGAGGTGCGCGCACGCATCGCGGCAGTGAGGCGCTCGCTGCCCGTCGATCAGAACGGTGCGGCCGCGCTGCTGCGCAGGCAACTCCTGTACGTGGAGATGTTCGGGGAAGTTGAAGTGAACGTCGCCGCGACGCAGGAAGGTTGTGCGCCGACCGAGGTCGTGGTGCAGCGTGGAGATCGGGTACGCTGGACAACGGAAGCCGGCGTGCGCCTGCTTGCGCGCGATGGAAGCTTCGCATCGCCCATTTCCGCTGGCGCGTGGTCGCACGCATTCCCCCGCGAGGGCCGCTTCGAGTACGCCTGCGGGAAAACTACGGCGACCGTTCGCGTCGAGCCGCGGTCGATCGATGCGATCGAAGCGAAAACCGAAAATCCTGGCCGGGTGCCCACGGTGCTGGTCGTGGACACACCCAGAGGCGTATGGGCCGCGGCCGGAGGAGGCGGCTACGCCAGTCTTGCGGCGGTTCCCCTGAACAACAAGATTCTCCGGCTGACTCCTGATGGACGGATCCTCGAGTACGACACGCCGACACCCGAAAGTGCGCCGACGTCGATCAAGATGGCGCCGGATGGCCGTCTGTGGTTCACCGAGCGCGCAGCGGGCAAGATCGGCAGTCTGGACCCGTCATCGGGCCGCATCGAGGAATTCGATATTCCCTCGCCCGGCTCCATGCCGACCGGCATTGCGGTGGATCACCACGACGGCATGGTGTGGTTCACCGAAAAGCAATCCGGAAAGATCGGACGTTTCGATCCGAAGCGGCGCACGTTCGAGGAATTCAACACGCCGCATCCGAAATCCGAACCCAGTACGATCGTGCTCGATCACGATGGACACGTCTGGTTCGACGAACGTGGCGCCGATCATCTCGTGCGCATGAATCCACGCACGCTTGAGATGAAAACATTCCCCGTGCCCACGAAGGGAAGCCGCGTGATCGGACTGGTGCCCGACAAGCGCGGCTACATGTGGTTCCTAGAATTGGCTGGGCAGAAGATCGGTCGCCTCGACGTGAACAGCGGACAGATCATCGAGTACGAAATTCCGACCCGCACGGCGAGCCCCTTCAAAGCCGTGCTCGATCGCCATGGTCGGCTCTGGTTCACGCAGGCCTATGGCAACCGAATCGGTGTTCTCCAGGACGGCCACGTGCACGAGTTCGCGCTTGCGGTAGACAATGCCATGCCCGGAGGCATTGAAGCCGGTGAGCACGGCACACTGTGGTTCACGCAACAGGCCACGGATGTGATCGCCCACGTGCCCGACCTGCTGGACATCTACGTACCGGACACGGACGCGATGGTTTCCGGCATCGCCGATGCGTCGGATTGACGACGATGTCCTCGACGGTCGTATTGGCATTGGCGTTGCTGGCGGCGGAAGCCGCCAGAGCGCCCGCTCCGGAAGTCGGCAGAGTAACCGAGTCGCATTCGTCCAGAATGACGGTCGATCACGTGATCATGGTCAGCCCCACCGAGCCATACTATTCGCCCAGCACGTTGCGCCTTCGGATAGGTGAATCCGTGGTCTGGCGCAACGACGGACGTGCGGACACCACACACAGCGTTGTCGAAATCAGATCGAAGGCGTTCGCATTGGATCTGCCCGTGGGAGGAGAAGCGCGCTTCACGCCGGCCGCACCGGGGGAATATGTCTACCGCTGCCGTTTCCATCCGTGGATGACCGGAAAATTGACGGTCGAACAACGTCATGTCCAAGTCCGCTGGCAGACACTGCCGGCGGATATCGTCGGCACCCGCCTGCAGGAATCGGGTGGGATGGGCATCCTCGTATCGGACGACGATGGTAATCGCGTCTTTCGCATCATCACTGATGATGCGCCGGAACCAGTCGCGACGCTGCCGTTGCGGGCTTCAGCGTGGACCCCCACCTCAGGAAGGATCTGGTTGCGGCTCGCTTCCTCCGGTCGTGTCGTCGAGCGGCACGATGGCGAACGAGCGCTGCCCGGACTTCCGCTTGCGACACGCATGCGAAAGCCAGAGCGACCGGTGCTGGCACGAGACGGTCGATTATGGCTGCGTGCCGACGAGCGTGACTCTTGGCTCGGCATCGACGGAGACGGTGAGATCCAGCGGGCACAGGGACAGGGCATCATGCTCGCCGCCTCGGTGAAAGGGACGTGGTGGTTGCAAGATACGCGACTGACCTACCGCCATCATGACAACGGCAGTGCGGTACGCATACAAGGGCCGAATGTTCCAGGTCGCGCCGCGCACGTCGCAGTGCAGCGCGACGGACTCTGGATCGCGGATGGCACGGCTCTGCTCCACGCCATGAGCGACGGACGCAGTGTCTCTTTTTCGTTGTCGTCCACCGGCGACGATGCGATGGCTGTGCTGGCGGGCGATACGGGGCCGGCCTGGGTGCTGCTGCGCAGCGGCACGATCGCCCGCATTGCAGGCGTCGAGATCAACACCTACGCCGCTCCCCTGGACGCAATGACAGCGCGTGATTTCGCGCTCGATGCCCATGGTGAGGCTTGGCTTCTGGATCGTGAGGGGCACCGGATCGGCCGCTTGCAGTCGCCCTGATCGACCGCCCGTCCGCCATCGCAAGAATCGGATATCGCGATCGCGCGCAGCGCGCGACGCTGTGCGCTCCCATCCACGGAGCGCATCCATGAGTTTCCAGATCCACGCCCTGCCCGCGGACTCGTTCGCGCCGCTGTTCGAGTTGTCCGACGATGCGCTGCGCGGACGCGGCATCCGTCGCGTCGTCGCCGACGGGCGTCCGGTGTATCCCTGCCGCGTCAGTCTGCAGGACGCGGTCGAAGGCGAAACGCTGCTGCTGTTGCCGCACGAACATCACGCCGTCGACACGCCGTACCGCGCGTCCGGCCCGATCTATGTGCGCGAAGCGGCGACCCGGACGCAGCCCGGCGTCGACGACGTGCCCGCCCTGCTGCGCACGCGGCTGCTGTCGCTGCGCGCCTACGATGCGCGCGGAATGATGGTGTGGGCGGACGTGGTCGACGGCGCACAGGTCGAGGCAGGCATCGCGCAGTTGTTCGCGATCGAGCGCGTCGCCTATCTGCACATCCACTACGCGAAGCCCGGCTGCTACGCCTGCCGGGTCGAACGCGCCTGAACCCGCCGCCGACGCGATGGCGCAGAAGCGCCGCGAAGATCAGCGCGGATGTCCGTCGTCGCCGGTGTTCATCGTCTGGGTCAGGAACTTGATGAAGAAGCCCTCGACCGTTCCGTCGTTGTGCTCGATCAGCACGCCGCCGTCCTGCCAGATACCGCCGCTGTTGTACCAGCCGAGCTGCTGTCCGTAGTTCGGCGCACCGGGCGTGGGCATCGGGTCGCCCTGGTTCATGTGCACGTTGTGCATGCCGATGTTGCCCGGCTGCAGCGGGTCGAAGGGTTCGCCGAACACGTACACGCGGCGGATGTCGATCAGCATCCCGTTGAGCGCATCGAGCACGCTGCCGCCGGCGTTCTGGGTGAACACCTTGTGCTCGCGGCCGCCCAGCGCCTTCAGCAGTCCGTAGAAGATCGACAGGCAGCCGATGGGGCCGACGATGAAGGGACTGCGCACGTAATCCAGCGCGCCGGACGCGGCATTGGGCGCGAGCGGATGGTAGCCGGGGTCGAGCGCGAGGATGCCGGCGATGGCCTCGCGCTTGATCGCGATGCGGATGTATTCGACGACGCCGTCGGGCGCCTTCACGTCCAGCGCGCAGCGCCATTCGACGAGGTTCTGCTGGTTCGGCAGCGGCGCGTTGAGGTACAGCAGGCCGTGGTAGAAATTGCCGTAATCCACCGGCGGATCGCGTTCGAAGCGGTTGTAGGCGCCGACGAGCACGCCGTATTGGTCCAGTGGCATGGTCCTGTCTCCCTGGCGGCGGTGGCGCCGCCCTGCCAGGTACAACGCGGCGATCGCCGCGAGGCGGTCAGGCGTCGCGGTCGCCGCCGAGGATGATCCGCGCGCTGCGCTGGTAGCTCCAGTAGGCCTGCGCCCAATCGATCAGGACGACGAGGCGGTTGCGGAAACCGATCAGGAAGAGCACGTGCGCGGCCAGCCAGAACCACCAGGCGAGCAGGCCGGAGAATTTCAGCCCGTGCAGATCGACCACCGCGGCCATGCGGCCGATGGTGGCGAGGTTGCCGAAGTCGCGATAGCGGAACGGCGGTGGCGTGATGCCGCGCAGGCGTGCGCGGATCGCGCCGCCGATGTAGCGGCCCATCTGCTTCGCCGCGGGCGCGACGCCCGGCACCGGCTTCCCCTCGCATTGCAACGACGCGAGATCGCCGGCAACGAAGATCTCCGGATGTCCGGGCACGGTGAGATCGGGCTGCACGATCACGCGTCCGGCGCGATCCAGCGGCACGCCCAGGTCACGCGCCAGCGGCGAGGCGGCGACACCCGCGGCCCACAGCACGGTGCGCGCGTCGATCCGTTCTTCGCCGAGTTGCACGCCGCGGTCGTCGATCGCTTTCACCGGCACGCCGGTGCGTACCTCGACGCCGAGCGTTTCGAGCTGCCGTCGCGCCTTGTCAGAGAGCGCTTCGGGAAAACTCGACAGCACCCGCGGCCCGGCTTCCAGCAGCAGCACGCGGGCGCGGCGCGGATCGGCGCGGCGGAATTCGCCATGCAGGGTGTGGCGCGCGATCTCGGCCAGCGTCCCCGCGAGTTCGACGCCGGTCGGTCCGCCGCCGACGATGGCGAAGGTGAGCCACGCTGCGCGCGCGGCGGGATCGTCTTCGGCTTCGGCGCGTTCGAACGCGGTGAGGATGCGGCGGCGGATCTCGAGCGCATCGTCCAGCGTTTTCAGCCCGGGCGCGTGCGGCGCCCAGTCGTCGCGGCCGAAGTAGGCGTGGGTGGCGCCGCTGGCGAGCAGCAACTGGTCGTAGTCGAGACTACGGCCGTCGGCGAGCCGCAGGCGCCTGGCGTCGGGTTCGATCTTCGCAACCTCGCCCAGCAGGACGGTCGCGTTCTTCTGCCGGCGCAGGATCTGGCGCAGCGGCGCGGCGATGTTCGGGGCCGACAGGCCGGCGGTGGCGACCTGGTAGAGCAGCGGCTGGAACAGATGATGATTGCCGCGATCCAGCAACGTGATCCGCACCGGCGCGCCGCGCAGCGCGCGTGCCGCCCACAGCCCACCGAACCCGCCACCCACGATCACCACATGAGGCATCGCCGACATCGTCTTCTTCCCGCCGCTGCGGCGCCATCGCCGCGCGCGCATTGTCGCCGATCCGTTGCGCGGGCGTCAGTACAGATCCACCGGATCCACATCCAGCGACCAGCGCGTCTTGCGCGCTTCGGGCAGCGCATGGATCGACGGCAGCGCGGCGTCGAGCGCGGCATGCAGCGCGCGGCGCGTCGGTGCGGTCAGCAGCAACTGCGCGCGATGCATGCCGGCGCGGCGCGGCATCGGTGCGGGGACCGGGCCGTCCAGCGCGAGTCCTTCCGGCGCGGCACCGCGCGGCGGGCGCACGGCGGCATGCGGCTGCAGCGCCGCCTTCGCCGCGTGCAGGAACTGCATCGGCGTTTCGATGTGCTGCGCTTCGGCGCGCAGCAGCGCGAGATGCGCGTACGGCGGAAATCCGGCGGCTTCGCGCAGCGCGAGTTCGGTCTCGGCAAAGGCGTGGTATCCGCCGTGGATCAGGGTCTGCAGCAGCGGATGATCGGGATGATGGGTCTGCAGCAACACCTCGCCGGCCTTCTCGGCGCGACCGGCGCGGCCGGCGACCTGGATGAGCAGTTGCGCGAGTTTCTCGCCGGCGCGGAAGTCGGCGGAGAACAGGCCTTCGTCGATGCCGACCACGGCGACGAGGGTGAGGTTCGGCAGATCGTGGCCCTTCGCCAGCATCTGCGTACCGACCAGGATGCCCGCGCGGTCGCCGAGTTCGGCGAAACGTTTCTCCAGTGCGTCCTTGCGCCGGGTGCTGGCGCTGTCGATGCGCATCACCGGCACGTCGCCGAAGCGTTCGGCCAGCAGTTCCTCCAGACGCTCGGTGCCCACGCCCTGCGGCTGCAGGGCGAGACCGGCGCAATCGGGACAGGCCGGCGGCGGCGTCTGCCGTGCGCCGCAGTGATGGCACTGCAATCGCCGGCCGCCGCCGTGCACGGTCATCGGCGAGGCGCGCAGCGGCGTGCTGCAGCGTTTGCAATGCGCACTCCAGCCGCAGTCGTGGCACAGCAGCACCGGCGCGTAGCCGCGACGGTTCTTGAACACCAGCACCTGGCCGCCGGCATCCAGCGCGGCGCGGATGCCGCGCAGCAGCTCGGGCGACAGCCCGGCCTCGAGCGGACGTTTGCGCACGTCGAGCACGCGCACCGTCGGTGCTTGGGCGTCGCCGGCGCGGCGGCGCAGGCGCAGGTGGCCATAGCGACCGGCTTCGGCGTTGTGCAGGGTCTCCAGCGACGGCGTGGCGCTGCCCAGGATCACCGGCACGTCCAGCGCCTTGCCGCGTACCAGGGCGAAATCGCGGGCGTGGTATCGGATGCCGTCCTGCTGCTTGTAGCTGCCGTCGTGTTCCTCGTCGATCACGATCAATCCGGCGTCGGGCAGCGGCACGAACACCGCCGAGCGGGTGCCCACGATCACCCGCGCCTCGCCGCGACCGGCCGCGGCCCAGACCCGCGCGCGTTCGGGGTCGGTCAGGCCCGAGTGCAGCGCGTGCACCGGCATCCCGAGACGGCGACGGAAGCGGGTCAGCACCTGCGGGGTGAGGCCGATCTCCGGCACCAGCACCAGCGCCTGACGGCCGCGGGCCAGGCAGTCGGCGATCGCCTGCAGATAGACCTCGGTCTTGCCGCTGCCGGTCACGCCGTCCAGCAGCCAGGCGGTGAACCCGGACCCGGCACGCAGCGCCTCCAGCGCGGCGGCCTGCTCCTCGTTGGCGGCCGGACCGGGCTGCGGCACGGGCGCGGCCTGCGAAGCCGGCACCGCCACGCGTTCGGCCAGGCCGCGCTTGAGCAGGGCCCGCGCCGCGGGACGCCAGTCGTCGAGCTGGGCGTCGAGCAGATCTTCGTCGGCGAGGCCGGCGAGCAGGCGCTCGGCCAGCTCCCGCGGCCGGCCGCGCAGGCGCGGCTGTTCGACGATGCCCTCGGGGGTGAGCCGCCAGGCCCAGGCATGGGTGTCGGGCAGCGGTTCGCCACGGCGCAAGGCCGCCGGCAGGGCGGTGGAGAAGACCTCGCCGGGCGGGGCATGGGTGTAGCGCGCCAGCCAGCGCAGCGACTCAAGCAGTTCGCCCTCCAGTAACGGCTGCGCGTCCAGAACCGCCTCGGCGGTACGCAGATCGGCGGCGAAGGCGGGGTCGGGCGCGCCGATGGCGGCGACCACGCCGATCAGGCTGCGGCTGCCGAAGGGCACGCGTACCCGGCTGCCGACCTGCGCCGGCGGACCATCGGGCGACGGCAGATAGTCGAACAGGCGCGGCAACGGCACCGGCAGGGCTACGCGCAGCACGGACTCGGGGTAGGACATGGGCGGCAGTCTACCGATTCCGGACCCGCCGACCGCGGGCCCCACTTGCACCGCATTGCTGCCGGATCGCACACGAGTCGGCCGCAAGTCACGGATCGACAAAGGAATTCGGCATTATCCACACAAGCTGTGGATAAGTTTGTGCATGAATCGGTGCGCGAAGGATTTTGTGCCGCAAATGCAGGGGTTCCGCAGCGTCTGGCGAAAAAAACGCCACCCCGTCTTGCCCCTTTCAAATCAATCGCTTATCCGTGAAACATAGCGCGCGGGCCGCTGCAGCGCCGGGGCAAAGTCCGCGCATTGCAGGAAAATGACCGCTGTGCACAACCCGCGACGGACAACCCTCTGGCGGAAACCCTTGCGGCGCCTTGGGGAGCCGGTTTCGTGATGGTTGTCAAGCCGGAAGCCGGGGCCGCGAGGCATCATCCCTGCCCTTCGTCAAGCCGTTGTTGCGCCGTCATGTCGTCCCAGCACACCCTCGATGCCGCCGCCGCGGCCACCGCCGCCATCGCCGGATTCCTCCGGGGGGTGGAGCGCAGGGCGGCGCTGCTGGCCGAACTGCAATGCGGCGAGGCCGAGCACGGCGACCGCGCGCTGACGGCGGTGATCGAACGCTTCACCGAGGACGCCCGCGATACCGCCCAGGACGACTGGCCGCTGCTGTTCTGGACCACCCTGTTGCAGAACCCGGCGCTCAACGCCGAACCGCTGGCGCCGTTCTGGCACGGCGACTTCGCACCGCTGGCGCGACTGGACCCAGGCACCCGCGCAGTGCTGCTGCTGCGGGTGGTGGTGGGGCTGGACGACGTCCAGGCGGCCGCGGTGTTCGGCGTGGAACCGGCCGAATACAAGCAGGCGCTGCAGCGCGCGCTGCCGCAGCGCAGCGACGGCTCGCTGGACGGCGAAGCCTGGCTGGCGATGAACGACGAGGCCCGCTACGTGATGAAGCACCTGGCGCCGGAACGGGTGGCCGCGATCGCCCGGCTGCGCGATGCCGCGATCGCCACCGGCACGGTGCCGAGGACCCAGAAATCCACGGCGCGCGGCCCGATACCGGTCGGCAAGCCGCGCTGGCTGGACAAGTTGCTGGGCAGCATCAGCCTGCGCTGACGGCGCATCCCGGGGGCAACGCCCTCAACGCGTCGCCCGCAGCACCCGCCGGCTGGCCTGGAAGCGGTCGCCGAAACGCGCCATGCCGTCGGCGCGCAGCCGTGGAGCATGGTCGCGGAGATACGCGTCCAGCGCCGCTCGGTCCTGCAGCGCGTACTGCACGCACAGACCGATGCGGCCGGCGCTCGGCGGCGGTTCCAGCACTTCGAACACCTTGGCGCCCTTGAAGCCCGGCAGCGCGAGGATCTCGGCGATGTGGTCGCGCAGCCAGACGCGGTACTCGTCGTGTGCGGCGGCATCGACTTCGATGTTGACTTCGTAGATCACGCGTTTCGCGGCCATGGCGTTCCCTAACTGCTCAATCCGGCGATGACAGCGTAGAGCAGCGCACAGGTCAACAGCACGGTGTAGACGTTGCCGATGACCAGGAATTTCAGGAGGGTGACCCACCAGCGCTGCGCGTACACCCGTCGCTGCATCGCCAGCAGATAGGCGGGCACGACGAAGAACAGCCCCATCGAAGCGACCCCCAGCCCCACCTTCGGCCAGATCCACGCCGCCGGCGCGAGTCCCGCCAGTCCGGTCAACGCGAACAGCAGCAACAGCGCGGCGAGCAGGAACGCGTGGCTGTAGAGCGCCACGACCAGATGCTCCAGGTAGCCGCGCCCGGAGCCGATGTAGACGATTTTCAGGAACAGGGCGAACAGCGGCACCAGCAGGAACAGCGCACCGGGCACCGCGCCCAGGAACAGGCGGATGAATTCGTCGGGGTTTTCGCGCATGACCTCGCTGTTGCGCATGAAACGGTCTCCGCGCTTCTTCATCCAGCGCGCGACCCATCCATCGTCGGCGGCGTCCTTGGCGGCCGCGGTCCTGGTGGCGGCCTCGGCTTTTTCCAGTTCGAGGTCGGCGCGGGCCATCGCCACGTCGATTTCGGCTTCGGAGGCGCCGAGTTTCCGCATCCGGCTGCGTGCGCCATCGTCGATGCCGGACTGCACCGTGCCCGAGAGCGGAGTGAGCAGCCAGCCGCCGTCGGACTCGATCGCTTCGCGACGGAACTCGCCGAGCTGGCGGTTGCGGTCGGCGATGACGGCATCGATGGTGGTCAGGGCGCCTTTCGGCGCGGCGGCGGCCTCCGCCAGGGTGGCCGGCGCGGACGCCGAAGCGACCGTTCCGGCGTCGGCGCCCGTCCCGCTCGGCGATGTTCGCGGCGGATCGGCATCCAGTCCGACCTCCGCCGGACCGTCGGTGGCGGTGAACACCGCGTCCTTGTCGATGTGCAGCGTGGCCTTGCCGACGAAGAACGTCAGCAGGCTCATGATCACGAACAGCCGCAGCGGGGCGATGTAGCGCACGCGGTGACCGGCAAGATAGCCGGCGGCCACGCGTCCGGGCACGAACAGGTCGCGCACGGTGCGGAAAATCCGGCCGTCGAGGTGCCAGAACGACTCGAAGACTTCCTCGACCGCATGGGCGAAGTTGTGCAGCGGGCTGTGCGCGTGCTGACCGCAGACATGGCAGTAACTGCCCTGCAGCACGCTGCCGCAGTTCTCGCAGGCGGAAAGCGCGGCGTGGGCTTGCGGTTCGGTCATGCGCTCCCCGGCTGACGTGGATGGCGGACATGGATCGGATCCGCGGTGCCGTAAGATATCAGCCCTTGCGCCGGCGCCATGCCGGTGTCACCCGCCACCGGCGCAGCCATGTCCGACGCTCCCACATCGCGGTTCCGCGACGAACTGCGCACCAGTGCGCGGTTGGCCGCGCCATTGATGGCCGGGCACGTTTCGACCGGTCTGATCGGACTGGTGGACGCCCTGATCGCCGGCCGCCACGGGACCGCCACTCTGGCGGCGGTGTCGGTGGGCACGGCGCTGTTCTGGCTGCCGCTGCTGATTCCGATGGGCACGCTGATCGCGGTGCCGGCCTCGGTCTCGCAGCTCGACGGTGCCGGCCGACGCGAGGAGATCGGCCCGCTGTTCCGGCAGGCGTTGTGGCTGGCACTGGGACTGGGGTTGGCGATGTTCGGCTTCCTCAGTCTGGCGCCGCTGGCGCTGGAAGCGCTCGGGATCGCGCCGGAAATCCGCGCCGGTACCGCGGCCTTCGTGCTGGGCATCCGCTGGGGCGTGCCGGCGCTGGCGCTCTACCTGTGCATGCGTTACCTGTGCGACGGCCTGCATTTCACCGTGCCGACGATGCTGGTCGGCTTCGGCGGGCTGGTGCTGCTGGTGCCGATGGGCTGGGCGCTCACCTTCGGCCTGGGCGGGCTGCCCGCACTGGGCGCCGGCGGACTGGGGCTGGCCTCGGCGCTGACGATGTGGGCGCAGGCGCTGACGCTGGCGCTGTATCTGGCCCGCGCACGGCGCTTCCGCACTCTGCGGCTGTTCGATCGCTACGAGCCGCCGCGCTGGCCGCCGATCCGCGGCCTGCTGGCGCTGGGCCTGCCGATCGGCTTCACCTGGCTGATGGAGGGCGGGCTGTTCGTCGCGACCGCGCTGGTGATCGGCCGCCTGGGCGCAGTGCCGGCCGCCGCGCACCAGATCGCGATCAACGTCGCCAGCCTGTGCTTCATGCTGCCGATGGCGCTGGCCGAAGCCACCACGGTGCGCGTGGGCCATGCCGTGGGGCGCGGCGACCGCGACGGCCTGCGCCGCGCCGCGTTCGCCGGCTTCGCGCTGGTCCTGGGGACGCAATTGATCACCGGCGTCACCCTGTTGCTGGGCAATCACGCCATCGCCGGGCTGTATTCCTCCGATGCCGCAGTCGTCGCACTGGCATCCGGCCTGCTGCTGATGGCCGCCGCATTCCAGTTCCCGGACGGGGTCCAGGTGCTGTCGGTCGGCGCCCTGCGCGGGCTGAAGGACACCCGGGTGCCGATGCTGCTGGCGGCGGTGGCGTATTGGGGCATCGGCATGCCGCTGGGCGCGGCGCTGGGGCTGGGCGTGGGCGATCTGATCCCGGCCGGCGGCCCCCGCGGCATGTGGGTGGGCCTGATCGCCGGGCTGACCGTCGCCGCGGTGCTGCTGGGGCTGCGCTTCTTGCGCCTGTCGCGCCGCGTCCCCATGCTGCCGGAAGCGAATCGCCGGCTGCACGCAGACGGACACGGATCCGCACCCCCCGACCGTGCTTGACGTCGCCGTGACCGATGGCGGATGACCGCGAGGCCGTCCACCCGCAGACTGCGATCCAGATCAAAGGAGATGTCCCCCATGAATGAACCGCGCCGTCGCGGCCCCATCGCCAGCATCCTGTTCGGCATCTGGGATGCGATGAATTTCACCCGCCGCCTGATCCTCAACATCGCCTTCTTCGGGCTGCTGCTGCTGATCCTCGCCGCCATCGGCGCCGGCAGCACGCAGCGCGTGCTTCCCGTGGAAAGCGGCAGCACCCTCGTGATCGCGCCCGAGGGCACGCTGGTGGAGCAGTATTCGATCGACCCCACCAGCCGCGCGCTGGCCGAAGCGCTCGGCGACGACCGCGTGAACGAAGTGCAGCTGCGCGACCTGCTGCAGGTCATCAACGCCGCGAAGGCCGACAAGCGCATCGAACGCGTGCTGCTGCGCGTGGACGGCATGTCCTTCAGCGGCTACGCCTCGGCGCGCGAAGTCGCCGAAGCGCTGGCCTCGCTGCGCGCCTCGGGCAAGCAGATCGTCGCCTTCGGCGAAAGCTTCGACCAGTCTCAGTATCTGCTGGCCGCGCAGGCGAACGAGGTGTACCTCGATCCGATGGGCGGCATGCTGCTGGAAGGACTGAGCCGTTATCGCCAGTACTTCCGCGAAGGCCTGCAGGACAAGCTGTCGGTCGACATCCACCTGTTCAAGGTCGGCGAATTCAAATCCGCGGCCGAGCCCTACGTGCTCGACGGCGCGTCGCCGGAAGCGAAGGAAGCCGATCTGTTCTGGATGAGCGACATCTGGCAGCGCCATCTCGGCGACATCGCCAAGGCGCGCAAGCTGGACGCCGCGAAGCTCGCGGCCAGCATCGAAACGCTGCCGGCCGACATCGCCGCGGTGCAGGGCGATCTCGCCAAGTACGCGTTGCAGCAGAAATGGGTGGATGGCCTGAAGACGCAGGAAGAAGTCGAAAACCTGCTGATCGAACGCGGCACGCCCGACGAGAACAGCGAAGGCGGCTTCCGCCAGGTGTCGTTCCGCAACTATCTCGCGCACCTCAACGGCAGCCTTCCCGACATCGGCGGCGACGGCAACGTCGCGGTGGTGGTGGCCGAAGGCGAAATCACCGGCGGCGAACAGCCCCCGGGCCGCGTCGGCGGCGAATCCACCGCCGAACTGCTGCGCGAAGCGCGCGACGACGACAGCGTGAAGGCGCTGGTGCTGCGCGTGGACTCGCCCGGCGGCGAAGTGTTCGCCTCCGAGCAGATCCGCCGCGAGATCGTCGCGCTGAAGAAGGCCGGCAAGCCGGTGGTGGTGTCGATGGGCGACGTGGCCGCATCGGGCGGCTACTGGATCAGCATGAACGCCGACCGCATCTACGCCGATCCCTCGACCGTCACCGGCTCGATCGGCATCTTCGGCATGATCCCGACCTTCTCGCGCACGCTGGAGAAGATCGGCGTGCGCACCGACGGCGTCGCCACCACGTCGATGGCCGGCGCGTTCGACGTCAGCCGCCCGCTCTCGCCGCAGGTCTCGCAGGTGATGCAGACGGTGATCGAGAAGGGTTACCGCGACTTCACCGGCAAGGTGTCCGAAGCGCGCAAGAAACCGGTCGCGGATGTCGACGCCGTCGCACGCGGTCGCGTGTGGTCCGGCGCGCAGGCGAAGGAACGCGGCCTGGTCGACGCGTTCGGCGGACTGCAGACGGCGCTGAACGATGCCGCCAAGCGCGCCAAGCTCGGCGACAAGCCCGGGACCTACCGCGTGCGTTACATCGAACGCGAAACCACTCCGTTCGAGCGCTGGTTCGGCGGCTTCGCCACCACCCGCATCGGTCACGCGCTGCTCGGCAATTCCGATATCGCCCGCGGCATGCTCGCGAAGATCGTGCCGCAGGCCGAACGCGATCTGCGCATCTTCGAACAGGCGCTGGAATCCAACGGTCGCCTGCAGGCCAAGGCCATCGCCTACTGCTTCTGCGGGTTCTGAACCAACCACCCGCGACGCAGGTTCTGAACACGACGCCCGGCACTGCCGGGCGTCGTCGTTTTCGATGGTCCGTTGCGGCGAGCTATTCCCCGGTCGCCGCGTTCAGGGCCTCGTCGCGCTTCGCTTCCGCAGCGGCGGTCGCGTCCTCGGCGGCTTTGGCCTTGTCGATGGGTTGCTGCATGGTCTGCCGCAACGCGGTGGGCGGTTGCGCCGTGGGCGCGGCCTGGGGCTCGGGACGATCGTCGTGATCGGGGATCTCCGGTTTGCCGCACCCGGCCAGGGCGACGCTGCACGACAGCAGCACGAGGGCGGTGGCGGCTTTGCTGCGGACGCTGCGGGACATGAGGCTCCTCCGGGACGGCGACGCGGCTATCCTACGCCCAACCCCGCAAGCCCGGTCACTGCCATGTCCCCCCAGCGCTGGCGCCTCGACGGACAACTCGCCCTCGTCACCGGCGGCAGCGCCGGCATCGGCCGCGCCATCGCCCGCGAGTTGCTGGGCTTCGGCGCGCGCGTGCTGATCGCCGCGCGCGACGGCAACGGCCTGGATGCGGTGCGGGTCGAGCTGGAAGAGGAATTCCCGAACGGCGAAGTCCGCACCTGCGTCGCCGACGTGAGCGACGACGAACAGCGTCGCGAACTGCTGGACTGGGTCGAGGATCTCGGCGACGGCCTCAACATCCTGATCAACAACGCCGGCGGCAATCTCACCAAGGCCGCGAACGACTACAGCGAAGACGAGTGGCGCGGAATCTTCGAGGTGAACCTGTTCAGCGCGTTCGAACTCGCCCGCTACGCCTATCCGCTGCTGACGAAACACGCCGCCTCCGCGATCGTCAATGTCGGCAGCGTCTCCGGCATCACACACGTGCGCAGCGGCGCGCCCTACGGCATGAGCAAGGCCGCGATGCACCAGATGACACGCAATCTCGCGGTGGAATGGGCCGAGGACGGCATCCGCGTGAACGCGGTGGCGCCGTGGTACATCCGCACCCGCCGCACCTCCGGCAAGCTCGCCGATCCCGATTACCTCGACGACGTGCTGCTGCGCACGCCGATGGGCCGGATCGGCGAACCGGAGGAAGTCGCCGCCGCCGTCGCCTTCCTGTGCCTGCCCGCATCGAGCTACATCACCGGCGAATGCATCGCGGTGGACGGCGGGTTCCTGCGCTACGGGTTCTGACCGCTCGTTCATCGTCCCGCGCCGCTCATCTGGATGCGGTGCCCGCGTCGCAGCGACCGCGACGCGCACGCGGCATGCTGCGCGGAGATGAAGGCAGGCACTGCGCACGGGACGCGCATCCGCATCACCGGCGTCGACCGCCTCATCGCGAGGCCCGCACAGGGGCGCGGGCCAGGACTGGCGTACCGCACACGCGGCCGCCCTCAATCGACTCAAGGAGAGAACACCGATGCATCGAACCCGTCACCTCACTCCCCTCGCCGTCGCGACCGCGATCGCGATCGTTTTCGCGGCCGGCAGCGCCGCCGCCGCGGTGCGCACCGACCTGCAGCCGCAGGACATCACGCGGATCGCGCAGCAGAACGCGTCCATCGCCAAGGCCGGCAACGTGGAGATGGTCCATGCCCGCCACGCGCGCGCGCTCGGCCTGGACGCCGACTCCCGCCTGTTCCTGCTGGACCGCAAGACCGACCTCGGCGTGCGCAACCACCGTTATCAGCAGACGTTCCGCGGCCTGCCGATCTTCGGCGAGCACGTGATCGTCAATGAGGACGAGAGCGGCAACCTGCGCACCCTGTTCGGCCGCAAGGTCGACGGCCTCGCCTCCGAAATTCCCGCCGGCCGGCCGCGCCTCAATGCCAATCGCGCGCTCGCCGTCGGCAAGAGCGCCGGCCTCGGTACGCGTCAGGGCTTCATGCGCACCAGCGACGAGAAGGCCGAGCTCATGATCCACATCGACGACGCCGGTCGCGCCCGCAAGGCCTATGTCGTGTCGTACTTCGCCGACACCGCGCGCGGCGGTTCGCCGACCCGCCCGACCGTGATCGTCGATGCCGAGACCGGTCGAATCCTCAAACAGTGGGACAACCTGCAGCACGCCCTGGTCGGCACCGGCCCCGGCGGCAACGCCAAGACCGGCCAGTACGAATACGGCACCACCTACGGCAAGATGGACGTGACCCAGTCGGGCACTACGTGCACGATGAACAACACCAACGTGAAGACCGTGAACCTCAACGGCGGCACGTCCGGCACCACGGCGTTCTCGTACACCTGTCCGCGCAACACCGTGAAGACGATCAACGGCGCGTACTCGCCGCTCAACGATGCGCACTACTTCGGCAGCGTGATCTACAACATGTACAACGCCTACATCGGCAAGCCGCCGCTGACCTTCCAGCTGATGATGCGCGTGCACTACAGCACGAACTACGAGAACGCGTTCTGGAATGGTTCGTCGATGACCTTCGGCGATGGCTATACCCGCTTCTATCCGCTGGTCAGCCTCGATGTCGCTTCGCACGAGGTCTCGCACGGCTTCACGGCGCAGAACTCGAACCTGACCTATTCGGGCCAGTCGGGCGGCATCAACGAAGCGTATTCCGACATCGCCGGCGAAGCGGCCGAGTACTACATGAAGGGCACCAACGACTTCCTCGTCGGCGCCGACATCTTCAAGGCGACCGGCGCGCTGCGCTACATGGCGAATCCGCCGCAGGACGGCAATTCGATCGGCCACGCGTCGAACTACGTCGCCGGCATGGACGTGCATTACTCGTCGGGCGTGTACAACAAGGCGTTCTATCTGCTGGCCACCAAGCCGGGCTGGAACACGCAGAAGGCGTTCAAGGTCTTCGCTCGCGCCAACGATCTGTACTGGACCGCGAGCACGAACTTCAACCAGGGCGCCTGCGGCGTGCAGACCGCAGCCACGGATCTGGCGTACACGGTGGCCGACGTGACCGCGGCCTTCACCTCGGTGGGCGTGAGCTGCAGCGGCGGTGGCGGCGGTGGCACGCCGCCGACGATCACCGGCTTCAGCTGCCCGAGTTCGGACAGCGGCGGCGGTCGCTACATCTGCTACGTCGACTACACCCCGACCACGGCCACCGCGACCTGGACCGGCAGCGGCGGCACGCGCACCGGCACGATGTATTCGGCCACCTGCGTCAGCGGCCAGCGCATCAGCGCCACCGTCACCGTCGCCGACAGCGGCGGCTCGGTCTCGCGCACGTCGACCTTCAATTGCCCGACCAACCCGATCCCGTAATTCGTCGCAGGCTTCATCGCAGGCAAAGCGGACCCGTCGGAGAGCCTGCTCTCCGGCGGGTTCGCGCGTGTTGGCGCACCATCTCGATGCGGGCGGCACACACGCACATCGAATCTTCCGATCGGCGACGGTCAACCGATCAACGTCGCACGCGTTAGCGGCAGGCGGCCATGCCGCCAATGCCCATGCATTTCAAGGAGAGATACCCGATGCGTCAAATCCATCGTTTCAGCCTGCTTGCCGTCGCGGCCACCACGATTCTCGCTGCCGGCGCGACCTCCGCCGCGGTCCGCAGCGATCTGCATCAAACCGACCTCGCGCGCGTCAAGCGCAGCAATACCGACATTGCCGCTTCCGGCGCTGCGGAGATGGTCCATGCCCGTCACGCACGTTCGCTCGGTCTGGACACCGATTCGCGCCTGTTCCTGCTGGATCGCAAGACCGATCTCGGCGTGCGCAACCATCGCTATCAGCAGACCTTCCGCGGCCTGCCGATCTTCGGCGAGCACGTGATCGTCAACGAAGACGGCAGCGGCAACATCAGTACGCTGTTCGGCCGCAAGGTCGACGGCCTCGCCTCCGAAATTCCGGCCGGTCGTCCGCGCCTCAACGCCAATCGCGCGCTCGCCGTCGGCAAGAGCGCCGGCCTCGGTACCCGCGTCGGCTTCATGCGCACGCGCGACGAGAAGGCCGAGCTCATGATCCACATCGACGACGCCGGCCGCGCCCGCAAGGCCTATGTCGTGTCGTATTTCGCCGACACCGCGCGCGGCGGTTCGCCGACCCGCCCGACCGTGATCGTCGATGCCGAGACCGGTCGCATCCTGCAGCAGTGGGACAACCTGCAGCATGCCCTCGTCGGCACCGGCCCCGGCGGCAACGCCAAGACCGGCCAGTACGAATACGGCACCACCTACGGCAAGATGGACGTCACCCAGTCGGGCACCACGTGCACGATGAACAACACCAACGTGAAGACCGTGAACCTCAATCACGGCACCACAGGTTCGACCGCGTTCTCTTACACCTGCCCGCGCAACACCGTGAAGACGATCAACGGCGCGTACTCGCCGCTGAACGACGCGCACTACTTCGGCAGCGTGATCTACAACATGTACAACGCCTACATCGGCAAGCCGCCGCTGACCTTCCAGCTGATGATGCGCGTGCACTACAGCACCAACTACGAGAACGCGTTCTGGGACGGCTCGTCGATGACCTTCGGCGACGGTTACACCACCTTCTATCCGCTGGTCAGCCTCGACGTGGCCTCGCACGAGGTCTCGCACGGCTTCACGGCGCAGAACTCGAACCTGACCTACGCCTATCAATCCGGCGGCATCAACGAAGCGTATTCCGACATCGCCGGCGAAGCGGCCGAGTACTACATGAAGGGCACCAACGACTTCCTGGTCGGCGCCAGCATCTTCAAGGCGGCCGGCGCGCTGCGCTACATGGCCAATCCGCCGCAGGACGGCAAGTCGATCGGCCACGTGTCGAACTACATCCACGGCATGGACGTGCATTATTCGTCGGGTCTCTACAACAAGGCGTTTCATACCCTGGCGACCAAGCCGGGCTGGAACACGCAGAAGGCGTTCAAGGTCTTCGCCCGCGCCAACGATCTGTACTGGACGCCCAGCACCGACTTCTACAGCGGCGTGTGCGGGGTGCAGACGGCGGCGTCGAATCTCGGATACACCGTGGCCGATGTCACCGCTGCATTCACCACCGTGGGCCTGACCTGCGGCAGCCCGCCCACCGGCCCGGCGCCGACGATCACCAGCTTCGTCTGTCCGGACATGGGCATGAGCGGCGGCGGCACCTACTGGTGCCGGGTGGCGTACACCTCGGGCACGCCGGCGGTCATCCGCTGGCCGAACGGCTCCAGCGGAAGCTCGTACAGCGGTCGCTGCGTGAGCGGCAGCCGCGTCAGTGTGACCGTGTCCGTCTCCAACATCTACGGCACGACCTCGCGGTCTTCCTCCTTCAACTGCCCGAGCGGGCAGATTCCGTAAGACATTCGCGACAGCGCGCCTCCGCCGCAACGGTCATGCCTTGCGGCGGAGGTGCCGGATCGCGAACCGGGAGAGGTCGCCGCCGCCTTCCTGTGCCTGCCCGCATTGAGCTACATCACCGACGAATGCATCGCGGTGGGTGGGGTTTTTTGCGCTACGGGTTCTGATGCCGGAATGAGGCCGCGCAATGGCCCCCGGTCTGCTACTACTCGAGGTGCCAATTCCGCACATCCAGAGAGCAGCCCATGTCGCATCTCCGTCGCCCAGTATCCTTTGCGTTGACTTCGGCCTTTGCGGTCGCGATCACCGGATGCGCCTCGGTGCGCTCGGTCAAACTACCGTCCGAGTCGGCCGGCAAGCCGCAGGGCGGGATGGTCTATTACCTGCCAAAGCAGCAGCTGAAGTTGATCCTCACCGTCACCGACGGCGTGAGCGGTGCAGCGCAGACGCGCACAGTCACGGTGGTGCCGACCGACGCGTTCGCCGATCGCGGCGCGCGCTACGTCGCCCAGTATCGGCGCAACCAGATCGGATCGAACACGCTGAAGGTGAAGGTCAACGCCAACGGCCTGCTCGACGGCGACAACGAGGGCAGCAGCACGCCGCAGGTCGCCGAGTTTCTCGGCCGGCTCGCGGCCGGGGTGCAGCGAAGATCCATCGACGCGAGCCCCGGCAAGGGCTGCAGTACGGCGGGCACCTACGAATGGGTGCTCGATGCGACCGACACGCAGCGGCAGATCCTGTTCGAAAACCGGCCGTCGCCGGTCCCGTTGACCTTTGATGCCATCGGGACGAGCAACCTGGGCGATCCTGGCTCGTGCGGGCTGGTCGTGACGGTCGAGAGTATCGGGAAGGACATCAAGCCACAGCCGCAATGGCAGGACGGCGATCCCGACAGCCGCGGTCATGGCTATTTCTACCGGCAGAAGCGCCCGGTGCAGGTGACCGTCGCCGCAGCGGGCAATCAGCAGAGAGTGTTCGTGCACACGCTGGTCGACGCGAACTCGCCCACGGAGTATCTGCCGATCCCACGCACCCTGTTCGCGGCGACGAGCTGGAAGGTGACGTTCTCCAACGGCACGCCGACCTTCTACGACGTCACCGCCGGCGGCGACGCGCTCGGTTTGGCGAAGTTGCCGGCCGACGTTCTCCATGCCTATTCCCAAGCTGTGATCGGGGGGTTGAACGATCGGAAATCGATGGCGACGACCGAGACGGAATACCTCAAGCAACTGGCCGCCCTCGCCGCGCAACAGGCGAAGTACGAGGCCTGCCGCGAAGCGGCCGAGAGCGGCGACAAGGAGAGGACCAAGGCCGCATGCAACTGATAGTTCGCACGAAGGATCTGGTTCGTCTTCAGTCGAGTCCAGTCAAAGGGAAACTTTCGCGAAACCCGACGCACCCAACGCGTGTTTTGGCCGACGCTGGCGTCGTCGCGATACGTCGACGCAACGCAGGAAAGCCAATATGGACCACCGCAAGATGTCCAAGCAGCAAAAGCATCCGATGACGCCGGCGGACGCACGCAGAATCCAGTCCACGACTGACCGCAACACGAACGCGACCCCATCCGCAAAAGGTTTCAAGCAACGCGCGATGCGGACTGCGGAAACATCGAAGAAACGCTGATGCGATCTCTTGCGCGCGACAGGGAACGTCGCGCGCAAAAACATCAAACCAGGCACCAGTAGGGATCCGGCAGTTCACCCGCTTCCGGATCGTCCGCCAGCGAGATTTCCCACCATTCGCGATAACGATCGACCGCCCAGTCGAGCCGTTCCGGCGCGTGCTCCTTCACCGCTTCCCAGAACATGGCCGCGAAATAGTAATCGAAGCACAGCGGACGCATTCCGTCGACATACTGACCGAAGGCGCAGCCCATGATCTCGTCCACATCCGCCAGATACAGGGCCTTGCTGTTGTCGCGCCAATACACCGCGCGCGAACGGATGCCGGATGCCTCCTGCAAACCGAATGCCGCATCGATTTTCGCGAGTGTCGGGAGCGTTGCCGGCAACAGCGCTTTACCGCTGCGTTCCCACGTACGGAACAGATGCGCCCATCCATACAGATGATCCAGGTATCGCCGGGTGGGGCTCCTGTATCGCACTCTGCCCACTGCTGGTTTCGGCGTCAGCCCGAGGAACACAGGTCGTGGCCGAACGCTTGAATCGTCATATTGCCTGCGCAACGCATGGTCCATGAGCGCCAGCAGCATCAACATGGCGTTCAGCGCCACCGCGTCCACCGCGGGCGACAGGATCGCCGGGCGGGGAAACACGCCCGGCCTCCCGGCAATGGTGCGGAACAGATCGTCCGCCTCGCTCGCCGGCATCCGGCGCAGCAGCATCGCGGTGTTGATGTTGTCGATGCCCGCGCAAATATCGACGATCCGCGGATCGTCATGCCGGGCGAAAGCGGCAGAGAAATCGAATGAATGGCCGCGTTCGATCCGTGCATCCAGCGCATCGATGTGTTGGCGGTAGCGTTCGTCCGTACCGTCGATCCCTTTCGCGATGTGGGATCGGAAACGATCGATCATCCGCCGCTGGGCAGCGGGTCGCGAAGGGCCGCCCTTGCGCAGCGTGGGTTCGGACACATGCAGCTTCGCGGCAGCCATGGTCATCAGGCCTTTGCGATGCATGCGCTGGAACGTACGCATCAGCCATTCGGACAACGGCGGCGGCCCATGATCGCCCGTATCGATCGGATACCAGTCGGCCTTCGCCATTCGCGTCTTCTGCTGCCCTGGCGTGTGTTGTTCGGGGACGGTCGGCATGGTGGTGGCATCGGAAGGACGGTCGGTGGATCGTCGCAGAGCCGCCGAGCCCACGTCGCCTGCAAGGAATGACGGGGCCGACGCCTCGCGTCACGGATGCCGCAGCCGGATGATCAGCGGCTACGATTCGGCGTATCGTAGTCGCGCGGTCCCGCACGACCGCCATCCGCACGCCACAGGGGTTCGTCCGACAGCAGATTCCGTACGGTTCCGTCCGTGCGTGCGACGCTGCATTCGATCGCAGCGTTCCGACCGGACAGTTCCGATCAGGCTGCCCCGACCAGACAAGGAGATTCGTCATGGCTCATCGTACGCGTACCGTCCCGTTCGCCCGCCGCTCGCTCGCGCTGGCGACGCTGGCGGCCACCAGCATCGTCGCACCCACGTTCGCCGCCGACGGCATGCCCGCGCAACCGCCGGCCGACCGCATCGTCGCGGACCCCGTCCTGGTGCCGATGCTGCGCGCGCGCGCGGCCGGCCCGAAGCTGCTGCAGGCCGCGCGCCTGGAGGAAGGCGCCGATCCCGACAAGGATCCGCTGCTGAACATCCGACTCACCGACGGCCGGATCTACAACCCCGCGACCCGGCGCTTCGATCGCGTGCGGCTGCGCAGCTACGTCGCCGAGGGCGCGCCCGCGAATCCGTTCACGCCGTTCGTCGCGCCGACCCAGCGCGCGAATCCCGGCGACACCATCAGGATGGGCCTCAAGAACCAGCTGGAACCGCAACCGAACTGCAAGCCCGCGGACATCAACACGCCGCACTGCTTCAACTCGACCAACCTGCACTCGCATGGCCTGTGGGTCAGCCCGTCGGGCAACAGCGACAACGTGCTGATCACGATCAAGCCGAAAGTGTCGTTCGAATACGAATACAACATCCCGGCGACGCATCCGGCGGGCACGTTCTGGTATCACCCGCATCTGCACGGCTCCACCGCGCTGCAGGTCGCCAGCGGCATGGCCGGCGCGCTGATCATCCATGGCGATCGCCCGCCGACGCCGACCCGCAACGGCGACATCGACACCCTGCTGCGCGACGAGGCCGGCACCGCGTACCGCGAACGCCTGGTGCTGTTCCAGCAGGTGCAGTACGCCTGCCGCAACGACGTGGATCAGGTGAAGGTGCGGATGGCCAAGGGCGTCGATTCGAAAGGTAATCCGGTGGTGAACGTCGTCGACTGGGTGTGCGACGAGGGCGACACCGGCGAGATCGAAGGCTACACCGGCGTCGCCGTCAACACCGATGCCAGCGGCGGCGTGCCGGTCGGCACCACGCTGCCGAACTACAGCCTGTTCGGGCCGTCCTCCTGGAAGGAATCGAACCGCTACACCAGCATCAACGGCCAGATCCTGCCGCGCTTCACCGACGCCGAAGCCGGTCGCGTCGAGCGCTGGCGCAACATCCATGCCGGCATCCGCGATTCGATCGCCCTGAAGTTCGTGCCGATGCGCAGGAGCGCGGATCCGCAGACGCTGCTGCGACTCTCCGACCATCCGCAATGGATTTCGCAGAACTGCGTGGGCGACGCGCTGCCGCAGTTCGAGATCGCCAGCGACGGCCTCACCCACGCGCAGACGATCCGCAGGACGCAGACGATCCTGCAGCCCGGTTACCGCAGCGATCTGCTGATGGTGTTCCCGGCGGCCGGCGAGTACTGCGTCATCGACGACAGCATTCCGGCGGCGGGCTCCGTCTCCGGCGATGCCGAGAGCCGGCGGCTGCTGGGCACGGTGTCGGTGAATCCCGGCCTGCCGGTCGGCAACGACATCGAAGCGTATCTGCGCACAACGCTGAAGCGCTCCGCGGAGCGCTGGATGCCGGACGACGTGAAGGCGAGAGTGATCGCCGATCTCGACCGCGGGCTGCGGCTGGATGCGTTCGTGCCGCATGCCACCATCACCACCGCGGAGCTGACGCCGAACTCCGGGCAGACCATGGAATTCAACATCGCCAACGGCAAGTTCATGGTGGATGGCCAGTCCTACGATCCCGCCACCGCGCGCGACCTGATCCTCGGCAACGTCGAGGAATGGACGCTCACCTCGGGCCTGGGCAGCCATCCGTTCCACATCCACGTGAACCCGTTCCAGATCTCGCGGATCATCGACAACGCGACCGGCCGCGATGTCAGCGTGGCCGGCAGCAGCGTGCCCGATTACGACAACACGCAGGGCACCTGGAAGGACACGCTGTTCGTGAAATCGGGTTACACCCTGTACGTGCGCACGCGCTATCAGCGCTACATCGGCGAGTACGTGCTGCATTGCCACATCCTCGATCACGAGGATCAGGGCATGATGCAGAATGTCCGCGTGTTGTTGCCCGATGGTCAGGGCGGTTCGGTCGGCAACGGCCACCACTGACGCGTTCGACCGGGCGTCCGGCGGATGCGGTGCGACTGCGCCGCATCCGCGACCGGAACGATACCGGTGCAGGCGCCCCACGCATTCCGGTGCGACGGCGAGCGGCGCTATGCTGGTCTCCCCGGCACCGCCGGCCATGCACAGGGAGCAGACGGATGGCGACCACCGCTTCGAAACGCGCGGCGAAGAAAACGGCGAAAACCGCCTCTGAGCGCCCGTCGAAACGCAGATCGGCATCGACGCCGGCGAGCGGTCCCGAGGTCCGCGGGCTCATTCTCGATCTCGGCGATCCGCTGTCCGCGGCGGAACGCCGGAAGATCATCGCGCAGTTGCGCGCCGACGTGCCCGAATTCGCGGCGTTGACGACGGCGAAGTCCATCGCCCGTCCGCTGGGCAAGGGCGCGAGCGACGTGCTGGTGGCGTTTCACGACAGCGAGCGGGTCAGCGTGGCCCAGGCCTGGAACGCGGTGCATGCGCTGCGTCCGCATCCGCTGTTGGCCGACTGCGAACCGGCGGTGCGCATTCGCGCCACCGCGCCGGAACCGCAGGTGTTCGCGACGCGTTCCAGCGGCGGCGGCGACCGCGACCTGCCGGGCTCGCTGCCGCGCGACTGGTCGCTGAAGGCGGTGGGCGCGGACCGCGCGCGCGCGCAGTTCGGCGTCACCGGCGCCGGCGTGCGCGTGGGTCATCCCGACACCGGATACACCGCGCATCCGCAGATCGCGGGGCCGCGGCTGCGCATCGGCGATGGCTACGACTTCGTCGCCGACGCGGCGGATCCGCGCGATCCGATGACCGGCTCGCATCCCGGTCACGGCACCGCCACCGCCAGCGTGATCTTCAGCGGCGCGACGGATCTGCACGGCGTCGCGCCCGGCGCCGAAGTGGTGCCGCTGCGGGTCTCGGATTCGGTGATCCATTTCGATTTCGCCAACGTCGCCGAAGCGCTGTATCGCGCGCGCGATCGCGGCTGTCATCTCGTCTCGATGAGCCTCGGCGGACCCTGGGCCGGGCGCGCGCTCGAACGCGCCGTCGACCGCGTCATCGCCGACGGTCTCATCCTGCTCGCCGCGGCCGGCAATCAGTGGCCGTTCGTGGTCTATCCGGCGAAGCTCGACAATGTCGTCGGCGTGGCCGCGAGCAATGCCGACACGAAACCCTGGCGCGGTTCGGCCTCGGGCGCGGCGGTGGACATCACCGCGCCCGGTGAATCGGTTTGGCGCGCCTACGCGCACAAGGTCTCGGGCGCGCTGCGGTTCGACACCGAACGCAGCAATGGCACGTCCTACGCCACCGCCACCACCGCCGGCGTCTGCGCGCTGTGGCTGCAGCGCCACGGCGTGGCCGCGCTGCGCGCGCGCTACGGCGGACGTCTCGCCTCGGTGTTCATGGATCTGCTGAAGACGCACTGCCGCACGGTGCCCGGCTGGAATACCCGGCGTTACGGTCCGGGCCTCGTCGATGCCGCCGCGCTGATGGCCGCACCGCTGCCTGCGTTCGGCGGCGCGGTGATGCGCAGCGCATCGCGCGCGCCCACCCGCAGCACCGCCGCTGCCGACTGGGCGCGGCTGCAGCCCTATCTGCCCGAGCTCACGCCGAAGCAGTTGGCCAGCGCGGCGACGAAGATGTTCGCCGCCGGCGAGACGGCACGCGGTGGCATGCGCGCCGCCGCGGTCGGACGTCCCGCACCGCCGCCCAGCCTGATCGACGAAATCGAGTTCCACGTCGCCACCGATCCCGCGGTGCGCGCGGCCTTCCTCGCCGCGGGCGGCATGGCTGCGAAACCGCGCAAGACCACCGCGAACCGCGCGGCGACGAAGTCGGCCGTGTCTCGCGCGAAGGCCGCGATCGACCCGCTCGGCGCCCTGCGCGCGAAGGCCTCCGCTGCACTGCGCGAGGCGCTGACCGAACAGTGATCGGCTTCCCGGTTCCTCTTTTTCCGCGCCGCAACAAACGCAGCGCACGGGCCGAATTCGCCCGACGTTCACATCCTGTTTCTAGACTCTGACCGGTGGATCACGCGGGCCGTCGCATGCGGCCACCGGCCAGGGATGGGCTGATCTCTTTCCTTGGCATCGCGCCCGATCCGCTGCGGCGAAGGAGGCACGTTCATCGTGCGCGCCGTACCGATGCGTCACTCATATCAATCACAAGGAAAGGAATGGACATGAAACGAATCAACCGACTGTCGGCCGCCATCGGCGCCTCGCTGTTCTGCGCAGCGGTCATGCCCGCGATGGCAGGCGAGCTGCGCACCGCCGATCGACCGATCGAAGGCCGCTACATCGTGGTGCTCAAGGACACCGCCGCGCGTCTCGCCAGCGAACGCGGCAGCGGCGCGACGGTCTCCGTCGCCGCGCGCGAGATCGCAGCGGCGCACCGCAGCAAGCTGGTGCGCAGCTACGATCATGCGTTGCGCGGCTTCGTGGTGGAGGCCGACGACGCGGCGCTCTCGCGCCTGCTCGCCGATCCGCGCGTGGCCTACGTCGAGGAAGACGGCGTCGCCACGATCAATCCGACGCAGAGCGGTGCGACCTGGGGCATCGACCGCGTCGACCAGCGCAATCTGCCGCTGAGCAGCACCTACACCTACAACACCACCGCGACCGGCGTTCACGCCTACATCGTCGACACCGGCGTGCTGACCGGCCATACCGAGTTCACCGGGCGCATGGGCAACGGTTTCCGCGCGATCGCCGACGACGGCCGCGGCACCAGCGACTGCAACGGACACGGCACGCACGTCGCCGGTACCGTCGGCGGCACCACCTGGGGCATCGCCAAGGGCGTCACCATCCATCCGGTGCGCGTCTTCGGCTGCGGCAACAGCGGCGCGTGGTCCGAGATCATCGCCGGCATCGATTGGGTCACCGCCAATCGCGTGCTGCCCGCGGTCGCCAACATGAGCCTCGGCGGTGGCGCCAATACCTCGGTCGACACCGCGGTCAACAATCTGATCAACAGCGGCGTCACCGTGGTGGTCGCGGCGGGCAACAACAGTGCCGACGCCTGCGGTTATTCGCCGGCCCGGGTCGCCAACGCGCTGACCATCGGTTCGACCGAAAGCAACGATGCACGGTCGTCGTTCTCGAATTTCGGGACGTGTCTGGACATGTTCGCCCCGGGCGGCGGCATCACCTCGGCCGGCATCGCCAACACCTCGGCCAGCGCCGTGCTCAGCGGCACCTCGATGGCATCGCCGCACGTCGCCGGCGCGGCCGCCTTGCATCTTGCGAACAGTCCGTCGGCGACGCCCGCGCAGGTCGCCACCGCGCTGATCAACGCCTCGACGCCGAACGTCGTGACCAGCCCGGGCACCGGTTCGCCGAACCGCCTGCTGTACACGCTGGGCGGCGGCGGTGGCGGCGGCACGCCGCCGACCATCACCAGCTTCGTCTGTCCGGATTACGCCAACAGCGGCGGCGGCATGTACTGGTGCGAAGTGAGCTACAGCTCGGCGACGCCGGCGACGATCCGCTGGCCGAACGGCTCCGGCAACACCTACTACATGGGGCGTTGCACGGCAGGCTCGCGCCCAACGGTGACGGTGACGGTCACCAACGCCTACGGCTCGGTGTCGCGCAGCAGCACCTTCAGCTGTCCGACCGGTCCGATTCCGTAATCGGTCCGGGCGTTTTCGTTCGATATCGTTCGATCGGCACCGGGGGCGTTTCGACGCGCCCGGTGCTTCGCAGGCCGGTTCAACCCGCGCAGGTACTGTCGCGATACACCCGGGTCGCGCGCTCGAATTCGGCCTTGCGGTCGTCGTTGCGGCTGCCGCCGAACTTCCAGCGGAACTCCGCCTCGTCCATGCGCTTTTTCCACGCCGCGCACAACTGCTCGGCGGGGACCGGGATGCAGGCGTCGCGGCGCATTTCGCAGGCCTGTCCGGCGGCGAGCGTGGACGAACCGTCGATGCCGACGGTTTCCATCTGCACGCAGGCCGCGGGCGGCGTTTCGGTGTCGCCGAGATAGTCGCGGCCGTCCCAGGTGCGGCACTGGAACAGCGGTGGCGGCGGACCGCGCTTCGTCGGCGGGGCCGGCGGCACGGGCGACGCAACCGCGGTAGCGGCGGTCGCCGGCTTTGGCACAACCGCTCTGGGCGGCGGCGCGACGACCTGCGGCGCGGGCAGGGTCGGCAGTGCGCCGACCTTGCGGAGGGTCTGGGTGCTGCCCTGCGGGCACGGCACGTCGTTCTGCAGGGTGACCGCGCCGGCCGCATCGACGCAGCGGTAGATGGTCATGCCGTCCTGCGCGACGACGACCGCCGACGGCCACGCGGCCAGCAGAAGCAGCATCGGGACGCACGATCGCAGACACCGCATCTCAGCGGCAATCCTGGTTCAGGCGCGCCTCGATGCTGCGTTCCTCGCGGCTCAGCGCCGCGCGCTCGGACGGCTGGGCGATGACGAAACGCCGGCGGATCTCGTCGCGACGGTCGCGCACCCGCGCGCAGACTTCGCCCGGCGGCAGCGGAAAGCAGGCGTCGCGGATCCAGGTGGTCGCGCCGTAGGCGGCGGCGGTCGGCACCACGACCGAGCCGAGGCTGCCGCTGCTGTAATTGCCGCTGACACGGCCGTTCTCCACCTGGAAATCGATCCGGCCCGGTTCGCCGGTGGGCACGCGCGCGAACAGCGGCGCGCCCAGCGCCCAGGCGGGGACCTGTCTCGGATTGCCTTCCGCGCTTTCGCTGAAATAGCGCGCGTTGTCCGGCGTCACGCATTCGTACAGCGGCCGCGGCGCGTTGATCACGATCACCTGCGGCGGCGATGCGGCCGCGACCACGCTCTGCGACGGCCGCGGCGACGGCGCGCGCGGCGGCGCGTCCTTCGGGCGCACCATGCTGCGGGTTTCCTGGCGATCGCCCTTCGCACAGGGCGAGTCGCGCAGGGTCAGACGGCCTTTGCCGTCGGTGCAGCGGTAGATGACGACATCGTCGCCGGCATGCGCGGCACGTGGACCGCCCAAGGCGGTCGCGATCAGCAGGCAGCAGAGGGCGGCGACGGGACGCATGGGCGCATCATGCGCCGTCGGCGCGGAGCGGAAAAGAGGCGCCGGCGCGATGTTCGCACCGGTTCAGCGACCGCACCGACCGCAGCGATCACACCCGCTGCAGCCAGAGGCTGCCGGCCTGCCAGGGCCGACCGGCGTGATCGCCGAATGCGGCGCGGGCGTCGTCGGCGAGGCGGGTCAGCGCATGGTGCGCCGCGAAGACCACGCGCCAATGCGGATTCGCCGCGAGCATGGCCTGCAGCGCGTACTGCTCGTTCCAGCCGCGGTTCTCGTCGATCGCCCATGTCGGCGGGTAGTCGTCGGGCAGAAAGACATCGTGGAAGTGCACGCGCACGCCGGGACGCAGCGTCGGCAGCACGCGCGTCAGCAGATGGACCAGATCGCTGCCGGTCTTCAGCACGTGCGAGGAATCGACGAACAGCACGTCGCCGGCATCCAGTTCGGCGAACACCACCGCCGGCGTGTCCTGCACGCGCTCCACGCGCAGCGACTGCAGACCGTCGAGGCCGTGCAGGAAATCGCGCGGGTAGGGTTCGATCGCGGTCAGTCGCATCGTGCCGCCGAGCCAGCGCCGGTTGACGTCGGCGGCGAGCAGGGTCGAAAAGCCACTGCCGACCTCGACCATCCGCGCCGGACGCCAGTGCCGCAGCAGCGCGAACAGGATACGGGCGTCGACTTCGCCGAATTGGCCGTTGTCCAGATGGAAACCGCGCGGGTCGGCAGCGGGGCAGCGCGGGTAGTCGAAGTCGGCGAGCAGCGGCGGAAAGAGGTCGCGCAGCCATCGGCGCTGGCCGTCGTCGTCGAAATCGATGCCCGGCGCGTCCGTCGTCGACGGCCACAGCCTGGGCGCGTCCGCAGCCAGCGCATCGGGATCGGTCACCGGCGAATAGAAATGCCCGGGCGGTTGCGGCAGCCAGCGCGCCAGCGCGCGCAGGGCCCGCTGGTGCCGACGACGCCGAAGCCAGTCCGCAAACGACATGTCGACCTCAAGCGGCGCAGACGCAAGGCGCCGCGATCAGAACGGCGCCTCGTCCTTCGCCTTCTTGATCACCCGCTTCACGCCGACGTTGGGGCCGGCGTTGGTGGTGAGCAGCGATTTCGCAGGCTCGGGATGGTCGTACAGCGGCACGCGCTTGGCGGGCGCCTTGGTCGCGGACTTCTTGGCGGTCTTCTTGGCTGCGGTCTTCTTGGCTGCGGCCTTCTTTGCGGTGGTCTTCTTGGCCGCCTTCTTCGCCGGAGCCGTCTTGGTCGCGGCCTTCTTCGCGGCCTTGGGCTTGGCCTCGGCGGCCTTCTTCGCGGGCGCGGCCTTCTTCGCCGCCGCCTTCTTCGCACCGAAGCCCTTGCGCGCGGGCTTGCCGGTCTCTTCCAGCAGTCGCGTCACTTCTTCGAACGTCAGCGATGCCGGCTCGCGATCCTTCGGAATCTTGCCGTTGAGCTTGCCGTCGCTGATGTAAGGGCCGAAGCGGCCGTTGAGCACCTGGATGTCGCTGTCGGGGAACGCCTTGATGATCCGGTTGCGCGCGATCTCTTCCTTCTCCTCGATCAGGAAGACCGCGCGGGCGAGATCGATCGTGTACGGGTCGTCTTCCTTCTTCAGCGAGGCGTAGACGCTGCCGCGCTTGGCGAACGGGCCGAAACGGCCGATGCCGACGCTCACCTCTTCGCCGCCGCTCTCGCCGAGCTTGCGCGGCAGGCGGAACAGTTCCAGCGCATCCGCCAGAGTGATCGTGTGCATCGACTGGCCGGGACGCAGCGAGGCGAACTCGAGTTTCTCGTCGGTGTCCTTGTCGCCGATCTGCGCGTACGGCCCGTAACGGCCGAGGCGCACGCTGACCGGCTTGCCGGATTTCGGGTCGTTGCCCAGTTCGCGCGCACCGGTGGCTTCGGAGCGGTCGACGGATTCGGTCTTCTCGCTGACCAGTTCCTTGAACGGGCCCCAGAACTTCTCCATCAGCGGCACCCACTCCTCTTCGCCACGGGACACGGCGTCGAGGTCGTCCTCCATCTTCGCGGTGAAGTCGTAGTCGACGTAACGGGTGAAATGCCCGCTGAGGAATTTGCTGACCGCGCGGCCGACGTCGCTGGGGCGGAAGCTTCGACCCTCCATCTCGACGTACTTGCGGAACAGCAGGGTCTGGATGATCGACGAATAGGTCGACGGCCGGCCGATGCCGTATTCCTCCAGCGTCTTCACCAGCGCCGCTTCGGTGAAGCGCGGCGGCGGCTGGGTGAAATGCTGGTCGGTGTGGATGCGGTCGAGCGGAATGCGGTCGCCGGGCTTCATCGCCGGCAGCTTGCGGCCTTCGTCGTCGTCGTCGTTCTTCTGGTCCTTGCCTTCCTCGTAGACCGCGAGGAAGCCCGGATCGACCACGGTCGTGCCGCTGGCGCGGAAGCTGTGCTCGCCGCCTGCGGCGAGATCCACCGACACCGTGTTCAGCGTGGCCGGCACCATCTGCGACGCGACGGCGCGCTTCCAGATCAGCTCGTACAGGCGGCGCTCGTCGTCGCTGAGATAACGCGACACCTGCGACGGCGTGCGCAGCGCCGAGGTCGGACGCACGGCTTCGTGCGCTTCCTGGGCGTTCTTGGATTTGGTCTGGTAGACGTTGGGTTTGTCCGGCAGCGCCTTCGTGCCGAAATCGCGCGCGATCACGTCGCGCAGTTCGTTCAGCGCCTCGGCCGACAGGCTGACCGAGTCGGTACGCATGTAGCTGATCAGGCCGACGGTGCCTTCCTCGCCGATGCTCACGCCTTCGTACAACTTCTGCGCGACCTGCATGGTGCGCTTGGTGGTGAAGCCGAGCTTGCGCGAGGCCTCCTGCTGCAGGGTGGAGGTGGTGAACGGCGGCGACGGCCGGCGCTTGCGCTCCTTGCTGGCGACGTCGGTGACCTGCAGCACGCCGTTGGCCGCGGTCGCGATCCGCTTGCGCGCGCTTTCCGCGGTGTCGCCGTCGGTGACCGTGAACTGCTCGAACTTTTTGCCGTCCAGCTTCGTCAGCTTGGCGGTGAACGCCTGCGACGGATGCGCGCACTCGGCCTCGATGGTCCAGTACTCGCGGGCGATGAAGGCTTCGATTTCCTCCTCGCGCTCCACGATCATGCGCAGCGCCGGCGATTGCACGCGGCCGGCGGAGAGGCCGCGCTGGACCTTGCGCCACAGGACCGGCGAAAGATTGAAGCCGACCAGATAGTCCAGCGCACGGCGCGCCTGCTGGGCGTCGACCAGATCGCTGGCGATGGCGCGCGGCTTCGCCATCGCTTCCTTGATCGCCCGCGGCGTGATCTCGGTGAACACCACCCGCTCCAGGGTGCGGTCCTTGAGCAGACCGCGCTCCTTCAGGATCTCGGCGATGTGCCAGCTGATCGCCTCGCCTTCGCGGTCCGGGTCGGTCGCGAGGTAGAGGTGGTCGGCGGCCTTGGCGGCCTTGGCGATGGCGTCGACGTGCTTCTCGTTCTTGTCGATCAGCTCGTAGCGCATGGCGAAGCCGCGCTCGGGATCGACCGCACCCTCCTTGGGGACCAGGTCGCGGACGTGGCCGTAGGAAGCCAGGACGTGGAAATCCTTGCCGAGGTACTTGTTGATCGTCTTGGCCTTGGCGGGCGATTCGACGATGAGGAGATTCTTGGCCATTGCGAGCGGGGGATCCGGAAAGGCCGCGACCGACGGGCGGAGGCGGCAACCGCCGGCCGCCACGGGGCGTTCCCGGGGCGTCCGACCAGATGGCGACGCCCGGGGGAAGCCCGGGCGTCGGTCAGTTCTCTTTTTTTAGTGGTGTCACGTCCGGGCTGCCCGTGTCAAGCGGACAGTTCCGACAGGGCCGCCGGACGGGCCCGCCCGGCGGCCTGACGGCCCCCTTGTTCAGGTTCGGCCCGGGCCGCGGACCGGGCCCTTCGAGCGTCCGATCAGCGGATGCCGCCGGCCAGCATGGCGCCCAAGGTCGCGAACAGCGCGATCATGCCGAACACGGCCAGACCCGCCAGCACCAGGATGACGATGGTGACCGTGCCCAGTTCCTCGCGCTGCCATTCGGGGTGGTCGGTGTAGGCCCATTTGTCGACCACGAGGGTGTCGCAGACCATGTCGTGCAGCGCCTGCTTGCGCTCGGTGAACCCCGCCATCAGGTAGCCGATCATCAGGATCAGGCTGCTGAGGATGGTCGCGAACAGGCGGCCGAAGGCGCGCCAGAAGCTCACCCGCTCGCCGTCGCCGCGCACCAGCTTGATCCCCACCGCCATCTTGCCGAGCGTGGCTTGATGGCCGGAGGAATGCATCCAGGCGAAGTAGAGGGCCGGAATCGTGAACGAGATCAGGTAGATCAGCCCGATGAAGGCCAAACCCAGACCGCTGCCGAACGGGTCGTCCGACGTGGCCGACGCGCCCATGCCGATCCCTGCGACGATCCCGACCGGGATCATCAGCGCGTAGGTGATCGCGGTGACCACGAAGTAATCGATGAAATAGGCCGCGGCGCGTTTCCAGAAGCCGGCGTAGACCACATGCCCGCCGGCGATCACCGCCGCGCCCGTGTCCACCCGCGCCTGCGGCGGCGCGTAGGGCGACGGCTCGGCGATGGCGTAGGGGCGATAGGCGCCATCGTCCGGCGCGGCTTCCGCGGCCTTCACCAGCGCTTCGGCGCGCGGATCGTCCGGCATGCCGCCGACGACCACTTCACGGATCATCTCCCGCCAGGGCTTCCACTCGGACATGCCTTCGCGCCAGACGAGGGTGTCCGGCGGCAGTTGGCCCCTGGTGTGCATCGCGGCCAGATCGCCGGGCGTCACCGGGCCATGTTGTTGACGCTGTGCGTCGCTGTAGTACCACTCGGTCATCGGTTCGGGTCCATAGCAGGTTGTGGAAAACGCGCGTCATGCGCGTTGTTCGAGTCGTGCGCCCGGTGCTCCCGGGCCTGACCCGAAGCAGCCCTCCCTGGCTGCCCCGACAGGCGGTTTTCGTTCGTCCGTCAGGGCGTCGTTTCGGTGGATCGGCATTGCATCGGACGGTATCGGTTGTCCAGCGTCCCTTCGAGGCAGCTCCAGCCGTCGTCGCCCGAACGGAACACGAGCGTCTTGCCGTCGACGGCGGCGGCGATGTTCTGGAAACGCAGTTCGAACGCGCAGTCACCGTTGTCCGCGGCGCCGGCGCTGAGCCGCATGTGGCTGCCCTTCGCCACGCCTTCCTCGCCACCGAGCTCGAAGACCGCACTGCGGCCGTAACCGATCTCGAGGTTGCCTGGGCAGGTGCCGGTGCGCGCGCGCTCCTCGTCGACCCGGGGCTGCAGCGTCTGCGCGACCTGGAACGCTTCCTGGGTGCGCGCACGCACCAGATACTCCTGGTACGCCGGCACCGCGATCGCGGCGAGGATGCCGATGACGAACACGCCGATCACGCCCGCCACCGCAGCGATGATCGCGGCGATGGCGCAGCCGGACATGCCCGGTTTCGGCGGCCGCGGCGGCAGGTGCGCATCGCCGCGATGGGCGAAGGCATCGGCGATCTGTTCGCTGCGCTGCAATCCGGGCGGAAGCGGTGGCGGTGCGGACATGCGGACTCCCGCTCAGGCGCCGCAGCGCGGCGGCGCGAAACCGGCGGGCAGATCGATGTTGCGGCAGTACACGGTGATCTCGTCGTCGGCGACGGTCACGTCGTACTGCACGGTCCTGTCCTTCACCTCTGGACCGAGACCGTGGAAACGGACCGCGTAGGCGCACACGCCGCTGAGGGGCCGCGCCGGATCGACGCTGAACCAGCCGTCCTCGTCGCCCTGATAGCGCGTGTAGCGCACCATCATCCGCTCGAATTCGAAGGTGTCGGGACAGACGTTGCCGTTGGCGGCGTAGAACTCCCGCATCGTGTCCGTGAGCAGATCGCGCGCCAGCGCATCGGTCTTTTCCATGCGCCCGGCGTCGTACGCGTCGTCGCGCATCGTGGGGTTGGCGGGGGTGGTGGGGTCTGCCTGTCCGCTCTGCGCCGCCCGGCTGCGCTTCACGTAATCGTTGTACGCGGGCAGCGCGATCGCGGCGAGGATGCCGATCAGGAACAGGCCGATGATGCCGACCACGATCACCGCGATGATGCAGCCGGTGCGGTTGGACGGCGGCGGTTCCACCGGCGCGCTGGGCCGCGCGGCATGCGATGCGGTGGCCGCGGCGGGCCGCATCGGCGGTGGCGGCGGCGGCCGCGACATGTCGGGCTGCACGCCGGTCAGCCCCAGTTCCTCGATCAGGCGTTCCAGCGGCTGCCATTCGCGCAGACCGTCGTGCCACGCGAGGGTGTCGCGCGCGATTTTCCGCTCGCGATAACACGCGCGCATCTCGTCCGCGGTGAGCGGTCCGACCCTGCCCTGGCCGGGTGCGTGGTAATACCAGTCGGTCATGCCTTCCCCATCGTCTACATCGCGGCGGACGCGTCCGCGCACGGTGCGACGCGCGTGATGCGCGTCAGTGCACCAGTTCGCCGTCGTCCTCGAACATCTGCGTTTCCATCCAGGCGTACGCGGCTTCGGAACCCGGCTGATTGAACAGCACCATCAGCACCACCCACTTGAGGTCGTCGAGGTCCAGTTCGTCCTGGTCCAGCGCCATGGCGCGATCCAGCACCAGCTCGCGCTGGTTGGCGTCGAGGATGCCGTGCTGCTCAAGGAACATCAGGAACCCGCGGCATTCGACGTCGAGCTTGTCCAGCTCGGGCCCGAAGAACACGCGGGTGGGGCCGTCGGCGCGCGGCGCGACGGCGGTCGAAACCACGCCGGGCCGGCGCTCGGCAAGGCCGTCCAGCCAGTCGAAGGCCTTGTGGATTTCGGCCGGACTGAAACCAGCCTGCAGCAGGCTGTTCTGCAGAGAATCGCGATCCCGGGCGAGATCCGCGTCGTTGGCGATGTAGTGCTCGAAGAGGTAGAGCAGCACATCGAGAATGCTTTCTTTCATGTCCCCTGACTTGCGCACGTCGGCGCACTGGAAAGGATGGAGGCGAATGCGCTTCGACCCGCGCCGGGAACGCCGGCGTCGATGCAGACGGGTTTCTAACGCCGGCTGTATCGACCGTGTTCGACCGCGACCCGCCCCTGCAACTCCATGTTCAGCAGCATGGAGGACAGGGCCGCAGCCGTCAATCCGGTGCGTTCGGCCAGCTGATCCATAGTGCTGGGGTCATGGCCGAGCGCGCGCCACAATCTGTGGTGGGCGGGATCGTCCTGCACGGCCGGCACCGGGGCCGCTGTGCCGTCCTTGTCGACCTGCCCGGCGGCGCCCAGACGGCGCCGCAGTTCGCCGCGCAGGGCGCCGGCCCACGTGCCCAGCGCCGCGATCACCTCGTCGGCGGACTCCACCAGCGCCGCACCGTCGCGGATCAGCCGGTGGCAGCCCCGGGCCATGGGGTTGTGGATCGACCCGGGCACCGCGAACACTTCGCGCCCGGCGTCGGCGGCCAGGCGGGCGGTAATGAGCGCCCCGGACCGGCCGGCGGCCTCGATGACCAGGGTGCCGAGGCTCAGCCCGGCGAGGATCCGGTTGCGGCTCGGGAAATGCTCGCGTCGCGCCGCCGTGCCCGGCGGATGTTCGCTGACCACGGCGCCTTCAGTCGCGATCCGCGCCATCAGCCCCGCATGCTCCTGCGGGTAGGGCACGTCGGGGCCGGTGCCGAGCACCGCGATCGTGATGCCCCCGACCTCCAGGGCGGCCTCGTGGGCGGCACGGTCGACGCCCGCGGCCAGTCCGCTGCCCACCGCGAACCCCGCCGCCGCCAGCGCCCGCGAGAAGGCTCTTGCGTTGTCGCGCCCGCCGGCCGTGGGGCCGCGGCTGCCGACCACCGCCACCGCGGGATGCCACAACAGACTCGGGTCGCCGGCCACGAACAGGGCAAGCGGCGGGCTTCCGGCCCGGCGCAGCAACGGTGGGTAGTCGGGATCGTGCCAGCCGATCAGGTGATGCCCGGGCTGCCGCAGCCAGTCGCGGCAGCGGGCCAGCAGCACCGGATCGAGCCCGGCCGGATCGCCGTCGAGCGCACGGATCTGCGCAGCGTCCAGGCCGGCCCCGCGCCAGCGGCTGCGCGGCAGCGCGCGCACGGCCGCGGGCGTGCCATGGGCGTCGAGCAGATCCCGCCTCGGGGCGACGGCGCCTCCCGGCAGCAGCAGGGCGAGCAGGGCTTCGGTGTCGGCATCGGCCGGGGTGTCGGGAAACATGTCCATGCCGCCATCCTGGCGCGCAAACGACGACGGCGCCCTCGGGCGCCGTCGCATCGTGGTGTCGGAAAATTCCGAACCGGACGATCGTTCCGTGAATCCCCTTCCGTTACTTCGCGTCGGGGTGCTTCAGGCGATAACCGACGCGGCTGGGCTTCACGCCCTCCATCACCAGGCCGTAGCTGACCTTGTCGAAGGTGCGGAAGATCATCACGTGGCCGGCGTATTCGTCCGGCAACTGCACGCGACGGCCCTTCGGCACGGTTTCCTCGCCGCGCCAGTAGCCTTCCTGCACGCGGTCCATGGCATTGCTGCCCTGGCGCCAGATCGACAGCACGGTGCCGTTGTCGACGCCGTCCTGCGCGCCGACGGACAGCGCGACCACATCGAGCGGACCGCCGCTGGTCAGCGAGTTGGCCACGGCCAGCACGCGGGCCTTGTTCTCGTCCAGCGGCTGCTTCGGCGCATGCGGGAAGAACTGCAGGTCGTAGGGCTGGGCATCGACCGGGATGAGGCGATCGCCGACCCGGACTTCGACATTGCGCTGGTCGAGACGCAGGGTGGTGACCTCGACATCGCCTTCCATCAGCTTGGTGACGGTGCCGGCGTTGACCTTGTACAGCTCGTGGCCGAGTTCCTCGCGACCGACATCGGCGCCGGCGGTGTCGCTCCATGCGGTGCCGAAGCCCGGCACGAGGCCGCCGCGGAAGTCGTAATGGTTGCGGGTGAGCATGTCGCAGCACTCGCGCTTGCCGATCCGCACGTAGCGGGTGGTCGGGCGGACGATGGCGTAACGCTGGCCGACCTGGGCGCCTTCCAGACCGCGCGCGTAGGCCTGGTGACCGACGACGCCGCGGGTGATGTCTTCTTCCAGGCCGACCACGTAGGGCAGGTCCTTGAAACTGTCGACCACGCGCAGATCGCGCAGGTAGGGCTCGATCTGCGACAGCGGAATCGCGTTGATCGGTCCCTCCGTGCGCGGGCCCGGCTGCACGCCGACGCCGACGCGGTCGAGATAGGCGAGGCTGATCACGTCGCCCGGATAGATCAGATGCGGATTCGCGATCTGCGGATTGGCCTGCCAGATCTCCGGCCACAGCCACGGCCGCTTCAGGAAACGCCCCGCGATGTCCCACAAGGTGTCGCCACGCTTCACCACGTAGGTGTCGGGATGATCGCCACGGAACTCCTCCTGGGCGACCGCGTAGGTGCCCACGGTGAGGAGGGCAACGGCGCCGATCACCTTGAAACGGTGAGAAACGCGCTTAAGGATGCTGGCCATCTACTTGCTCCCCTTGGGATTTTCCCCAACACAACGGCCGCACTATAGCCCACAAAACCGGGCTCTTGGCAAGTCGGAAGGCGGTACAATGGGACGCAATCGGGCCTTTCGCCCTCCCCCGGCGCCGCAAACATGACGCTCCTCTCAATTCTCGAATTCCCCGATCCCCGTCTCCGGACCAAAGCCGTGGCCGTGGATCCGGCCGGGATCGCCGATCCGGCGTTCCAGACCCGGCTCGACGACATGTTCCAGACCATGTACGAAGCGCCGGGCATCGGCCTGGCCGCCAGCCAGGTGGACGACCACCGCCGCTTCATGGTGATCGACACCAGCGAAGAGAAGAACGAACCGCGGGTGTTCATCAACCCGGAGATCGTCGAGGCCGACGGCCATCAGGTGTACCAGGAGGGCTGCCTCTCGGTCCCCGGCATCTTCGCCGACGTCACCCGCGCCAACCGGATCACGGTGAAGGCCTACGGCCGCGACGGCCAGCCGTTCCAGATCGAGGCCGACGGCCTGCTGGCGATCTGCATCCAGCACGAAATGGATCACCTCGACGGCAAGCTCTTCGTCGATTACCTGTCGCCGCTCAAGCGCGACATGGTGCGCAAGAAGCTGGAGAAGGCGCGGCGCAACAGCGCGGCCTGACCTCGCGCCGCCGGTAGAGCGGCCTTCAGGCCGCTGATTCCGCCGCGCTTCCGAAGCGGCCTGAAGGCTGCTCTACCTTTCGTTTCAATTTGAAAGTCGCTGGATTTCCGCATGCGCGCGAATGACGGCCACTTCCCCGCCTTCACGAGCGCGTCGAACATGTCCCTCCGCATCGTCTTCGCCGGCACCCCGGCCTTCGCCGTTCCCTGTCTGCGCGCCGCGGCGCGCCATGGCGAGGTCGTGGCGGTCTACACCCAGCCGGATCGCCCTGCCGGCCGCGGGCGCGCGCTCACGCCGTCACCGGTGAAGCTGGAAGCGCTGCAGCGCGGGATCGAAGTGCTGCAGCCGGAAACGCTGAAGGCGCAGGTCTCGCGCGATGCGCTGCGCGCGCTCAAACCCGATCTGATGATCGTGGTCGCCTACGGCTTGATCCTGCCGCAGAAGATCCTCGACATCCCGACCCACGGCTGCTGGAACGTGCACGCCTCGCTGCTGCCGCGCTGGCGCGGCGCGGCGCCGATCCAGCGCGCGATCGAGGCCGGCGACCGCGAGACCGGCGTGTGCCTGATGCGGATGGAGAAGGGCCTCGACACCGGCCCGGTGCTGCTGTCGCAGGCGCTGGCGATCGGCGCGCAGGAGACCGGCGGCCAGTTGCACGATCGCCTGTCGGAACTCGGCGCGCAGGTGCTGGCCGATGGCCTGGGCCTGCTGCGTGCGGGCATCGTGCCGGTGGCGCGACCGCAGCCGGACGACGGCGTGACCTACGCGCACAAGCTCGACAAGCACGAGGCGAAGCTCGACTGGTCGCAGCCCGCGACCGCACTCGCGAACAAGGTCCGCGCGTTCAACCCGTGGCCGGTGGCGGAGGCGGAACTCGCCGGCGAGCGCGTGCGCATCCATGGCGCCATCGCACTCGACACCACACTGCATGCCGCGCACGACCCGGCGCCGGGAACGGTGCTGGCCGCGGGCCGCGACGGCATCGACATCGCCTGCGGCGACGGGGCGCTGCGCATCCGTTCGCTGCAGCGCGAGGGCGGCAGGATCATCACCGCCGCCGACTATCTCAACGCGCGTCGCGACCTGATGCCGCCCGCCGCATGAACGCACCCTCGATGCGCACGCCGTTGATGCAGGCGATCCGCGAGCTGGACGTCGTCCGCGTGACATCGCTGGACGGCATGCGCTGCGGCCTCGAAAACCGCTACGCGCGCGCGCCGGAGATCGGCGACATCGCGACCGTGGTGATGGCGCTGCGGGCGCCGAAGCATCCCGACGGCTATCTCTGCGAATGCGTCGCCGCGGACGGCACGACGCGCTGGCTCGCGACCTTCCCGCGCGAGGCGCTTGCCCTCATCGAGGCGACGCCATGAACGCGCCGGCTTCCGGTACCGCCTCGCGCCTCGCCGCCGCGCGCGTGCTCGATGCGGTGCTGCATCGCGGCCGTTCGCTGAAAGGCGAATTCGCCAGCGCCTTGCCGAAGCTCGCCGACCCGCGCGACCGCGCGCTGGTGGAGGCGATCTGCTTCGCCGCGCTGCGCGGACGCGCGCGCTATGCCGCGGCGCTCGATGGCTGGATGGCGAAACCGCTGGGACAGCGCGACGCCCCGCTGCGCGCGCTGCTGTACGTCGGCTTCGCGCAGATCGACGCGCTGCGGCTGCCGGCGCATGCCGCGGTGGACGCCACCGTGGAAGCCGCACGCGCACTCGGTCGCACCCACCAGGCCGGCATGGTCAACGCGCTGCTGCGGCGCGCGCTGCGCGAAGGCCTGCCTGCCGCCGACCCGGCGCAGGCCTGGCCGGCATGGCTGCTCGACGAGGTGCGGCGCGATTGGCCGGCGCAGGCCGATGCGCTGCTCGCCGCGAGCGCCACCGCGGCGCCGCTGTGGCTGCGGGTGAACCGGCAGACCGCAACGCGCGACGCGGCGCTGCGGGATCTGCAGGCGGCCGGCATCGCCGCGACCGCGCATCCGGTCCTGCCCGAGGCGCTGCGGATCGAGGATTCGATGGCGGTCGCCGATCTGCCCGGCTTCGACGCGGGCCGGCTCTCGGTGCAGGACGGTTCCGCGCAGGCGGTGGCGGATGCGCTCGCGCCCGCGCCGGGCGCGCGCGTGCTCGATGCCTGCGCCGCGCCCGGCGGCAAGGCCGCACATCTGCTGGAACGCGATCCGTCGCTGCGGCTGACCGCGCTCGACGTGGACCCGCGCCGTCTGCGTCGCACCGCCGAAACCCTCAAACGCGTCGGCGTGGACGCGAACGTGGTGCTGGAGACCGTCGATGCGACCCATCTCGCATCGTGGTGGGACGGCACGCCGTTCGACGCCGTGCTGATCGACGCGCCCTGCTCCGCGACCGGCATCGTCCGGCGGCAGCCGGACATCCTGCTGCACCGGCAGCCGGCCGACATCGAGGCGCTGGTGTCGACCCAGGCCCGGCTGCTGGATGCGCTGTGGCCGGCGGTCGCGCCCGGCGGCGTGCTGGTCTACGCGACCTGCTCGATCCTCGCCCGCGAGAACGCGGCGCAGATCGACGCCTTCCTCGCGCGCACCGCCGACGCCACGGCCGAACCGCTCGACGACCGTTTCGGTCATCCCGCGGGCGCCGGCCGGCAGCGGCTGCCGGGCGAGGACGGCATGGACGGGTTCTTCTACGCGCGGCTGCGGAAAGCCTGATGCGGTCTGCGCGCTCGACCGATTGCGCAGCGTTCTGTCGCGCCTGCCGGTGCTCCTACAAAAACGCATGACACGCCCTAAGATGCCCGCATGCTGAAGACACGCGCCTCACGAGAATTCTGGCTACTCGCCATCGTCGCCCTGCTGGTGCTGGGTTCGGGACTGGGCCTTCGCGATCCTTGGCCGTCGGACGAGCCGCGATTCACCCTCGTCGCCAAGCAGATGGTCGAAAGCGGCGACTGGCTGTTCCCGCATCGCGGCACCGAGCTGTACTCGGACAAGCCACCGATGCTGATGTGGTTCGAGGCCGCGTTCTACACCGTGTTCCGCGACTGGCGCATCGCCTTCCTGCTGCCGTCGCTGCTCGCCGCGCTGGGCACGCTGTGGTGCGTGTACGACCTCGGCCGCCGGCTGTGGACGCGCCGGGTGGGCCTGTACGCGGCGTGGGCGCTGTTGTTCGCGCTGCAGTTCACCTACCAGAGCAAGAAGGCGCAGATCGATCCGCTGGTGACGTTCTTCATCACCCTCGCGAACTACGGGCTGTTGCGGCATCTGCTGTGCGGGCCGAACTGGAAACTGTGGACGCTGGGCTGGTTCGCGGCCGGCATCGGCACGATCACCAAGGGCGTCGGCGGACTGGCGCTGCTGATGATCCTGCCCGCGGCGATCGCCTCGTTCATGCACTGGCCGCGGGTGCGCGTGCATGCGCGCGACTGGCGCTTCATCGTCGGGCCGCTGGCCTTCGTCTTCGCCGCGGCGCTGTGGCTGGTGCCGATGGTGACCGCCGCGCTGAGCCAGGACAACCCGGAATACAGGGCGTATCTCGACGACATCCTGTTCCGCCAGACCGCCGGCCGCTACGCGAAATCGTGGGATCACGCGCAACCGCCGTGGTACCACTTCGTGGTGATGGCCACGGCCTGGCTGCCGACCGCGTTCGCGCTGTGGTGGGCGTTTCCGGCCTGGCGCACGCGGCTGCGACGGCGCGATGCGCGCTATCTGCTGCCGCTGGCGTGGTGGGCGCTGATCATCCTGTTCTTCTCGATTCCCAGCGGCAAACGCGACGTCTACATCATGCCGGCGCTGCCGATGATGTGTCTCGCGCTGGGCCCGCTGCTGCCGGGCATCGTGCGCCGGCTTTGGGCGAAACGGCTGGGCTTCGCGTTCGCGCTGGCGCTGGGTGCGCCGTTGCTGATCGCCGGCGTGTGGATGTGGTTCGGCACGCCGAAGTTCGAAACGAAAGTGATGGCCGATCGCGGATTCACCGACGAAGGCCACGCCGCGTTCGCGATGCTGATGGCGATGGGCGCATGGGCCATCGCCTGCGCGGGCTGGCACCGCGTGCGCAACGGCGTCGTCGGGCTGCTGTGGGCACTGGGTGGGGTGTGGGTGCTTTACGGCGTGGTCGCATATCCGCTGCTGAATCCCTCCAGCTCCGCGCGCGGGCTGATGGAATCGGCGGGCGCGCGCATCGGCGCCGACGCCGAACTCGGTCTGGTCGCATGGAAGGAGCAGAACCTGCTGATGGCCGATCGTCCCGCCGCGACCTTCGGCTTCAAGACACCGTGGCCGGAGCAGTTGTCGCAGGCGATGCATTGGCAGGCGGATGCGCCGCAGCGGCGCTGGCTGCTGGTGCAGGAGCCGGCGCTGTCGCAGTGCGTGGACCGCTCGAAGGCGATCTTCGCGGGCGTCTCCAATCGCCGCCGCTGGTGGCTGGTGCCCGCCGCCGCCGCCGATGCTTCGTGCATCCCGCACGGCGTGCAGGGCCAGAATGAGGCCGATGGTCAGGAGGACTGAAGTCCGCCATCATCGAGTGTCGACAGGGATGCGCCGGGCGGGGGCCGGGCCATCGACATGAAGCTTCGCTATTGCAAACTCGCCACCGGCAACTTCGGCGACGACGTCAATGTCGTGCTGTGGCCGGAACTCTTCCCCGATCTGGAGATGCGTCATCCCGACGCGCATCTGTACGGCGTCGGCACCCTGCTCGGCGGCTCGCGTCCGGAAGGGCCGAAGTATGTGCTCGGCTCCGGCTGCGGCTATCGCGGCCGGCCGGCGCTGGACGACAGTTGGAAGGTGTACTGGGTGCGCGGCCCGCGCACCGCGGAACGCTGCGGCGTGGATCCCGCGCTGGGGCTGGGCGATGGCGCGGTGCTGTGGCCGGGTCTGCGCCGGACCTGCGCGCCCGTACCCGGGCGCGTCGGCCTGGTGCCGCATCACAAGAGCTACGACGGCGCCGACTGGGATGCGATCGCGCGCGATGCCGGGCTGGTGCCGATCGACCCGCGACAGTCGCCCGAAGCGGTGACCGCGGCGCTGGCCGGCTGCGAGCGCGTGCTCACCGAATCGCTGCATGGCGCGATCTTCGCCGACGCGCTGGGCATTCCGTGGCGCGCGGTCGTGCTGGCGCGACGGTTCAACGATTTCAAATGGCAGGACTGGCTGGACACGCTCGGGCTCACGCTCGACGCGGCCGAAGTACACGTCGAACTGCAGCGCGCGCTGCCGCAGACCAAGGCGCTGGGCAACCGGATGGCCCGCGCCACCGGCTTCGGCGGCCGCGAGGCCCGCAACCACCTGCGGCCGGTGCGCGCGGCGACCGCCGCCGACATCGCGCGAGTGACCGATGAACTGCGCGCGTTCGCCGCGGACGCGGACCGCTTCGTGGTCAGCGACCCAGCGCGACGTGCGGCGCAGTTGTCGGCGATGCGCGAGCGCTGCGCGCGGTTCGCGCAGGACTGCGGGCTGACGTTCGCGGGGTGAGTCGACGCACCGCCTATTCGGATTCGAGCGCTTCCCAGCGCGCGTAGGCCTGCTCCAGTTCCGCCTGCGCCGCCGACAGCGCGGCATTGTGCGCGGCGACCGCAGCGTGATCGCGCTGGAAGAACGCGGGCTCGTGCATCGCCGCGGTCATCGCCGCGATCCGCGTTTCGAGATCCTCGATGGTCTGCGGCAGCGCTTCGAGTTCGCGCTGGTCCTTGTAGCTGAGTTTCCGCTTCGGCACGGCCGCGGCGGGTGTGGGTGTCGGCGCTGCGGCTTTCGACGCGGCCGCGACTGCGGCCTTCGCCGATTCGCCCGGTGCCGGACGCTGCCGCAGCCAATCGCTGTATCCGCCGACGTATTCCTCGATCCGTCCGGCGCCAGAAGCGCTGGCGTCGGGCATCACGATCGTCGAGGTGACCACGCTGTCGAGGAAATCGCGGTCGTGGCTCACCAGCAGCAGCGTGCCCGGATATTCGCCCAGCAGCTCTTCCAGCAGCTCCAGGGTTTCGACATCGAGATCGTTGGTCGGTTCGTCCATCACCAGCAGATTGGACGGCTGCGCGAACAGCTTCGCCAGCAGCAGCCGGTTGCGCTCGCCGCCGGAGAGGCGGGTGATCGGCGCGCGCGCGCGTTCCGGCGTGAACAGGAAATCCTGCAGATAGCCGATCGCGTGCTTCTGGCGGCCGTTGATCTCGACGAAATCCTTGCCTTCGGCGACGTTCTCGATCGCGTTCCAGTCCTCGCGCAGGGTCGAGCGGTACTGGTCGAAATACGCGACCTGCAGCTGGGTGCCGATCTTCACTTCGCCCGACTGCGGCTTCAGATCCCCGAGCAGCAGTTTCAGCAGCGTGGTCTTGCCGCTGCCGTTGGCGCCGATCAGGCCGATGCGGTCGCCGCGCAGGATCGTGGTCGAGAAATCCTTCACCAGCGTGCGCGCGCCGAACACGAACGACACGTCCTTGGCCTCGATCACCTTCTTGCCCGAGGCCGCGGCCTGCGCCGCTTCCATGCGCACGTTGCCGGACAGCTCGCGGCGCTGGGCGCGCTCGTCGCGCATCGCCTTCAGCCGGCGCACGCGGCCTTCGTCGCGGGTGCGGCGGGCCTTGATGCCTTGGCGGATCCACACTTCTTCCTGCGCCAGCAGCTTGTCGAAGCGCGCGTTCTCCTGCGCCTCGGCGTTGAGCCGCTCCTCGCGGCGACGGAGATAGTTGTTCCAGTCGCCGGGCCAGCTGGTGAGCTGGCCGCGATCGATCTCCACGATCCGCGTCGCCAGCGCGCGCAGGAAGCGGCGGTCGTGGGTGACGAACACCAGCGCGCCCGGCCAGGCTTTCAGGAAACCTTCGAGCCAGTCGATCGCGGCGATGTCGAGATGGTTGGTCGGCTCGTCCAGCAGCAGCAGGTCCGGCGCCGACACCAGCGCGCGCGCCAGCAGCACGCGACGCTTCATGCCGCCGGACAGGCGCCCGAAGTCGGCATCGCCGTCCAGGTCCAGCCGCGCCAGGGTTTCGGTCACCCGCTGGTCCACCGACCAGCCACCTGCGTCCTCGATCTTCGACTGCACGACCGCGAGGCGGTCGGTGTCGATCTCGTCGGCATGGATCAGGTGGTGATAGTCGGCCAGCAGCGCGCCAAGCGCGCCGAGCCCGGCCGCAACCACGTCGAACACGGTGCCGCTGGCGTCCGCCGGCACTTCCTGTTCGAGCCGGGCGATGCGCACGCCGCCCTCGACGCGGATGTCGCCGTCGTCGGGCTTGTGCTCGCCGGCCAGCAAACGCAGCAGGGTGGATTTGCCGGCGCCGTTGCGGCCGATCAGGGCGATGCGTTCGCCGGGTTCGATGGCGAGGTCCACGCCGTCGAGCAGCAGCGGGCCGCCGACGCCGAAGTCGACGTCATTCAAGGTCAGAAGAGGCATGGCGACAGTGTAGCCGGCCGCGGGCGCGACCGCTTCGCCTTGCTCAATGCGCCCGCGTCGTCAACGTCTCGTTCGCGCGACCGTGCAGGACCGGCGCGAGCGTGGGCATCAGCTCGGTGTAGACCGCTTCGGTGGCGGCGATGAACGTCGAGAGGCCGAATTCGCGTTCGGCCTTGCGCCGGGCGGCGGCGCCCATCGCCGGCAGGCGGTCGTGGGCGTCGAGCATCCGCAGCACCGCGGCGGCGATGGCGTCGCGATCGCGCACCGGCACCACGAAGCCGTCGACGCCCTCGTCGATGTTCTCGGGCAGGCCCGCGTAATCGCTGACCAGCACCGGCTTGCCCATCGCCATCATTTCGCGGCAGGCGAAGGAAATCGTCTCGACCGCGTGCGAGAGCACGAAGCCGGCGTCGATCGCGGCGATCGCCGGACGCACGTCGTCCAGCAGGCCGGTGAAATGCACGCGGTCCTGCAGGCCGAGCGCTTCGATGCGCTGGCGCTGCTCCGGCGACGGCGGTCGGCCGCACAGCAGCACCGCGACCTGCGCGCGCCGTTCCTGCGGCAGCGCGGCGAGGGCGTCGAGCAGATCCATCCAGCCCTTGTGCTCGGCGGTGCCGGCATTGCTGCCGAGCAGCAGCCGCGCATCGCCGATGCAGCGACGGCGCAGAGCGTCGCGCTCGTCGTCGCGGGCCGAGGGCCAGGGCGCGAAGCGGGCCACGTCCACGCCGTTGCGCACGGTGCGCAACCGGCAACGCGCGTAGGGCGTGGCTTCCAGCATGCGCCGGGTGGACTCGCTGACCGCGATCACCGCGTCGGTGCGGCGCGCGCGCCAGCGATGGGTCAGGCCCTGCGCGGCCTTGGAGTTGTGCTTGGTGAAGACGATCTTCGGCAGGTGCGGCAGGCGCGCGCTCGCCGACAGCACCATGCGGTGATCGGTGGAACCGTTGACGTGGACGATGTCGAAGTCGTGCCGGCGCAGATACTCGCGCAGTTGCCGGCGCGCGCGCGCCGCCGCCGCGAGTTGCGACAGCCCGTTCGGAAACGGCTGCGCCAGCGTGCGTACGCCCGCGAGCGCCGATGCTTCGCGATACAGGCGACTGGTCGGCGGCGCGGCCAGATGCACCTCGTGCGCGGCGGCCGCCAGTCCGCGGGCCAGCGCCAGCAGATAGGTGGTGTGGCCGCCGCCGTCGCCTTCATGGAAGTTCGTGAGCAGCACCTTCATGTCGCGCGTCCTCAGTCCTTGGAGCGTTTCGGGGATTTCAGGCGATGGGTCAGGATGCTCAACGCGCGCTCCGTGCGCTTGAACACGCTGCCCCGGGTCCGCAGCGCCAACCCCGCGTAGCGGCGGATTTCCCGCCAGTCGGGGTCGGGCTTGGTCTTGAACTCGTGTTTCACCAGCTCGATGGCCTCGGGCACGACCCCGGCCATGCGCGCGTATTCGGCCACCAGGCCGCGCGAGCGCAGGCGATTGAGATAGGTCTCGGTCGGGCCGCGATTGGACCACCAGCCGTTCTTGCCGTGGATGCGGTAGCCAACGGTGCCGGTGGGCAGGAAATACTTGCGCCCCGCGAACACGCTGGCGCCGTAGACCAGGCAATTGTCCGCCGACAATCGCCAGATCTTCGCGACGTGCGCGGGCAGGTCGAGGCAGCGCTCGGCCATCGTGCGGCGCAGCGAGATGGCGGAGGTCGGCGCGCCGTACCAGTGCACCAGTTCGCAGGTCGCGATCGCGGTGTAGCCCAGATCCATCTCGCGATCGGCGAAGGCGATCGTGCGCGATTCGTTGCCGAACAGCACGATGTCGTTGAACACGAAATCGACGTCGCGGCGGCGGTCGTAGATCGCGCCGATCTTCTCCAGATGCGCCGGTTCCCAGCGATCGTCGGCATCCAGGAAACAGATCACGTCGGCGTCGGTGGCGGCGAGGCCGCGCTGGAACGCGACCAGCTGGCCGCCGTTCTCGCAGAACAGCAGGGTCACCCGCGCATCGTCGCCGTAGCGTTCGCGCAGGAGATCCTGCGAACCGTCCTTCGAACCGTCGTCGACCACCACGATCCGCTTCGGCGGCCGCGTCTGCGCCAGCGCGCTGTCCACCGCCTCGACCACGAAATCGCGGTAGTTGTAGCAGGTGACGACGACCCCGAAGGTGGTGGTCGCCTCGCTCATGCCGCGGCCCCGTCCAGGGTGCGGCGGAAGTAGGCGATGGTTTCCTTCAGCCCGTCGTCCAGCGCGACCTTCGGCTGCCAGTCGAGCACGGATTTCGCCAGCGCGATGTCGGGCTGGCGCTGCTTCGGATCGTCCGAAGGCAGCGGCCGGAACACCAGCTTCGACCGGCCGCCGACCAGCGCCAGCACCTTCTCGGCGAGTTCGATCATGGTGAACTCGCCGGGATTGCCGATGTTGATCGGGCCGGTGAAGCCGGCCCCGGTGCCCATCATCCGCACGAACGCCTCGATCAGGTCGTCGACGTAGCAGAAGCTGCGGGTCTGGCGGCCGTCGCCGTAGATGGTGATGTCCTCGCCGCGCAGCGCCTGCACGATGAAGTTGCTGACCACGCGGCCGTCGTTCGGATGCATCCGCGGGCCGTAGGTGTTGAAGATGCGCACGACCTTGATGTCGAGGTCGTGCTGACGATGGTAATCGAAGAACAGGGTCTCGGCGCAGCGCTTGCCTTCGTCGTAGCAGCTGCGGATGCCGATCGGGTTCACCCGGCCCCAGTAGCCCTCGGGCTGCGGATGCACTTCCGGGTCGCCGTAGACCTCGCTGGTGGAGGCCTGCAGGATCCGCGCCTTCAACCGCTTGGCCAGGCCCAGCATGTTGATCGCGCCGTGCACGCTGGTCTTGGTGGTCTGCACCGGATCGTGCTGGTAGTGCACCGGCGAGGCCGGGCAGGCGAGGTTGTAGATCTGGTCGACCTCGACGTAGAGCGGGAAGGTCACGTCGTGGCGCATCAGCTCGAAGTACGGATGCTCCAGGCGATGGGCGATGTTGCGCTTGCTGCCGGTGAAGAAATTGTCGACGCACAGGACATCGTGTCCGTCGTCGAGCAGGCGGTCGCACAGATGCGAGCCGAGAAACCCGGCGCCGCCGGTGACGAGAGTGCGAGCCATCGGGGGAAGGCCTTTGGATGGGGCAGAGCTGCGGGGGCAATCCGCAGGGACGTGCCGGGATGACGGGAGGGTGGCGCAGGAACAGCGTCGCCATTGTCGGCGATCGCCCCCCGGCAAGAACAGCGCGGAAACCGCCCGCCGCGCAAAAAAAATGGGATGAGTGTCGCGCGCATGCGCCCCCGTATTCAGCGTGGGGAAAGGTAGATGCCTGTCGCTGGCGGGCTCCGGGCCCCGGCGATGAAGCTCCGACGGGCCGGAATCGCCGCCGGCAGGGTCCGGGCCGAGATCCCGGCCCGGACGAGGCGGGTCATCCCGATCGGGCAGCTGCGATCGGGCAGCTGTGATCGGACGACCGTGATCGGACACCCCGGATCGCAGGATCGCGATGGTTTACCGACTCCCCCGCCCGGATTACGCTGGCCGCCCGATCACTCGACACCGCGGAGCCCATCATGTCCAAAGGCATGGATCAGAAAAAGCAGGACAAGAAGAAACCCGAGAAGACCCTGAAAGAGAAACGCGCGGAGAAGAAAGAGAAGAAAGCCGGCAAGTAAGGCCGGCGCAGACGGGCCGTGAAGACGCCGCACGCGCTCAGGAGCTGCAGGACAGCATCGAGCATCCGGCGCGGTCCCGCGCCCAGTCCGGGCGTCTGGCCGAGAACCGTTCGCATCCGGGCTGGTCGTCGCAGGGGCGACGCAACACGTCGAGGAGCTCGGCGATGCCGCTCGGGTCGCCGGCCTCGGCGCGATCGATGACCTGCTGCGCGAGATAGTTGCGCAACACGTATTTCGGATTGGCCAGACGCATGCGCGCGCGGCGTTCCGCGGCCGGCAGGGGGTCGTCGCGCAGGCGGGCCGCATGGCGCTGCAGCCACTCGACCAGTTGCGGCGCGTGGGCGTCGCGTTTCGCCGGGTCGTAGAACGCCTCCGCGAACGGCGCCAGCGTCGGCATCGCACCCTCGGCGCCGGCATCGAAATCGGTCAACGCGCGGAACCACAGGGTCATGTCGACCTCGGCCGCATGCAGCAGCGCATGCAGGTCGCGCATCAGCGCGACATCGCCGTCGCGGCATTCGTGCAGCCCGAGCTTGCGCGCGATGTTGTCGCGGTCCGCGGCGGTGTAGGCCGTGCCGAAGGCGTCGATGCCCGCCTGCAGCGCGTCGGCGCCATCGAACAGCGGCGACAGCGCCTGCGCGAAGCGCACGAGATTCCAGCGCGCGACCGCCGGCTGCCAGCCGAAGCGATAGCGGCGGCCGCCGGCATCGGTGGTGTTCGGTGTCCAGTCGGGGTCGTAGTCGTCGATCCAGCCATAGGGGCCGTAGTCGATGGTGAGGCCGAGGATCGACAGGTTGTCGGTGTTCATCACGCCATGCACGAATCCGACCCGCATCCATTCGGCCATCAGCCGCGCGGTGCGCGTGCACACCTCGCCGAACCAGTCGGCGTACAGCCCTTCGCCGCTGCCGGACAGATGCGGAAAATCGCGGCGGATCGCGAAATCGACCAGACGCCGCAGCAGGTCGGTTTCGCCGCGCGAGGCCGGCAGCTCGAAATGGCCGAGGCGCAGGAACGACGGCGCGACCCGGCACACCACCGCGCCGGGTTCGGGCTTCGGATGGCCGTCGTAGAACATGTCGCGGACCACGTCTTCGCCGGTGGCCACCAGCGACAGCGCGCGCGTGGTCGGCACGCCAAGGTGATGCATCGCCTCGCTACACAGGAATTCGCGGATCGACGAACGCAGCACCGCGCGACCGTCGGCGCTGCGCGAGTACGGCGTCGGGCCGGCGCCCTTGAGCTGCAGCTCCCGGCGCGCGCCGGCGGCGTTCACGGTTTCGCCGAGCGAGATCGCGCGGCCGTCGCCCAGCTGCCCGGCCCAGTGGCCGAACTGATGGCCGCCGTAATTGGTCGCGAACGGATCCATGCCCGGCAACAGGGCATTGCCGGCGAAGACCTCGGCGAAGCGCGCGCTGGCCGCGTCCGCGTCGTCCAGGCCGAGTTCGCCGAGCATCTCGCGCGACACCGCCAGCGTGCGCGGGGCCGCCACCGGCGTGGGCTTCACCCGCGACCACAGCGCGCCGCGCACCTCGCGACGGCGCGGGCCGGTCTCGTCGTCGCCAGGCAGTGCGGCGAGGAAAGCATTGTCGAAGGTCAGGGTGTCGAGGGTCATGGGGGCGTGCCGCGTTGTGCGTTCGTGAATTCGGAGGATGTGGGCATGTGTGCTGCGTGCGATGCGTCGAAGGTGAAGATCCGCGTTGCGCGGCGAATCGAAGCGTGACTCGGGGCGCGCGGGGAAATATCACCGTCATCCTCGCGCAAGCGAGGAACCCAGGCTCGATCGCCGCTGATGCTTGGGTCCTCGCTTGCGCGAGGATGACGGCAAAAACGCAGAGCGGCACGGCCTGATGCGCGGCCCGCATCGTTCACTCCACCCGCTGCCCGCGCTCCAGCATCCACAGCATGATCGTTTTCTGGCGCACGTAGTTGGCGCGGACGTAGGCGTAGACCAGACCGTGCCAGCCGTCGAGGAAGCCGAGCCGGAACACGTAGCCGCGCCAGAACCGCCATGCCGGCGACAGGATCAGCTTGCCCAGCGAGGCGCGCTTGCCGCGCGCGAATTCGTGCTCGGCCATCATCCGCGCGTAGCGCTCGGTCTTCTGCAACTGCTGCATCAGCGAACGGTACGGGTAGTGGATCAGATCGCCGGCGAGCGTCTTCACCGCGCCGTCGACGCTGGCCGCCTCATGGATCTCGCGGTCGCCGCGCCAGCCGCCGCGACGGCGGTCGAACAATCGCAGCACGCGATCGGGATAGGCGTTGCCGCGGCGCAGGAATTTTCCGAAGTATTCGCTCAGCCGCGCGAAACGGTAGCCGTCGGCGCCGGCGAACCCGGCGTCGCGCGCGGCGAGGATCGACGCCCGCAGTTCCGGGCTCACGCGCTCGTCGGCATCGAGGCAGATCACCCAGGGGTGGGTCGACTGATCGACCGCGAACTGCTTCTGGCTGCGGAAGCCGTCGAAGGGTCGTACCAGCACCCGCGCCCCGGCGGCTTCCGCGATCTTGCGGGTGTCATCGGTCGAACCCGAGTCGACCACCACGATCTCCGCGCAGAAATCCAGCGAGGCGAGGCAGTCGCCGATGCGGTCGGCCTCGTTGAACGTGATAATGCAGGCAGTGATCGGCGGTGCCGTGGGCGGAGACGTGTTGATGGCGGAGTACCTGTTGTTCGCGACCGAGCGTTATGCGCTGCCCATCCTGCAGCCGCTCGCCGATGCGCTGCGGGCGGCGGGACACGGCGTGCATGCCTGTTTCGCCGACGGCGCCGCGGGCGCGCGCCTGCCGGAACCCCTGCGCATGATAAGCCTGCGCGAGGCGGTGGCGCTGCGACCGCGGGCGGTGTTCAGCGCCGCGAACTGGGTGCCGACCTTCCTCACCGGCCCGAAGGTGCAGCTGTTCCACGGTTTCAACGTCGAGAAGCGCGAGGACGCCCGCGGGCATTTCCGGGTGCGGGGACTGTTCGATCTGTACTGCACCCAGGGGCCCGCGACCACCGCGCCGTTCCGGGACCTCGCCGCGCGGCAGCCGCACTTCGCGGTGGTCGAGACCGGCTGGCCGAAGCTCGATCCGCTGTTCCGCGACGACGGCGGCGCGGCGGCGACATTGCGCGCACCGGCGGACGGTCGCGCCACGGTGCTCTTCGCCTCCACCTTCACCGAACGCCTGAGCGCCGCGCCGCATCTGTTCGACGCGATCGCCGCCGAGGTCGCGCGCGGCGACCGTTACTGGCTGCTGACCCTGCATCCGAAATGCGCGCCCGCGCTGTTCGACCGCTATCGCGCGCTCGCCGGGCCGAACGCGGCCTTCGTCGAAACCGAGCAGCTGATGGCCGCGCAGCGCGCCGCCGACGTGCTGGTGGCCGACACCACCTCGGTGGTCTCGGAATTCGTGGTCCAGCACAAACCGGTGGTCACGCTGCGCAACCGCGCGCCGAAGCCGCACATGCTCGACTTCGACGACCCCGCGCGGTTGCCTGCGATGCTCGCACGCGCGTTCGCGCCGGACGCCGCGCTGCGCGCGGCGATCGTCGCCTACGCCGATGCCATCCACCCGTATCGCGACGGGCGTTCGTCCGAACGCGTGCTCGCGGCGACCGAGGATCTCATCGCCGGCAAGCTCGGACGGCTGCGCGGAAAACCGCTGGACGGCCGCCTGCGCGCGCTGCAGATCCGCGCGAAGCTGGGGTATTGGGGATTCGGCTGAAGTTCCGACCGTAGGAGGGCCTTCAGGCCCGATCTTTATCCTCGAGGCATCGCATCAGCCCAGATCGGGCCTGAAGGCCGTCCTACGAGAACGTCGTCACCATCGCAACGCATTGCGCGCGATCTCGCGGCCCAGGGTTTCATGCAATGCACGCGCCTCGGCCTCGGGCAGGAAACGCAGGCGCAGCGGCTTCGCGAGCGCATTGCCGCCGGCGGTGTCGAGCAGCAGGTGGGCCATGCCGAGCCTGCGATCGAGCGGCGACTGGCCCAGACGGATCGCCTGCAATTTGCCGATCTCGGCGAACCGCCACTCGCGCGTCCACCAGCCGCCGCGGGCGGCGATGGTGAGACCGTCGACGGCGTAACCGGCATGGCGCGCGTTCTGCCAGGCGATGTAGGCGATCCACGGCACCCACAGGGCGACGAAGACGAAGCCGAGCGCGCCGAACTCGTACAGCGCGCACGCGCCGAGCACCGCGGCCAGCAGCAGCTGCGGCACGAACAACCGCCAGAACGTGAGCCGATGCAGCGGACGCCAGTCCTGCGGCGGCCAGTGCAGTTCCGGCGCGAGATGCCGGATCAGTGCGTCGCAGCGTTCGGGCGTGGCCACCGGCGCGACCTCGCGCAGCGAGCGCGGCTGGCTGTGCGACCCGTTGTCGAGCACCGCCGTGCCCACTTCCAGCGTGCGCCGGCCGAACCAGCGATGCAGCATGCCCTCGCGCAGCGTCCACGACTGGATGCGGCGACGCGGCGTGCTGGTACGGATGCGGGTCAACAGGCCGCGTTCCAGCGTCAGCCGGCGGCCATGTTCCTCCAACCGGAAGCCGCTGTATTGCAGCAACGCGATCAGCACCGAGAACATCCGGATCATCACGATGAAGGCGATCAGCATCAGCAGCACGGCCGCGGCTTCGTGACCGCGACCGTAGCTGTCGACCACGCCGAACATGCCGTAGGCGATCAACTCGAGGACGCGTTCCACCAGATCCGGACTGATCTGCGACAGCGCCGCGAACGCACCGCCGACCACGATCATGCCGCGGTTGGAGATCAGGCCCACGCGCACCACTTCGGCGGTGGACAGCGTATGCAGCACCTCGCCGGTGTCCGCCGCCGCTTCGGACGCCGCGACCGCGGCCGAGGTGCCGCGGCGGCGGCGCACCAGCGCTTCCAGCGCCAGCGCATCGTCGAGCTTCAGCACGCGCATCTCCGCTTCCGGCTTGATGCCGCCGGCGGATTCCAGCCGCACCTCGGCCACGCCGAAGATCCGGTGCAGCAGGGTCTGGTGCAGGCCGACGTTGTGGATGCGCGCGAACGGGATCTGGCGCAGGCTGCGCTGCAGCAGGCCGCTGCGGATCTGCAGGCTGTCCTCGCCGATGCGGAAACGGTAGGTGTAGAACTGCCAGATCGAGATCGCACCGAGGATGCAGATCGCGACCAGCGACCACAGGTCGTTGCGGTCGCCGCGTCCGAACAGGAACAGGGCGAGGATCGGCACGATGAACTGCTTGAGCTGCTGGATCAGCACGAACAGCCACGACATCGGATGCAGCCGGCGTTCGGGCTGCGCCTCGGACGGCAGCTCGATCGGCGCGTGGTCGACGGACTCAGGCGTGGTCATCGTCGGCCTGTCGGTCGATCTGACGGCTGAAGTGGTCGCGCAGGCGCTCGGCGTCGGCATCGTCCAGCCCGGAAATGCTCACCGCGCTCAGGCGCGTGCCGGCGGTGTGCAGCACCAGCGAGGCCAGGTTGTGCGCGCGTTCCAGCGGCCCGCGCTTGAGATCGAGATGCTGCACCCGCGAACTGGGCACGCGCGTTTCCCATTGCCACAGCCGGCCACGACGCACCGCGAAGCCGTCCTCGTCCAGGATCCAGAAGGTGTAGCGGTAGCGCTTGTGCGCGACCCACAGGGCCACGACGAAGGTCGCAACCCACATCGCCGCGATCGCCATCCAGCCCCAGTCGCGCCGCGCCAGCACGTCGTCGAGGATCATGGTCGCCATCGTCGCCGGCATCGCCGCGACCAGCAGCGACACGTACAGGAACACCCGATACGCGCGTTTCGGCAACTGCTGCCATCCGCGTGGCCCGTCCCAGTCGGCATCGCCATCACGCTGCGGCGCAGCTTCGGCGGCCACACCCGCAGGCGGTGCTTCCGCAGGCACGGCGTCGGGAAACGCAGGGGAACTGTCGTCAAACGGCTGAGTCATGCACGGCCTTCCAGGTCGCGGTACGGGTTGAAGTACGGGTTCATCGACGGATGCAGCGTGTAGCGCTTGTAGGTCCACTGGTACTGCGCCGGATCGCGGCGGGCGATACGCTCCACCGCCGCGTTCAGCGCAGCGGTCGCGACCATCGTATCGTCCGAAGCGATCTCCGCGGGCGCCGGTTCGATCCGCAGCGCGAACGCGAGATCGCCGATGCGCTCGCAGTACGCGAACAGCACCGCGGCGCCGCTGCGCTCCGCGAGCCGCGGCAGCAGGGTCATCGTATAGGCCGGACGACCGAAGAAATCGGCGAACTCGCCGTCGCCCTTCTTCGGCTGCTGGTCCGGCAGGATGCCGGTCACGCCACCGTCGCGGAGGCGCTTGAACAACTGGCGGATGCCCGCGGCCTCGGCGCGGATCTGCACGACGCGGTCGTCGCCGTCGGCGCGCACCCGGCGCAGGAAGGCCTCGCCCAGGGCCGAATCCGGCGGCCGGTACAGGATCGCCAGTTCGGTATGCGCCGCCAGCCACTGGTTCAGCAGCTCCCAATTGCCGTAATGCGGTGCGGCCACGATCACGCCCCTGCCGGCGGCGATGGCCGCATCGAACAGCGCCACGCCCTGCGCCTCGCGGATCATCCGCAGGTTTTCCGCATGCGGCCGGGTCCACAACCGCAGCGTCTCCAGAGTCTGCCGCGCGGTGGTGCGCAGGATCGCGCGCTGCAGCGCCTCGCGCTCGGCCGCGGGCATGTCCGGATAGGCCAGTTCGAGATTGCGCCCGGCCACTCGGCTCTCGCGCCCGCCGCTGCGCCGCCACAGCCAGGCGATGGCGTCGGCCAGCGCGCGCAGCAGGGGCCATGGCAGGCGGCCGATGGCGCTGGCGACGAGATACAGCAGGCGGGCGAAGGCGTCGGTCATCGCCGAAGTCTACGGGAGCCGGCGCGCCGCTCGCGCCCCGACACCCGCGGCAGCGTCTACGATTGCGGGCTTCCCACCGTCCATGGACCGCCATGCTCGCCCTGATCCAGCGCGTCACCGAAGCCCGCGTCGTCGTCGATGGCGAGACCGTGGGCGCCATCGGCCCGGGGCTGCTGGCCCTCGTCGGCGTGGAGCCCGGCGACGGCCCGGCGCAGATCGCGAAGTTGGGCGACCGCCTGCTGCGCTACCGGGTGTTCTCCGACGCCGACGGCAAGATGAACCTCTCCCTGGCCGACACTGGCGGCGGCCTACTGCTGGTGAGCCAGTTCACCCTGGCCGCCGACACCCGTTCAGGCCTGCGCCCGAGCTTCAGCACCGCAGCTCCGCCTGTGGAAGCGGAGCACATCTTCGCCGAAATGGTCGATTACTGCCGTGCAAAGCACAGATCATCGGTCGAAACCGGCCGTTTCGGCGCGAACATGCAGGTCGGCCTGATCAACGACGGACCGGTCACCTTCCTGCTAAGGGCCTGAATCGCGGTGCGGCGCGCTTGAATCGCCGCCTCCCGCACACCACATCGGGCTGTGCCGACCTCCCCTGTCCGATTCGTGCCCGCTGCCGACCGGACTTCGATTCAGGTTCGATGGACGTTCGAGGCGAGTTCGAAGGGATTTCGAACGGGTTCCGACCCGATCCCGCGCCGATGCCACCCGTTCCGGCGCCCAGCCCGACCCCCGGGCTGTTATAATTACGGGTTCACTTTTCCCACGGTGGCGTGCCCATGGCCAACGAACGTCCGGCTCCCCAGTCCGACATCAAGCAGCTCATCAGCAAGGGCCTGGAGCAGGGCTACCTGACCTATGCCGAGGTCAACGATCACCTGCCCGACGACCTTGTCGATCCGGAGCAGATCGAAGACATCATCGGCATGATCAACGGCATGGGCATCGAGGTGCACGAAGTCGCGCCCGATGTCGACACCCTGATCCTCGCCGACGGCAACACCGGCGGCCGCGAAGTCGACGACACCGCCGCCGAAGAAGCCGCGGCCACGCTGACCGCGCTCGACGGCGAAGGCGGCCGCACCACCGATCCCGTGCGCATGTACATGCGCGAGATGGGCACGGTCGAACTGCTGACGCGCGAAGGCGAAATCGCCATCGCCAAGCGGATCGAGGAAGGCCTCACCCAGATGATGTCCGCGCTGGCCAGCTTCCCGTGGTCCGTGCAGTTGCTGCTCGAAGAGTACGACCTGCACAAGGCCGGCAAGAAGCGCCTCGCCGACATCGTCGCCGGCTTCAACGACGTCGAAGAACCGGCCGAAGAGATCCCGGTCGCCGAAATCGCCGACGGCGACGTCGAGATCGACGAAGAGGAAGAAGACGACGGCGCCGCCGAAGAAGCCGCGCCCACCGGCCCGGACCCGGCCGAAGTCGCGCGCCGCATGGAAGTGCTGGCCGCCGGCTACGACCACTTCCAGAAGGCCTACGCCAAGCAGGGCGCCGGCAACAAGGCGCTGGCCAAGCTCCGCGAGGAGATGGCCGAGCAGTTCATGACCCTGAAGCTTCCCCTGCCGCTGACCGACACCCTCGTGCGCAAGCTGCGCGACGTGCTCGGCCAGATCAAGGAACACGAGCGCCGCATCCTCGACCTCTCCACCCGCATCGCCAGGATGCCGCGCAAGGACTTCATCCGCGCCTGGGAAGGCAACCAGACCAACCTCGGCTGGGTCGACGAGATGCTCAAGCGCAAGCAGAAGTGGTCCTCGGGCCTGCGCGACGTGAAGGAACAGATCATCGCCGAACAGGAAGCGACCATCGCCATCGAGCAGGCGCTGTACCTGGAACTGGCGGACATCAAGGAAATCAGCCGCGCGATGGCCTACGGCGAAGCCAAGGCGCGCAAGGCGAAGAAGGAAATGGTCGAGGCCAACCTGCGCCTCGTGATCTCCATCGCCAAGAAGTACACCAACCGCGGCCTGCAGTTCCTCGACCTCATCCAGGAAGGCAACATCGGCCTGATGAAGGCCGTGGACAAGTTCGAATACCGCCGCGGCTACAAGTTCTCGACCTACGCCACGTGGTGGATCCGCCAGGCCATCACCCGCTCGATCGCCGATCAGGCGCGCACCATCCGCATCCCGGTGCACATGATCGAAACGATCAACAAGCTCAACCGCATTTCCCGGCAGATGCTGCAGCAGTACGGCCGCGAAGCGACCCCGGAAGAGCTGGCGAAGGAAATGGACATGCCGGAGGACAAGATCCGGAAGGTCCTGAAGATCGCCAAGGAACCGATCTCGATGGAGACTCCTATCGGCGACGACGAGGACAGCCACCTCGGCGACTTCATCGAGGACACCAACGTCGAATCCCCGATCGAGAACACCACCAACATCAACCTGCAGGAAACCGTGCGTGAAGTCCTCGCCGGCCTGACTCCGCGGGAAGCCAAGGTGCTGCGCATGCGCTTCGGCATCGACATGAACACGGATCACACGCTGGAAGAAGTCGGCAAGCAGTTCGACGTCACCCGCGAGCGCATCCGCCAGATCGAAGCCAAGGCCCTGCGCAAACTGCGCCACCCCAGCCGCAGCGAACAACTGCGCAGCTTCCTCGACATCGACTGACGCCATGCCGCCACCGGCCGCGGCGATCGAAACGATCCGACCGCTACCCCACGGAGCCCGCCGCAAGGCGGGCTCTGCATTTGTACGGCCGCAATATCCAGGTTCTTGCAGGAGCGCCGGGAGGCGCGACTCCTTGCCGGACATTCCCGCACCGGCCAGACGCAGACCGGAACCCAGCATGGCGCTTGGCCTTGCTAAGATTCCTGTCACGGGCCTATAGCTCAACGGTTAGAGCAGGGGACTCATAATCCCTTGGTTCCAGGTTCGAATCCTGGTGGGCCCAGATCTCCGACTCGACCCTCCATCGAGACATCCACCCGTTAGCTTTCCAGTTCTTCCAGCGCCGCCACCAGTCTCTGCACGTCTCCGGCGTAAAAGCCCGCCGCATTCAGGGTGTTGATTTCCACGATCCGCGGTCCTTCCGGGGTGTCGCACACATCGATGACGAACGCGCGATGCGGTTGCCAGTCCGCCACGGCCTGCAGGACGAAATGGTCCATGCGTTCGTCGACATCGCTGGCATAAACGACACGGCGCCCCAGCTTGTACAGCGACTTCGTGACGATCTTCCCGCCCACGATCCAGAACCGGTATTCAGCGTGGATGGTCTTGGGCGTGCACACCTGCACCCGGGTCGTGGGCGACAGACTGGTGCCGTCGTCCTCGTCGAGATCGCACACGCGCCGTCGCCACGCTTCGAATTCTTCCGGGTCGAACACGCGTCCGGCGAAATACTTCGAGTCGTCGATGGGACGCAGGAACGTCGGATGTTCGAGCTGCACCTCCTCGAACGCCAGGACGCGGGAATCCGCGTTGAGCATGCGCTCGCCCCACGCCACTTTCTGGGCGAGGAAGTCCTGGTCGAACAGGTCGTACACGCCAGGATCCCAGCGGTATTTTCTGGCGGAGTGGCGCATGGAATAAGAACCGAAGCACACGGCCTTGGCCGCCTGCAGCACGGGAAGGGGTTCGAGCTCGCCCACGAACGGAACGACCCGATGCACGCTGTAAGGCAGGCCGAACTGCTCCAGCGTCGCCACCAGACGCGACCACTCGGCTTCCTGGAACAGATTGGTTTGCAGTATCCAGTGCATGCGGGCCCCCGAAGCGGCCAGTCTATCCGACAGGCCGTGGCACGGTGCACCCACGCAGGGACTACCGGAACGCCTCCGCCAACCGCTTTTCCAGGTAATCGAAATAGCCGTCGATATAGACGCTGGCGCCGTTTTCGTCGAGCAGGAACGGGTTCATCAGAGTGTGGCGCAGGATGACGATGCGGTCGCGCTCGTCGTCGGTATCGTCGAGGGCGTCCGGGGGCAGATGCAGGGCTTCGAGCACGCGGGCGGTGTCGGCGGCGCCCATCGTGTCGCGCTTGAGCGTGGTGATCGATCCGAAGTGTTCGCCGAGCTGCAGCGGACGGTCGTGGTCGGCGCTGAGCGCGCGGTGCAGTTGGCGCATGAAGCGGTTCATCGTCGCGAGGTCGTGGTTGCCGCGCGGGTTCATCGCGAGGCAGACGAGGTTGCTGTCCGGCGCGAACGGAATCAGCGCATGCGCCAGCGGTGCGATGCGCGCGACGAACGCCTCGGCCGCGGCGATGAACGCTTCGGTGTTGCGGATGCTCTGCGCGGGCAGGCGTCCGAAATGGCTGTAGTCCAGCGGCAGCACGCGATGGGTGACGTACACCGCGGCGGCGTTGGCGCCGGGCTTCGAGCCTTCGGGAATGTAACGGCCCAGTTGGCGATGGCGGGTGAAGAAATCGTCGCCGCCGGCCTGGTCGAACACATAGTCGGCGCCTTCCGACAGCAATGCGATCGCGCGCTGGTCGCGGCACAGGAACGCGCCGGCGCCATAGGGAATGTAGCCGAGTTTGTGCGGGTCGATGGTGATGGAATCCATCCGCGACATCGCGCCTACCGCCGCGTGCACGGCGGCGCTCGGGAAGCGCGCGAACTCGGCGCCGACCGCATCGGCGCTGCGCAATCCGCCTTCGGTGTCGCGGAACAGGGTCGCGAGATAACCGCCCCAGGCGGCGTCGAGATGCAGGGCCATGCCGAGCCCGTCGCGATGCATGCGATCGCGCAGATCGGCGAGCCCATCGATCGGATCGATGGTGCCGAATTCGGTGCTGCCGAGCACGCCGACGGTCATCAGCACCGGTTGCCGATCGCGCAGGCACCCGTGCAACGCCTCTTCCAGCGCATCGAGATCCAACCGCATCGCCTTGCCCGGGATCAGCTGCAGCTGATCGCGCCCCAGGCCGAGCATCTTCATGCCCTTGCTCCAGGAGTAATGCGCGGTGGCGGGGGCGAACACCCGCGGCACCGACAGCGCGGCGTGCTTCGCGAAGAACCCCGCGATGCCGAGGGATTCGATCCGCGCCGCTTCGACCCGCCGCGACCATGGCGTGCGTTCGGCCGCAGGCAACGACGCCAGCCACGCGCACCACTGCGCGAACAGCGCGGTCGACGCGCCCGGCAGCAGATTGAACGCGGCCCAGTCGTCGTCGGGAATACTGGGCAGCGGCACGCCGGCCGCGCGCAGCGCGACCGGGAACGCCTTCAGCGACAACGCCAGCCGCAACCCCTGCAGGTTCGCGAGCGTGCCACCCGAGGTGAGATGGCCGAACGCGCAGTCCTCGCGCGCGGGATCGGCCACGTAACCGACCATCGCCGCCAGTTGCAGGCCAACCTTGAGTTCGAGATCGATCGTCACCGGCGCGGCGTCGGCGCTGACGTTGTTCGGGTTGTAGGGCAGCGCCAGCATCTGCGCGGTCAGCCCGGGCAGCAGCAGGTCGCTGACCATGTGGCCGATGTAGCGCGGGCTGTGGAACGGCACGCTGCGCTTCAGCGCGGCCGACAGGCTGTGCAGTTCGCGCCGCAGCCGCGATTCGAAATCGATGTAGTCGGCACGACGATTGGCGCCGGTGGGAATCGCCGGGGCATCTTCCGGATGCAGATTGCGCCGCCAGTAGACGTGATCGCGAAGGAAGCCGACCACCAGCGATTCCAGCAGATCGTCGTTCTCCGCGTATGGGCCGAGGAAGCAGGGATACAGGGACGGATCGCCGCTCATGTCAGGCGCATCCTTCGAGGCTGTCCAGCGCCAGCGTCGCCATCCGCGCGAGGCCCTGTTCGCGCTCGGCCGCGGGCATGTGTTCGCCGCGTTCGAGGTGATCGCTGACCGTCAGCAGCGACAGGCACTGCACGCCTTCGCGCATGCCCAGGCCGTACAGGCCCGAGGATTCCATGTCGATGCCGACGATGCGGTGCCGGCGCAGTCGCGCGACGAGCTCGGGATCGCCGTCGTAGAAGCAGTCGGTGCTGAACACATGGGCGACGCGCACCGGGACCTGCCGGCGCGCGGCGGTATCGACCACCGCCTTCAGCAGCGCGAAATCGGCGCAGGCGGCGAGGTCGTGATCGCCGAAGTGCAGGCGGTTGAAGCGCGAATCGCTGCTGGCCGATTGCGCGAGCAGCAGGTCGCCGAGCGCGACGTCGCCGACGCCGCCGCAGGTGCCGATGCGCAGGATCCGGCGCACGCCGTAGACGCGCGCGAGTTCGGTGGCGTAGATCGCGCTGGAGGGAATGCCCATGCCGCTGCCCATCACCGACACGCGCCGGCCTCGCCATTGGCCGGTGTAGCCGAGCATGTTGCGGCGCGCATTGAACTCGACCGCGTCGTCGAGGAACGTGTGGGCGATATGACGCGCGCGCAGCGGATCGCCGGGAAACAGGACGGTGTCGGCGATGGCGCCGGGCGCGGCATCGATATGCGGTGTGCTCATGGGCGTGCGGGAAGGTCGGCGGTGTCGGTGAGAAAGCAGCGCCCCGCCGCCAGCGGCGGCAGACGCAGATGGGTGGCGATGCCCTGGCCGATGTCGGCGAAACTCTCGCGACGGCCCACGCAGCGCGCGCGCAGCGTCGGAGTCCAGGCCAGCAGCGGCACGGTTTCGCGGGTGTGGTCGCTGCCCGGCCAGGTGGGGTCGCAGCCGTGGTCGGCGCTGATCGCGAGCAGATCGTCCGGTCGCAGCGCGGCGAGCAGCGCGGGCAATCGCGCGTCGAAGGCTTCCAGCGCCGCGGCATAGCCGAGCGCATCGCGGCGGTGGCCGTAGACGCTGTCGAAGTCGACGAAGTTGACGGCGATCAGCGCGCCGTCGCCGGCCTGCGCGAGCGCATCGAGCGTGGCGTCGAACAGCGCGTCGTGACCGTGGGCCGGCACCGTCCGCGCGATGCCGCGGTGCGCGAAGATGTCGCCGATCTTGCCGACCGACACGGTCTCGCCGCCCGCGGCCTGCACCGCATCGAACAGCGTCGGTGCCGGCGGCGGCAGCGCGTAATCGCGGCGATGTCCGGTGCGCGTGAAGCCGGTGTCCGCGCTGCCGACGAACGGGCGCGCGATGACCCGGCCGATGTCGTACGGGACCAGCAACCGACGCGCGACGACGCACACGTCGTACAGCCGCTGCAGGCCGAACGCATCTTCGTGCGCGGCGATCTGCAGCACCGAATCGGCGGAGGTGTAGACGATGGGTTTGCCGCTGGCGATGTGTTCGGCGCCGAGCCGGGCGATGATCTCGGTGCCCGAGGCGTGGCAATCGCCGAGCACGCCGGGCAGTCCGGCTTCTTCGATCAGCGCGCGCAGCAATTCGGGTGGGAAGCTGCGCTCGCGATCGGGAAACAATCCGAACGGCCGCTGCAGCACCACACCCGCGGTTTCCCAGTGGCCGGACGGCGTGTCCTTGCCGCAGGCGCGCTCGACGGCGTAGCCCCAGCCGCCTTCCGGGCGCGGCAGATCGTTGAAGCCGGCGGCCGCACGACCGCGCGCGAGCGCATGCGCCTGCGGCAGGCCGAGACGCGTGAGCGTGGGCAGTCGCAGCGGGCCGCGCGGCGCTTCGGCGCAGGCCGCGGCGATGTGGCCGAAGGTGTCGGCGCCGGCATCGCCGTAGACGGCGGCGTCCGGCGCGGCGCCCAGTCCCAGCGAATCCATCACCACCCACACGGCGCGACGCATGTTCAGCGTTCCGCGAGCGCGTCGAGAGCGGCGTCGAACAATCCGCTGGCGCCGATCCTGAACCGCGCGGGCGTCACCCAGGCGTCGCCGAGCCGTTCGGCGGCGAGATCGATGTAGGTCCTCGCCGCATCGAGCGTGCGGATGCCGCCCGCGGCCTTGAAGCCGCAGCGTCCGCCGGCCGCGGCGATCTCGTCGAGCATGATCGCGGCCGCGTCGGGGGTCGCGTTCACCGTGACCTTGCCGGTGGAGGTCTTGAGGAAATCGACGCCGGCATCCAGACCGATCCGGCAGGCCTCGCGGATGCGTGCGGGCGTCTGCAGCTCGCCGCTTTCGATGATCAGTTTCAGCAGCACGCCGTCGCCGCAGGCGGCCCGGCACGCTTCGACACCGCGCTGCGCCGACCGCGCATCCCCGTCGAGCAGCGCGCGGTACGCCAGAACCATGTCGATCTCGTCGGCGCCGGCAGCGATCGCGCGCCGGGTTTCGCGTTCGACCCGCGCGGGATCGCTGCCGCCATCCGGAAAATTCACCACCGTCGCGACCTTCGCCGCGGTGCCGCGCAACGTCTCGCGCACGGTGGTGACGTGCTCGGGATACACGCACAGCGCGGCCGGGGCCACCGGCGACTGAAGCGCGCGCGCGCACAAGGCACGGATCGTTTCGGGCGCGTCGTCCTCGCCCAGGCTGGTCAGATCGAGCAGCGGCAGCAGCCGCGCGGCGAGCGCGGCGGACGAATGCGGATGGGCGGACACGGTGGCGACCTCGGTGACGGCGAGCGGAAGCGGCAAGCCTAGAGACCGCGCACCGCCGCCGCCTTGACCTGCCGCAAACCGGCGACGGAAAGCCGCGGCCGGCGAATTTACGCGATGTTTACGCCGGCGGGGCCGCCGCCGCATAGCGACTTTGCGGGCGACGGTTCGAGAATTTCGCACTGCAAAGACGCCACCCCGGCGCTCGATCGCATCCCGCATTCCGAGGACAACCCGATGCCCACCTGGCTGATCGCAACCTGCGCGCTGTGCATCGCGCTGGCGGCCGCGTACCTGCTGTACGTGATCCTGAACCCCGAGAAATTCTGAGGCCCGCCATGATCGAATTCGTACTGGTGATGGCGCTCGCCATCGCGCTGGGCTGGCCGCTGGGGCAGTACATGGCGCGGGTGATGCGCGGCGATCCCGCCCCCGGCGACCGCCTGTTCCTGCCGCTGGAGCGCGGCGTGTACCGGCTGCTCGGCGCGAGTGCGCAGGGCGGCATAACCTGGCGCGGCTACGCCATCCACTTCCTGCTGGCGAACCTCGTGCTCGGACTCGTCGTCTGGGGCCTGTTCATGGCCCAGGGTGCGCTGCCGCTGAATCCGGACCGGGTCCCGGGCATGACCTGGGATCTCGCGCTGCACACCATGGTCTCGTTCCTCACCAACACCAACCAGCAGCATTATTCCGGCCAGGCGCAGCTGTCGTATCTGTCGCAGATGGTCGGCATCGTCGGCCTGCAGGTGATCACGCCGATGTTCGGCCTGGCGGTACTGGTCGCGACCCTGCGCGGGCTGTTCGGCGGGCGCGAAGCGATGCGGTCGAATGGCGACGCTCGCGAGGGCGTCGACCGCGATGTCGGCAATTTCTGGGTCGACGTCACCCGCGGCGCGCTGCGCATCCTGCTGCCGTTGTGCCTGGTGTGGTCGCTGCTGCTGGCCTCGCAGGGCGTGCCGTCCACGCTCGCGCGCGGCGCCGACGTGACCCCGATCGACGCCAGCGCCGGCATGGCGACGCAGCACATCCCGGTGGGCCCGGTCGCGCCGATGGTCGCGGTGAAGCAGCTCGGCACCAACGGCGGCGGCTGGTACGGCCCGAACAGCGCGGTCGCGCTGGAAAATCCGACGCCGTTCTCCAACCTGCTGCAGACGCTGGCGATCATCCTGATCCCGGTCGCCATCGCCTGCATGATCGGCCCGTTCACCGGCCGTCGGCGCTTCGGCACGTTCGTGTTCGCGACCATGCTGGGCATGTCGCTGCTGTCGACCGGCGCGGCGATGCTTGCGGAGCATGCGCTCCCGGCGCAGGCAACCGTCGCGTCGATGGAAGGCAAGGAAGTGCGCAACGGCGTCGACGCTTCGGCGCTGTGGGCCGCGTTGACCACGCAGACCTCCAACGGTTCGGTGAACGCCATGCACGACTCGATGGCGCCGCTCACCGGCGGCGTCGAGATCGCGAACATGCTGGTGAACGCGATCTGGGGCGGCATCGGCTGCGGCGCGCTGCAGTTCATCGTCTACCTGCTGCTGGCGGTGTTCCTCGCCGGGCTGATGACCGGGCGCACGCCGGAGTTGTTCGGGCGAAAGATCGAAGCGCCGGAAGTGCGCCTGCTCGCGCTGCTGATCCTGCTGCAGCCGCTGGCCCTGCTTGGCTTCACGGCGGCGACGCTGGCGATGCCCGCGCTCACCGGCAACTCCAACCCCGGCTTCCACGGCATTTCGCAGGTCTTCTACGAATACGCCTCGGCGTTCGCGAACAACGGTTCCGGCTTCGAAGGCCTGGGCGACAACACCGTGTGGTGGAACACCACCGCATCGCTGGTGCTGGCGCTCGGCCGATTCCCGGCGCTGCTGGTGCCGCTGGCGATCGCCGGCCTGCTGGCGAAGAAGCGGGTCGCGCCCGAAGGCGCCGGCACGCTGCGCGTGGAGACGCCGACCTTCGCCCTCACCCTGGTCTCGATCGTCGCGATCCTGACCATCCTGCAATTCATGCCTGCACTGGTGCTCGGCCCGATCGCCGATCACCTGCAGCTCCTGTCGCGCTGAGGTTCCCATGCAACCCACCACCGCATCCGGTGCGCAACGGCGCGCCAGCATTGCCGGCCTCGACCGCGCCGCCCTGCGCGCCGCCTGCATCGACGCCGTGCGCAAACTCTCGCCCGTGCACGCCGTGCGCAGCCCGGTCATGGCGATCGTGCTGCTCGGCACGCTGCTCGCGCTGCTGATCACGCTCGCCGGCCATGCGCCGCCCGGTTTCGGTCTCGCGATCGCCGCGATCCTGCTGATCACGGTGCTGTTCGGCAATTTCGCAGAGGCCGTCGCCGAAGCCCGCGGCCGTGGCCAGGCGGCGTCGCTGCGCGCCGCACGCCGGGATCTGGTCGCCCGTCGTCTCGACGAGGACGGCCACGAAACCCGCGTGCCCGCCACACAATTACGCAAAGGCGACACCGTGATCGTGTCCGCGGGCGAACTCGTTCCCGCCGACGGCGAGATCGTGAAAGGCCTGGCGACGGTGAACGAGGCCGCGGTCACCGGCGAATCCGCGCCGGTGCTGCGCGAAGCCGGCACCGACCGCAGCAGCGTGATCGGCGGCACCAAGGTGTTGTCGGACGAAATCGTGATCGCGGTGAGCGCCGAACCCGGCGGCAGCTTCCTCGACCGCATGATCGCGCTGGTGGAAGGCGCCAACCGGCAGAAGACCCCGAACGAGATCGCGCTGACGATGCTGCTGGCGGCGATGACGCTCACCTTCCTGATCGTCGTCGCCTCGCTGCCCTTCATCGCCGGGTTCGTCGGCGCCACGCTCGATCCACTGCTGCTGATCGCGCTGCTGGTGTGCCTGATCCCGACCACCATCGGCGGTCTGCTGCCCGCGATCGGCATCGCCGGCATGAACCGCGCGCTGTCGGCGAACGTGCTGGCGAAATCCGGCAAGGCGGTGGAGATCGCGGGCGACGTGGACGTGCTGCTGCTCGACAAGACCGGCACGATCACCCATGGCGACCGCCAGGCGACGCGGTTCTACGCGCTGAGCGGGATTTCCGCCGAACAACTGCGCGATGCGGCGATGCTGGCGTCGCTGGCGGACCCGACGCCCGAAGGCAAGTCGGTGGTGAAGCTGGCGCTCGCGCAGGGCGCGACCCTCGTCGATCCCGAACACGCGCGCTACGTGCAGTTCAGCGCGCAGACGCGGATGTCCGGCGTGGATCTGCCGGCCGGCGAAGGCACGCTCGCACGCAGCATCCTCAAGGGCGCGGGCGACGCCATCGCGCGCCACGTGGACGCACTCGGCGGCGGCGTGCCGGTGGAACTCGGCGCGCGGGTCGAACAGATCGCCCGCAGCGGCGCCACCCCGCTGGTGGTCGCCGAGGGCGCGTACGTGCTCGGCGTGATCGAACTGTCGGACGTGGTGAAGCACGGCGTGAAGGAACGCTTCGCGCGGCTGCGCGAGATGGGCGTGCGCACGGTGATGATCACCGGCGACAACCCGCTGACCGCCGCCGCGATTGCCGCCGAGGCCGGTGTCGACGATTACATCGCCGAAGCGCGGCCCGAAGACAAGCTGGCGCGCATCCGCGAGGAACAGGCCGCAGGACGGCTGGTGGCGATGGTCGGCGACGGCACCAACGACGCCCCGGCGCTGGCGCAGGCCGACGTGGGCCTGGCGATGAATTCGGGCACCCAGGCCGCGAAGGAAGCCGGCAACATGGTCGATCTCGACAGCGATCCGGCGAAACTGCTGGCGGTGGTCGAGGTCGGCAAGCAGCAGTTGATCACCCGCGGCGCGCTGACCACCTTCTCGCTGGCGAACGATGTTTCGAAGTACTTCGCGATCCTGCCGGCGATGTTCGCCGCGGCCCAGCTCCAAGGAAACACCATGCAAATGGCGGCGCTGAACGTGATGCAGCTGTCGAGCCCGCGCAGCGCGGTGCTGTCGGCACTCATTTTCAACGCGCTGATCATCCCCGCGCTGATCCCGCTGGCGCTGAAGGGCGTGCGCTTCCGTCCGGCGTCTGCGGTGTCGCTGCTGCGCCGGAACATGCTGCTGTACGGCGTCGGCGGCATGCTGCTGCCGTTCGTCGCGATCAAGCTGATCGATCTGCTCCTCTCTGCATTCGGAGGCTGACATGAACTCCTCTTCCCAAACGTTGATCGCCCGCGGCGCCTGGCGCCCGGCGCTGGTCATGGCCGCGATCGCGCTGGCCGGTTTCGGTTTCCTGTATTCGGCGAGCGTCGCGTCCCTGGGTGGACTGCTGTTCCCGCAGCAGTCGACCGGCAGCCTGATCGTCCGCGACGGCAGACCCATCGCCTCGCGCTGGGTCGCCCAGCCCTTCGCCGACGCGCGCTATTTCCAGTCGCGTCCGTCGGCGGCGAACTACGACCCGATGGCAGCGGCCGGCAGCAATCAGGCCTTGACCAATCCCGATCTGATCGCGACCGTCGACGCTGCCGTCGCAGCCATCGCCGCGCGCGAAGGCATCACGCCGGCCGATGTCCCGCCGGATCTCGCGACGCGCTCCGGCAGCGGCCTGGATCCGCACATTTCGCCGGACGCGGCGCGCGTGCAGATCGCGCGGGTCGCGAAGGCCCGCGGCGTGCCCGAGCGCGCGGTCGCGGTGCTGGTGGACCGCGCCACCGAAGCGCCGCAGTTCGGTGTCCTCGGCCAGCCGCGGGTGAACGTGGTGGCGCTGAACCTGGCGCTGGATGCGCTGCCGTGACGACCGCGCGACAATGGCGCCATGAACGACGACGCCATGACTGACGCCCGCAGCGCGACGCAGCGTCGGCAGCAGGCCGACGCGCTGATCGGCGAACTCAAGCGCCAGCGCGGCGGGCACCTGACCGTGTTCCTCGGCGCAGCGCCCGGCGTCGGCAAGACCTTCGCGATGCTGTCCCGCGCGCGCGAACTGAAACAGCGCGGCATCGACGTGGTGGTGGGGCTGGTGGAGACGCACGGCCGCGCCGATACCGCGGCGATGCTGGAAGGGCTCGACGTGCTGCCGCGTCGGATCACGACCTATCGCGAGCGCACCCTGGACGAGCTCGACCTCGACGCGCTGCTGGCGCGCCGCCCGCAGGTGGCGCTGGTCGACGAACTCGCGCACCGCAACGCGCCCGGCAGCCGCCACGAGCGACGCTGGCAGGACGTGATGGAATTGCTGGACGCGGGCATCGACGTCCACACCACGATCAACATCCAGCATCTGGAAAGCCTCAACGACGTGGTCCACCGGATCACTGGCGTGCGCGTCAACGAAACCGTGCCCGATTCGGTGTTCGACCGGCTGCGCGACATCGTGCTGGTGGACCTGCCGCCGGACGAACTGATCGAACGCCTGCGCCAGGGCAAGGTCTACCTGCCCGATCATGCGGCGCAGGCGCTGCAGTCGTTCTTCGTGCCCGGCAATCTCGCCGCGCTGCGCGAACTGGCGATGCAGACCGCCGCGGACCGGGTCGACAGCGATCTGCGCGAGGTCCGCACCGCGCATGGCGAACGCGCGTTGAACCTGCGCCGGCAGGTGCTGGTGGCGATCGACGGTCGCGGCCAGTCGGAATATCTGGTCCGGATCGCGCGCCGGATCGCGGAACGGCGCGACGCGCCGTGGACCGTGGTCAGCGTGCAGACCGGAGCATCCACTGCGGACGTGCAGCAGGACATCGAGCGTGCGTTCGCGCTGGCGCGACGGCTCGGCGGCGGCGCGGAACTGCTGCATGGCTCCGGCGTGGTCGATGCGCTGCTCGACCATGCGTCGCGGATCGGCGCCTCGTCGATCATCGTCGGCCGCACCCGCGAACGACCGCTCGCGCGCATGCTCAATCGCACCATCACCCAACAGTTGCTTCAACGCGGCGCGCACTACGAGCTGACCATCGTCAGTCCGCCCGAGGCGCGGGCGCAGGCGCGACGCTCGTTCGCCGACACCCGCGACACCCTGCGCGCCGGCGATCTCGGTTTTGCGGTGCTGTGTTCGGCGCTGGCGATCGTCGCGGCCGGCGTCGCCGAACGCTGGCTCGGCCTCGGCGATCTGTCGATGATCTTCATCGTCGCAGTGCTGGTGGTCGCGACGCGCACCCGCATGGCCGCCGCGATCCTGGCGGCGGTGCTGTGTTTCCTCGCCTACAACTTCTTCTTCATCGCCCCGCGGTTCACGTTCTACATCAGCGCGCAGAAAGGCGTGACCACGGTGCTGCTGTTCCTGGGCGCGGCGCTGTTGGCCGGACGGCTGGCGGCGAAGCTGCGCACGCAGGTGCTCGCGTTGCGCGCCGCGAACGCGCACGCGACCGCGCTGCAGGCGCTCGGCCGCGACCTCGCCAGCGCCGCGGATCCGCAACAGGTCGCGCAGGCCGCGCGCGTGGCCCTGCGTCGCGCGCTGGACGCCGATGTCGTGGTGCATCTCGGCACCGGGCCGCTGGCGCCCGACGCCGATGCCGGCATCGACCAGAAGACCAGCGCCGCCGCGGATTGGGTGCTGCGCCACGGCCAGCCCGCCGGACGCTACACCGACACGCTGTCGAGCGTGGACTGGTGGTTTCTGCCGTTGCTCGGCAACGCGCGCACGCTGGGGCTGGTCGGGTTGCGCTTCGTGCCCGGCATGGTCCGTCTGACCGCCGAACAGCGTCGGTTGGCCGAAGCGATGATCGACGACATCGCCCAGGCGATGCTGCGCACGCGGCTGGTGTCCGATCTCGAGGACGCGCGCGTCGCGGGCGAGACCGAGCGACTGCGGTCCGCGCTGCTGTCGTCGGTCTCGCACGATCTGCGCTCGCCGCTGGCGTCGATCATCGGCGCCGCATCCAGCCTGGAGCATTACGGCGAGCGCATGGACGGCAAGGACCGCGCCGATCTGCTCGACACGATCCGGATCGAAGGCGAACGTCTCGACCGCTACATCCAGAATCTGCTGGACATGACCCGCCTGGGCCATGGCGGACTGTCGTTGAACCGCGACTGGATCGGCGTGGACGAACTGATCGGCTCGGCGGTCGGTCGCCTGCGCCGTTATCAGCCGCGGGCGATCTGCGAATCGCGGATCGCCGACGATCTCGCGCCGCTGTGGGTGCATCCGGCGCTGGTCGAGCAGGCGCTGTTCAACGTGATCGAGAACGCGGCGAAATTCTCGCCGCCGGACAGCGCGGTGACGATCGAAGCCGGCGACGATGCGCAGGGCGCGCTGCGCATCGACGTGACCGACAGTGGCCCGGGCATTCCGGAAGACGAACGCCGGCGGATCTTCGACATGTTCTACAGCGTGGAGCGCGGCGATCGCGGACGCGAGGGCACCGGCCTGGGGCTGACGATCTGCCAGGGCATGATCGGCGCCCACGGCGGCAGCGTCGAAGCCCTGCCCGGCGCGCATGGCCGCGGGACCACCATCCGCATTACCCTGCCGAGACTGCAACCGCCGCCCGCCTCCGCATGAGCCCGCTCCCCGCCCGCATCCTGATCGTCGACGACGAGCCGCAGATCCGGAAATTCCTCGAGATCAGCCTGCGTGCGCAGGGCCATGTCGTGGTCCAGGCGGAGACCGGTGAAGCGGGACTCGCCGCGCTGGCGACGCAGTGCGCGGATCTGGTGATCCTCGACATCGGCCTGCCCGACCGCGACGGCCATGCGGTGCTGCGCGAGTTGCGGCAGTGGTCGCACGTGCCGGTGATCATGGTCACCGTGCGCGCCGACGAACGCGAGAAGGTCGCCGCGCTCGACGCCGGCGCCAACGATTACGTCACCAAGCCCTTCGGTATCCAGGAACTGATGGCACGCATCCGCGCGCTGCTGCGCATGAGCGCAGCGGGCATCGATCACGACGCGCCGGTGTATGCGCTGGACGGTCTGGTCGTGGATCTCGCGCGTCGTGAAGTGCAGGCCGACGGTCGCGATGTCGCCCTGACGCGCAAGGAATTCGCGCTGCTCGCGCTGCTCGCGCGCAACGCCGGCCGGGTGGTGACCCAGCCGCAACTGCTGCGCGAAGTGTGGGGGCCGACCCACGAGGACGACACCCACTATCTGCGGATCCTCGTCGCGAAACTGCGGCACAAGCTCGGCGACGATGCCGCCTCACCGCGCTGGATCGTCACCGAACCGGGCGTCGGCCTGCGCCTGCGCGACGCGCGCGCCTGAGCGGTCGGGTCAGGACGCGACCGTCACCCGCCAGCCGCCCGCGATTTCGGCCCAGTCGATCTCGACGGGCAGGAATTTCTCGATCAGGCGCGCATTGCTCTGCAGGTGATCGCTGATCGCGGCGACCACGAACGCACCCGAACCGGCGAGCGCCATCGGCAGCAGCAACTGGTCGGAGAGATGCTCGCCGACGCAGGCGCTGCCGCGCACATAGGCCTTCGCTTCGTCGGCGAGCCGTTCGGCCACCTTTTCCGCGGACAGCCCGCGCTCGCCGTGACCGGTGAAGGTTTCGGCGTGCTGTTCGTGCCGCACCCGGATCAGCAAGGCGTTGCCCGGTCCCAGCGACGGACGCACCTGACGCAGGTGCAACGCGTTCTGCGACAGTTGCAGGCGTTTGGCCACCGCCTGCAATTCGCGCTCGCCGATGCCGGACGCGAGACCGGAGAGCATCGCGATCGCATCGATGGACTGCAGCGCGCCACGCTCGATGAACTCGGCATGCCGCAGCGCCGGCGCAGGCGAGACGGTGGCGTGCAGGATCCCGCCACCGGCCGGGAAGAAGCCCGGGCGTTCGAGCACGACCCCGGCGTCGATGCCGAACTTCGCCAGCGACGGCAGATAGGTGTCGGCGATGAAATCCGCGCTCGGCGCCAGCGGATTGTGGGTGCCGCCTTCCAGGCGCAGGCGCGACGGCGCATCGCAGCGCCACAGCGGCGGCAGCACGGTCTGCAGCACCAGCGTCGCCGAACCGGCGCTGCCGGTGGCGAAGCGATACTCGCCGGGCACGACGACACCGGGCTCGAAACGCAGCGTCGTCGCGCCGAGTTCCGCACCTTCGACATACGCATTGCCGATCGTCGCGGCGGCGTTCACCGCGGTCAGATGCTGGCGCATCAATCCGGGCTTCGAACGCTTCGCCCGGATCTTCTGCATGGTGAACCCCGTGCCGGTGCACAGGGCGAGGCTCAGCGCGGTGCGCAGCAGCTGCCCGCCGCCGGCAGAGCCATCGACTTCGATCATGTCTGTTCCGGTCATGTCACTTTCGCTCTTGTTGCATGCATCGTGCTGCGCGCGCCCTCATTTCGTCCATCGGCTGCGGTGCCATCCATGGCGACACCCGACAGGCTCCGGATTCGCCCGGCCCGCGCATCCATGCGCGGGCGTTCGGAGCGGCTGCGCGGCAGTGCCGCACATGCATGCCGCTCCTCACCCCTTGACGCATACGACCTGACGCAGGGTATGCACGATCTCGACGAGATCCTGCTGCGCCTCCATCACCACGTCGATGGACTTGTACGCCGCGGGCGACTCGTCGACCACGTCGGCATCCTTGCGGCATTCGACGTGGGCGGTCGCGGCGATGTGATCGTCCAGGCTGATCAGCTTCTTCGCCTGGGTGCGACTCATCACCCGGCCGGCGCCGTGGCTGCAGCTGCAGAAGCTGTCCTCGTTTCCGAGCCCGCGCACGATGAAGCTCTTCGCGCCCATGCTGCCCGGAATGATGCCCCGCTCGCCCTTGCGCGCGCTCACCGCGCCCTTGCGGGTCACCAGCACGTCCTTGCCGAAGTGATGCTCGCGCTGGACGTAGTTGTGATGACAGTTCACCGCCTCGGCCTGGGCTTCGAACGGCTTCGGAATCGCCTTGCGCATCGCTTCGACCACGTGGCGCATCATGATCTCGCGGTTCATCCGCGCATAGCGCTGCGCCCAATCGACCGCGAACACGTAATCGGCGTAGTGCGCGCTGCCTTCCGGCAGATACGCGAGATCCTGATCCGGCAGATTGATCATCCAGCGACGCATTTCCTGCTTCGCCAGCTCGATGAAATGGCTGCCGATGGCATTGCCGACGCCGCGCGAACCGGAGTGCAGCATGAACCACACGCGCTGGTCCTCGTCGAGGCAGATCTCGATGAAGTGGTTGCCGGTGCCGAGGGTCCCGAGGTGATTGAGGTTGTTGGTGTTCTTCAGGTGCGGGTGGCGCTCGCAGATCTTCTCGAAATCCGAGACCAGCTGCGACCAGCCCTCGATCGCGAGCGCCGGCGCGCTGTCCCAGGCGCCCTTGTCGCGTCCGCCACGTGCGGGGCTGCGGCCGTGCGGCACGGCGCGCTCGATGGCACTGCGGATGTCGGCGAGATTGTCGGGTAGATCGCTCGCGGTCAACGTGGTCCGCGCCGCGATCATGCCGCAGCCGATATCCACGCCCACCGCCGCCGGCACGATGGCGCCGATGGTCGGCACCACCGACCCCACGGTCGCGCCCTTGCCGAGATGCACGTCGGGCATCACCGCGATCCAGCGATGGATGAAGGGCAGTTTCGCGATGTTCTGCAGTTGCTTGCGCGCCTCGTCCTCCAGCGGCACGCCGCGGGTCCACAGTTTGATCGGCGCGGCACCGGCTTCCTGGATGACATCGTAGTGATTGGTGGTCATGTTGCATTCTCGCATGTGTAAAGAAGATCGCCGGCCGCGACGAAAGGAATGGAACGTTTTTCTGAGCTCTACCAGGCTGAGCTACCGCCCTGCGGCGGGCGGGATTCGAACCCGCGACAACAGAAGTCGTGTAGTTCCATCGGCATTCGCGGCCGACGAAGATAAAGATGTCAGGCTTCCTCGATGCAGCGCACCGAAGACGGACGGATGAACGCCTTCTTTCCCGAATCCAGGAGGATCACGAGCATGAGACCCCAGTCCCCGAGCGGAGACTGGCCCAGCTTCGGATCGGTGGTGCCGAGGATCCGGACGTCCATGAACCTGCGTCCATCGGACATGAACAGGTGATGCCTGCGATCCGTCGCGATCGTTTCTTCGAGGTAGGGCAGCATTTTTTCGCGCGCTTCGCGTTGACGCTTCGCGCTCCTGTTCGCGGAGACGATGCCGTACACGATCAGCAGCAGGCATCCACCGATGATGATCGCCCAGACTTCGGACATGTGACTGCTCCCGTTGCATTGCATGATGAAGATTCCGTTGAAATGAAGCTGCCGACGACCGCGACAAGAAGTGAGGGAACGCCCTGCTCTACCGACTGAGCTACCGTCTTTCGACGGGCGGGACTCGAACCCGCGACCTGGAGATTAAGAGTCTGTAGTTCCCAAAGCATTCGCGATCATCGACAGCGATGAAACGACGGGCGGCTGCGACAAGAAGACGCCGGACTTGCCGGAATCGAACCGGCTGGAACCGAATGTAGTCCGACGGGCATTCGCAACCGCCCAAGAACAATCTCCCCCGGCCCGGCCGGCCCCATTGCCGGCCGGGCATTGAAACTCACACCTCGATGTCGGCGATCTTGTCGACCCAACGCTGCGCACCGGCGCCTTCCGCCGCCAAATTCGCGAGCAGATCGAACACCGCATCGCTGAAGCCGCCGACGTGGATCACGTCCGCACGCTCCACCGTCTGGCTGGTGGCGTACGGCTGCAGATCGATGCACACCAGCTTCGCCTGCGTACAACGCGCCTTGATCTGCGCCCATTGGCGCATGGTCTCGGTCGCGCCTTCGCCGCGGGTGTCGCGCCAGCTTTCGTTGTCGGACACCAGCACCAGCAGATCGACCCTCGCCTTCTCCCGGTTCAACTGCGCCAACGGCGCGCTGACGTTGGTGCCGCCACCGCACAACTGCGCCAACTGCCGCGCCTGGGTCATCACGCTGTCGCGCGGATTCAGGCGCACGTCGCGCACGGCGGTGTCGAACGCCATCACCCGGGCCAGCGGACTGTTGCGCTGCACGCAGGCCGCGATCAGCGCCGCCACGTCCACGCATCGGGTCCTGGTGGTCGCACCCTTGCGCACGCCGGTGACCGGCGAGGCCATCGACCCGGACACGTCCACCGCCACTACCACGTCGCCCTGCAGCGCCGGCACGTTGCGGGTCGCGATTTCCATTGCGTCCTGCAACGCCTCGCCGATCTCGCGCGGCAGACCTTCGGTGGCCTGGTACGCGGTCAACAGCTGATACGGAAACACGCGGGCACGGCGGATCGCATCGACATCGGTCAGCTTCGCCACCACCTCGTAGAGTGCGGCCTTGTCCTCGAACACGCCCTTGCGGGCGAAGGTGTTGAGGTTCTGGCGCAGGCTCTGCCACGAGGCACGGCGGGCCAGCGTCGCCCACTGCGCGCGATCCAGCGTCAGCGAGGTGAAGTACTGGAACGGCAGGTCGGGCAGCTCGGCGTTCGCCGGGTCGCGCTTGAACGCCTCGTAGGCGCGCACCGTGTCCGGCAATCGCGCCGGATCGTGCGGCTTGCCGAGGATCCAGGCGTACAGCGCCTCGCGCCCGGCATCCGCCGGCTTCGGGTGCACCATCCGGATCACGTCGGCGAGCGACGGCGCATTGCCGATCGCGGCGCTCAACAGCTGCTTCTCGGACGCGCGATCCAGCCACTCGCGCACCAGGCGCTTCGGCAGCGACCCCAGCGATTTCCGGCCGACGCGGCCGCTGCGCAGGATCTGCACGACGTTGCGCAGCAGGCGGCCGTTGTCCACGACCTGCGGGAACGCGGCGGCGAAGAGCGCGCGATCGCGCACCGACAGGCTGGCCAGCAGAAGCGCCGGCATGTCCTTCATCGCGCCGATGCGGCGGGCATGGATCGCGGTCTGCGCGACGAATCGCGGCTCGACCTCGGCGCACAGCGCCAGCACGCGGTCCAGCTGCTCGGCATCGCTCGCGTAGAAGGTGCTGTTGAGGCAGCCGGTGGCCGCATACAGCGCCAGCGCGCCACGCGGGCTGCGGGCATAGGCGAGTCCGCCGGCTTCGTTGCGGGCGGTCGCCACCGGCAGGGCACGGCGGCTGGAAGCGAAGAGGGAAAGGTTGGCCATGGTGTCGTCTTGTCGGGAATGCCCGTTCCGGTTTGCCCCATGCATTGCAATCGCCATGCCAACTTCACCCGAATTGATTCAATTCATTGTTTTCAAAGAATGTTGTTCTGATTTCATGGATTTCCGTCCGCACTGTTATCTGATATTTCATATATATTTGGATCGTTTCTTATCGGATTCGATCATGCGCAGGCGTCAGGTCATCTTCGGCATGCTCGGCACCCAGCTGGATGCCGGCAGCGGTCCCGGGCGGTGGGAAAAATGGCGGCCCACGATCTCGCTGGGCCAGCACGAGGACTTCCTCGTGGACCAGCTGGAACTGCTGGTGGACGAGCGCCGCTACGGCAAGCTCGCGCAGATCGTGCAGGACGACTTCGCGCAGATCTCGCCCGACACCGCGGTGCGCCGGCACGACACCTACCTCGCCGACCCGTGGGATTTCGAGGGCGTGTACGCGACGCTGCACGATTTCCTGCGCGGTTACGCGTTCCGCCCGGAGGACGAGGACTACTACATCCACATCACCACCGGCAGCCATGTCGCGCAGATCTGCTGGTTCCTGCTCGCGGAGAGCCGGCATTTTCCGGGCCGCCTGCTGCAGACCTCGCCGCCGCGCAAGCAGGGCGGCAGCGATCCCGGCAGCTTCGCGATCATCGATCTGGATCTCTCCCGCTACGACCGCATCGCGCAGCGTTTCGCGCAGCAGCGGCTGGAAGACCGCGATCTGCTGAAGAGCGGCATCGCCACCCGCAACGCCGCGTTCAACCGCATGATCGAACAGATCGAAACCGTGGCCACGCGTTCGAAGGCGCCGATGCTGCTGATGGGCCCGACCGGCGCGGGCAAGAGCCAACTGGCGAAGCGCGTGTTCGAGCTGAAGAAACTCAAGCATCAGCTGCCCGGGCGTTTCGTCGAAGTGAACTGCGCCACGCTGCGCGGCGACGGCGCGATGAGCGCGCTGTTCGGCCACGTGAAAGGCGCCTACACCGGCGCCGGCAGCGATCGCGCCGGGCTGCTGCGCTCCGCGGATCGCGGGCTGTTGTTCCTCGACGAGATCGGCGAACTCGGCCTGGACGAACAGGCGTTGCTGCTGCGCGCGCTGGAAGAGAAGCGCTTCCCGCCGGTGGGCGGCGACAAGGACGTGGAAAGCGATTTCCAGCTCATCGCCGGCACCAACCGCGATCTGCAGGACGCGGTGGCGCGCGGACGCTTCCGCGACGACCTGCTGGCGCGATTGAACTTGTGGACCTATCGCCTGCCGGGCCTGGCCGAACGCCCGGAGGACATCGAACCCAACCTCGATTTCGAACTCGAGCGCTGGTCGCGCGAACAGGGACAGCGCGTGGCCTTCAACCGCGAAGCGCGGGCGCGCTATCTGCGCTTCGCGACCAGCGCCGATGCGCGATGGCGCGGGAATTTCCGCGATCTCGGCGCCTCGGTGATGCGGATGGCGACGCTGGCCGATGCCGGGCGCATCCAGGTGGCGCTGGTGGACGAGGAAATCGCGCGGCTGCGCGCGCTGTGGCGCACCCACGACGGCGGAACGCTGCTGGACGCGCTGCTCGGCGACGAGGCGGCGTCGCTCGATCGCTTCGATCGGGTGCAGCTCGAAGATGCGGTGCGCGTCTGCGCACGCGCGAAATCGCTGTCGGAAGCCGGGCGCACGCTGTTCGCCGCCTCACGCGCACGGCGCAGCAGCACCAACGACGCCGACCGCCTGCGCAAGTATCTGGCACGGTTCGGTCTGGACTGGGAGCGCGTGCGGGACGTCGATCCGGCGGGTTGAAGCGTGTGATGCGCTTTCACGTGCCGCGCGAAGCGGCAAGGATCAGGCGCGTCGCTGCTTGCCGTCGCCGGACGATTCGGCGCCGTGGGCAAGCCGCAACAGCTCGGCCACGTTCAGGATCTCGACACGACGCCCGGTCACGTCGATGACGCCGTCGTCCTGCAACCGGGTGAAGCCGCGGCTCACGGTTTCCAGCGCGAGGCCGAGGAAACGCGCGATGTCCTCGCGGCTCATGGGCAACTGGAACAGACGATCGGACTGGCCGACGTTGCGATAACGCTCGCCAAGGCTGTGCAGGAACAGGGCGATGCGTTCGTTGGCCTGACGACGGACGAGAATGCCGAGATGATCCTGGTCGCGATCCACGCTCTGGCCGATCACGCGGAACAACTGCTGCTGCAACGTCGGCACCTGCGCCGCGACCTCGGAGAGCTGGTCGTAGGGCACTTCGCAGACCGTGGCCGCCGTAAGGGCCACGCCCTCGCAGCGATGCTGGCCGCTGCCGAGCGCATCCAGACCGATCAGTTCGCCAGGCAGATGGAAGCCGAGCACCTGTTCTTCGCCGTCTTCGCTGATGCTGACCGACTTGAACGCGCCGTCGCGGGCGATGAAGACCGCGGTCAGCGGATCGCCGAGGCGGAACAGGCGCTCGCCGCGAGCCACCGGCCGGCGGCGCTGCACGATCTGGTCGAGCCGCTGCAGTTCTTCCGCGGCGATCCCGCCCGGCAGACAAAGCTGGCGGACCGAACAGTAGGTGCAACCGCGGCGCAGTTGGATCAGATCGAGGACGGAGGAATCGCTCATGGCAGGCCTAGTGTGCCACGGGCCGGCGCGAAGCCGAACCCGACTTCCGTACTAAAGATCGCCGCCGGGGGACCGACGATGCCCGCCCTGGAACCGGATCGGGCGGCTTTCGGGGCGTCCGGGCTCGAATCCGGGCCGTCACACCCCTTATACTGCCCGGATTGTGCGGCCTCAACCGGCCGTCCCGCCATCGCGGCGGTTCCATCATGCTCTGTTCCCGGGTGAGTTCGTGCGCAATTACGATCTGGACTTTCTGAAGCGCTTTTCGATGGTCATCGCCTTCCTCATGGCGGTGACGCTGGGCCTGATCCTGTTCGCGGCCTACCTCCACCATGAACTGCCGCGGCAGGCGAATCCGGTCGAAGTGAAGCGCACCGAAGCCCGCATCGCGCCGACCGGCCAGGTCTACGCCGGCGCCAGCGGCGAAGCCGCCAAGGCCGCCGCCGACGAAGCCGCCAAGGCGGCTGCCGCATCCCAGGTCGCCTACGGCGGCACGCTCGACGGCTCGGTGATCTACGGCAATCTCTGCGCGGGCTGCCACAACTCGGGCGCCGGCGGCGCGCCGAAGCTCGACGCCGCAGGCATCGGCGCCCGCGCCGGCCAAGGCAAGGACACGCTGTACAAGCATGCGATCGAAGGCTTCACCGGCAGCGCCGGCGTGATGCCCGCCAAGGGCGGCAACCCGGCCCTGACCGACGATCAGGTCAAGGCCACGGTCGACTGGATGCTCGAACAGGTCTGATCGCAGGTCCCGGCGCCGCAGCGTCAGCGCCGCAGCACATCCGCAACGCCGCCTCCGGGCGGCGTTGTCCTTTCCGCCACAGGGGCCACCCATGCGCCGACCCGTCCCGTTCCGATTCCTGCCGCTGCTGTGTCTCCTCTGGAGCGCCACCGGCGCCGCACAGGACACCCTCCGCATCGGCGATGTCCAGGGCACCGGCGAGCGCAGCGCGCGGGTCGGCGAAGCGGTGACGGTGCAGGGCATCGTCACCGCCGCGGTCGACGGCGGCCGACGCGGCTGGTACCTGCAGGACGGCGGCGATGGCGACCCGGCGACTTCCGATGCTGTCTTCATCGAGGCCGAGGGCGCCTCCGGGCCGCCGATCACGGTCGGCCAATCGCTCCGCATCCGCGGCACCGTCGCCGAACTGGACGCCGGGCGCGGCACGCTGACCGCCCTGCAGCGAGTGTCGCCCGCCTCGCTGAAAGCCACCATCGACACGCCACGCGCGATCCGGATCGCGACCGCGCCGGCCGACTGGGAACGGTTCGAGGGCATGCGCGTGCGGATCGCAGCGCCGCTGACCGTCGCCGGGACCCATCGCCTGGAAAAACAGGGCGAATTGATCGTCAATTTCGGCGAACGCCTGCGTACGCCCAGCGACGCCGTGGCTCCGGGCGAAGCCGCCCGGGCCCTCGCGGCCGACAATGTCCGCCGCACCCTGCGGGTGGACGACGGCAGCACCGCAGAACGCCCGGAAACGGTGTGGTTCCTGCCGAAGGACGCCGACCTTCGCAGCGGCAGCCGGGTTGTGCGGCTGGAAGGCGTGATCGACCAGCGCGGCGGCGGCTACCTGTTGATGCCGACCACGCCCCCGAAATTCCGGCCCGCCCGGGCACCGAAGCCGCCGAAGGTCGGCGGCGACGTGCGCATCGCCAGCTTCAATCTGGAGAATTTCTTCAACGGCGACGGCCGCGGCGGCGGGTTTCCGACCCCGCGCGGTGCGCGCACTCCGGCCGAACTGGAGGCCCAGCTCGGCCGGCTGGTCGCCACGATCCGCGGCCTGGATCCGGACATCGCCGCGCTGATGGAGCTGGAGAACGACGGATTCGGCCCCGAATCCGCGGTCGCGCTGCTGGTCGACGCCCTGAACCGGAGCGGCGACGGCGACTGGCGGTTCATCGCCAGCGAAGCCCCCGCCGGCGGCGACCAGATCCGGGTCGGGATGATCTATCGCGCCTCCCGTGCGCAGCCCGTCGGCGCCGCCGCAGCGCTGGCCGACGACCTGTTCGGCAGCCGCAGCCGCCCGCCGCTGGCGCAGAGCTTCCGCGCCGGCGACGGCCCGGTGTTCACGGTGGTGGCCAATCACTTCAAGTCGAAAGGCTGCGGCAGCGCGACCGGCGCCGAGGCCGACCAGAAGGACGGCCAGAGCTGCTGGAACCCCACCCGCACCGAATCGGCGCGCCGCCTAGACGCCTGGCTGCGGACAGATCCGACGCGCAGCGGCAGCGATCTGATGATGATCGTCGGCGATCTGAATGCCTACACCATGGAGGACCCGGTGCGCGCGCTGGTCGCGGCCGGCTGGCGCGATGCCTTCGAAGGCGCCCGTGGCGAGAGCCCGTACAGCTACGTCTACGAGGCCCAGACCGGCCGCCTGGATCACGCGCTGCTCAGCCCGGGGCTGGCCGCACGGCTCGCCGGCGCGGCGGAATGGCACAGCAATGCCGATGAACCCGACAACCGCGGCTATCAGGCGCGCCCCGGCGACCGCGGCCCCTGGCGCAGTTCGGACCACGATCCGCTGGTGGTCGGCCTGCGCCTGCGCCGGCCCTGAGCGCCCCGGCGGCTATCATCCCCACATGACCTCGCCCGCCTTCCCCGCCGTCGCGACCGTCTTGACCCTGCCGGGACCGGCGGGTGCGCTCGAGGTCGCGGTCGATCCGCCCGAGGCCGATGTCGCCGCCGTGCCGGTGGTGGCGGTGCTGTGCCACCCGCTGCCCACCGAAGGCGGCAGCATGCACAACAAGGTGGTGACGATGGCCGCGCGCAGCCTGCGCGAACTCGGTATCGCCACCGTCCGCTTCAACTTCCGCGGCGTCGGCCAATCCGAGGGCGCATTCGATCACGGCGAGGGCGAACTCGACGATCTGCGCACGGTGGTCGCCTGGGTGCGCGCCGCGCGCCCGGACGCCGCACTGTGGCTCGCCGGCTTCAGCTTCGGCGCCTACGTCAGCCTGCGCGCCGCGATGGAACTGCGTCCGGCGATGCTGGTGTCGATCGCGCCGCCGGCCGGACGCTGGGAGTTCGAACGCATCGCCACGCCGACGATGCCGTGGCTGGTGATCCAGGGCGAGGAAGACGAGATCGTCGACCCGCAGGCGGTGTACGACTGGCTGCAGCGCATCGGCGCGCAGGCCGAGATCGTGCGGATGCCCGAGACCAGCCATTTCTTCCATCGCAAACTCATGGATCTGCGCGGCGCGATCAAGCATGGCGTGCAGCGGCACCTGCCGGAGACCGGCACCGCATCATGAGCGACACCGCGGCGCCATCCGCGCGCTACGCCGAGGGCGTGGCCCGCGGCGACTGGAACGACGACCCCGCGCAACACGGCGCGCTGCGCGAACTCGACCGCCTGCATGCGATCCTGTCCGCACCGCAGCCGCGCAAGGGTCTGCTCGATGCGCTGTTCGGCAAACCGGTAACGCCTTCGCCGAACGGCCTATATCTGTGGGGCGGCGTCGGCCGCGGCAAGACCTTCCTGATCGATCTCTTCCATTCCGGGCTGCCGATCCGCGAGAAACGGCGCACCCATTTCCACCGCTTCATGCGCGAAGTGCACGAACGCCTGCGCGCGCATGCCGGCGAGCGCGATCCGCTGGCGGCGATCGCGCGCGAGTGGCGCACCTCGCTGCGGGTGCTGGTGCTCGACGAATTCTTCGTCAGCGACATCGGCGACGCGATGCTGCTGGGCCGGCTGCTGGAACGCCTGTTCGAGGAAGGCATCGTCCTCGTCACCAGTTCGAACGCGGCGCCTTCCGACCTCTACAGGGACGGGCTGCAGCGCGCGCGCTTCCTGCCGGCGATCGCGCTGATCGAACGCCACTGCAATGTGGTCCATCTCGATTCGCCGAACGACTACCGGCTGCGCGCGCTGATCCGATCGCCGGTCTACCGCGCGCCGCTCGACGCCGACAGCGACGTCTGGCTGGAATCGCGCTGGCACGAACTGCACGGCGACGACGGCCACCGCGATGCCGGCATCGACATCGACGGTCGCCGCATCGCGGTGCGCGCGCGCACCAAGGGCATGGCGTGGTTCGATTTCGGCGAACTGTGCGAAGGTCCGCGCGGCAGCGCCGACTACATCGAGATCGCCACCGAATTCCACACCGTGCTGCTCGGCGGGATCCCCGCGTTCGACGCGCAGAACGACGATGCCGCGCGCCGTTTCGTCACGCTGATCGACGAACTGTACGATCGCCGCGTCAATCTCGTGTGCAGCGCGGATGCGGCGCCGCACGCGCTGTATCGCGGCGAGCGTCTGGCCGCCGCGTTCGAACGCACCGCATCGCGCCTGATCGAAATGCAGAGCGCGGACTATCTGGCGCTGGAACATCTCGGCTGAAGAAAATCGATCGATTTTTCGAAATGGCGTAGCGCAGCAGGACCACGTCCCGCATCGCCGGAACGATGTCGGTCGTGAAACTCGAGAATCCGAAAGCCGCCGCCGTGAAGGCTATCGCGCCGTCAGCCGGATCCCGCGCAGCTGCGGCTGGCCATCGACGACATCAGTCCACACCACGTGTGCGGCGTCGCCGCGCAGCGCGAGCCGCGGCAATCCGGTGGCACGGCCGCCGCCCTGCACGTCGGCGAGCCGGGTGCGCTGCAGTTCCGTCGCGAGGTCGGGCGAATAACGCGTCAACCACAGCGACTGCCTGCCTGCGTCCTCGCGCATCCAGACCAGCCACACCTGCCGCGCGTCGCTCGCGACCGCGACCCGGCCCAGCACCGCAGCCCCGCTGTCCACCGTCAGCGGCTTGCCGAAACTCGCGCCGCCGTCGGTCGAACGCGCCAGCTTGATCGTCGGCGTATCGCCCGGCGCGGTGTACCAGGCCACCACCGCGGCCTCGCCGCTCGCCGCCACCGATGGACCGTTGACCGGGCAGGCCGGCATGGTCCAGTCGTCGGCATGCACGCGCACGGGCTTCGACCAGACCTCGCCGTCGAAGCGGGTGGCGTAGATGTCGCGGATTTCCTTGTCGCTGCGGTCGCGGTAGACCAGCAGCGCGCCATCGCCGATCGCGGCCGCATCGGTCTGGCAGCAATCGCAGGTGCTGGCGTCGATTTCGGCGGCCGCGGACGGGCGCAGCGCCGCGTCGAATACCGCCGCCCGCACGGTCATCGCGCCACCGTGGCCCTCGCCGTGAGAGGCGTCGCCATGGCCGTCGTGATCGCCGGCTCCGGTATTGCGGCCATCCAGCCAGGCCACGCCCAGGGCATCGTCGCCCTGCGGCCAGAAGGAGACGAAGCCGTGCTCGGTGGTGGTGGTGTCGTCGTGGACCTTGCGCGGTGCGCTCCAGTTCATGCCGTGATCGAGCGACCGCACCAGCATGACGTCGTAGGCGTAGGGCGCGTCCGCGGATTTCTGCAGCCAGTGCGCCCACAGCGCGCGATCGGCCGTGGCCGCGATGTGCGGGGTGTCGGCCCAGTTCACGAACATCGAGTTGCCGACCGCGATGGTGCGCGCGGTGGCCCAGCGGCCGTCGGGATAGGACTCGGCGAACTGGAACGCCGGTCGGCGTCCGGGTTGGGTGTTGATCCAGCTGAGCAACAGGCGACCATCCGGCGCCACGACCAGATCGGGCTGCGCCGAACCCGGCATCGCCGGCAGCGGCCAGGCTTCGATGGTCAGATCGCCGGCGATCAGCGGCTTCGGTGGCGGGGCCTCCTCGCCGCACCCGGCGACCGAGACGAGGATCAGAACAAGAGCGGAGCGGAGAAGAGTGCGCATGCGCCAAGCGTACGCCATCCGCCACGGGCGCATCATCCGCCCGCGGCGGGCAATGTCGCGAGGAACGCCTCGACGGCCGCATCCGAATCCAGCACTAGAGCGTGTTATGTACTTTTTCATGTGTCGCGTTGCGCAGCCTGTGGCGTCGAGGCAAGGTTCCGTGGCGCAGCCTTGGCTGGCGGCCAAGGCAAGTCACGGACCGCAGGATCGGCGCCACAGGGGCGCAACCCGGAGGGAAGGCCGTCTGCGGGCCCGATCCAGCGTTGCGCACCTTGCCAAGGCCGCCAGCCTTGGCCGCGGCGCGCGCCTTGGCTCGGGCCCGCAGACGACCTTCGCGGCACATGAAAAAGTACATAACACGCTCTAGCGTCCGCTTGCCCGCAGCCGCGGCCTCGGCGAATCGCGCGAGCACCGCGGGACGATTGCGCCAGCGGTAGAGCGCGATCCACCCCAGGAACCGCGGGTCGATGGTCTCCGGACACCCGGGTGCCATGTCGGGGCGCGAGACGCCGCGGTAGGTCCAGCGTCGCCGCAGGACCCGCCACAGACAGACGCGCGGCGGCAGGTCCATCAGGATCGCGGTGTCGCAGGCGTCGAGGCGCAGCCCGAGCGTGCCGCCGTAGTTGCCGTCCATCACCCAGCGCTCGTCCTGCGTCAGGCGCTCGACCGTTTGTCGCCAGTCGTCCTTCGAAGGCGCCACCCAACCCGGGCGCCAGTAGCGGGCATCGAGATGGATCAACGGCAGATCCAGCCGCGCCGCGATACGTCGGGCAAGAGCCGATTTGCCGCTGCCGCCGGGACCGACGATCAGGATGCGACGCATCGTGATCGCGCCCGGAAACCTCGGACAGGAAGCGCGAAACGTCTCACGGTTCGCGTTTTCCGTTCCGCGCATGCGGATGTGGTCGCTCGCATTTTGATTCGGCTCAAAACTTCAGGATGTCGCGATGGAGAGAGTACACCACCACCACGACGCATACGCAGGAAGCGCCCATGAAAGCACTCGTCTGGACACCGGAACTCGACACCGGCATCGCCGTGATCGACCGGCAACACGAACGCATCGTCGATCTGATCAATGCGCTCGGCGCCGCCGGCCACGATCAGGATGCGATCGCCGACGCGATCGGCGAGCTCGTCGATTACACGATGTCGCACTTCGCGTTCGAAGAAGAGCTGATGGAAGAGGCCGGCTATCAGTTCTGCGCCGCGCACAAACGCGTGCACGACATGTTCACGCGGCGCGTGAACGAGTACAAGCTGCGCTTCGATGCCGGCGAGGATGTGGCCGATGAGCTGCGCTCGATGCTGTCGCGCTGGCTGTTCAACCATATTCGCAGCGACGACAAGGCGTATTCCGAACAGGTGAAGCGCTACCTCGACCATTTCAGCCGCAATCATCAGAGCGGCGGCTGGATGCAGCGCACCCTGCATCGCCTGTTCGGCTGAGCCCGCGACGGCCTCAGGCCGCCGCGCCGCGCCGTTTGGTGAGATGCACCAGCAGCAGCGAGATCGCCGCCGGCGTCATGCCCGGAATGCGCTGCGCCTGGCCGACGGTTTCGGGCCGCACGCGGGCGAGCTTCTGCTGCACCTCGTTCGACAACCCGCGCACCAGGGCGTAATCGAAGTCGGCGGGAATCGCGGTGTGTTCGTGACGCTGCTGGCGCGCGATCTCCTCGCGCTGGCGGGCGAGATAGCCCGAATACTTGGCCTCGATCTCGACCTGCTCGGCGACATCGGCATCGTCGACCCCCGGACCCAGCATCGGCACCGTCATCAACCGCGCGTAATCGAGTTCCGGCCGGCGCAGCAGATCGAGCGCGTGCGTCTCGCGGCTCAGGTCGATGCCCAGCGTCGCCACCGCTTCGCGGCCGAGCGTATTGTTGGGCGCCGCCCACACCGCACCGAGCCGCTCGGTTTCGGCCGCGACCGCATCGCGCTTGCGCGAGAAGCGCGCCCAGCGCGCGTCGTCGATCAGGCCCAGGGTGCGGCCGGTCCCGGTGAGCCGCAGATCGGCGTTGTCTTCGCGCAACTGCAGGCGATATTCGGCGCGACTGGTGAACATGCGATACGGCTCGGTGGTGCCGTGGGTGATCAGATCGTCGATCAGCACGCCGATGTAGGCCTCGTCGCGCCGCGGCGACCACGCCGCCAGACCGCGCACGTGGCGCGCGGCGTTGAGGCCGGCGATCAGGCCCTGCGCCGCCGCTTCCTCGTAGCCGGTGGTGCCGTTGATCTGGCCGGCGAAGAACAGGCCCTCGACGAGCTTGGTCTCCAGCGAGGTCTTCAGCCCGCGCGGATCGAAGAAGTCGTATTCGATGGCATAGCCGGCACGGGTGATGTGCGCGTTCTCGAAGCCGCGGATGCTGCGCACGAGATCCAGCTGCACGTCGAACGGCAGCGAGGTGGAGATGCCGTTCGGATAGATCTCGAACACATCCAGGCCTTCGGGCTCGACGAAGATCTGATGGCTGGCCTTCTCGGCGAAACGCACCACCTTGTCTTCGATCGACGGACAATAACGGGGGCCGATGCCTTCGATCTGGCCGCTGTACAGCGGCGAACGGTGCAGCGCGTTGCGGATGATCTCGTGGGTGCGCTCGCTGGTATGCGTGATCCAGCACGGCACCTGCGGCGGATGATCGGCGGTGCTGCCCATGAACGAAAACACCGGCCTCGGATCGTCGCCGGGCTGCGCTTCCATCCGCGAATAGTCGAGACTGCGGCCGTCGATGCGCGGCGGCGTGCCGGTCTTCAGGCGGTCGATGGCGAACGGGCGCTCGCGCAGGCGCGCGGCCAGCGTGGCCGCCGGCGGATCGCCCATGCGCCCGGCGGCGTACTGGGTCTCGCCGATGTGGATCTTGCCGGCGAGGAAGGTGCCGGCGGTCAACACCACCGCGCGGGCATGGAAGCGCAGGCCGGTGTTGGTGACGGCACCGCGGACCGCATCGCCTTCCAGAATGAGGTCGTCTACCGCGGACTGGAACACGGTCAGGTTCGGCGCGGTCTCCACCGCGCGACGGATGAAGCTGCGATACCGCGAACGGTCGGCCTGGCAGCGCGTCGCACGCACCGCCGGACCCTTCGATGCGTTCAGCCGGCGCCACTGGATGCCGGCCGCGTCCGCGGCGCGGGCCATGACCCCGCCGAGCGCATCGATCTCCTTCACAAGATGGCCCTTGCCGATGCCGCCGATGGCCGGGTTGCAGCTCATCGCGCCCACGGTCTCGATGTTGTGGGTCAGCAGCAGCGTGCGTGCGCCGACGCGCGCAGACGCGAGCGCGGCCTCGGTCCCGGCGTGGCCGCCACCGATCACGATCACGTCGAAGGTGTAGAAGTCGTTCATGCAGGCATTTGTCGGTTGTCGCGATCGGGCCGCGCGGCGGATGGAAGTGTATCGCCGCCGGCCCGTCCTGCAGGCGCGCGACCAAAGTTGGCACGCAACCTGCTTATCCCAATTGGCACTCAGTGCGGCAGGCGCGAAAGCGCTGGCCGGGGTGGAACAGGGCTGGCCACGTGCGCGCTGAGGGAGCCAGGGGCCGAATGTCGGGGGACATTCGGCCCCTTTTTTTTGCCCGCGATCCGGCCCATCCGGGTCGGCTCGCGCCGCGGCCGTTGCCGTCGTCCGAAACGAAAGCGGCGCATGCACCGTTGAGGTCGCATGCGCCGCTGAGTAGGTGCCGACGCCCGACGGGGAGCGGAACAGGGGGGATCCGGATTTCCCCGCCGGGGTCGGCGATTCTTACCGTGGTACGTCGTAATCCGACGCAACCGGTCATTCGTCGTTAGCTTGCGACCAATTCGGTCTCTTGGCAAGCGCTTTCAGGGCGTCGTATCGCGACGGGATTCTCGTTCCCGCGGTCCGATCCGACCGCCGGGCGGCGATGAGGGTCGCGGCGATTCCATCTGCGGCCGCGGCGGCGGATTGCTCGCGCCCGGCGGCGGCGATGGCATGCGCCGCGGCGGCTGCGAAACCGACACCGGCGTCCTCGGTTTGCTGCCGCCCACCACGCCCGGCGGCGGCGGTTGGGGCGTTCTGGGACGCCGCGCGATGTCGTCCATGTAACGCCACGGGCCGCCTTCGCGGTCGTGGTCGCGATCGCGGAAATTCCCGCCACCACCACCGCCACCCGGCGGGTTGCCGCCCGGGGGATTCACGATCACGCCCGGCGGCGGACCCGGCGGCGGCGGCTGATGCCCGTACGGCGGCCGATGATGGCGGCGCGGGTGCCAGTAATGCGGCGGGTAATAGAGATAGGGCGCGTAGCCGTAGCCATACCCGATGCTGCCGTACCAGCCGCCCGGATAGCCGTAGCCTATGGTGCTGTAGGGCTGGCCATAGGCGTCGTAGTACTCGATTTCGGGGTCGGAATAGTAGTAATCGCCGCCGTCGCCATCGCGATAGGCGTAGGTACTGACGCAACCGGTCAGAATCAGCGCGGAGAGTGTCGCAAGCAGACCAAGACGGAACATGATGGACCCCTGTGGAATGTCGCCGACGGATCGGTCCGTCGCAGTGTCGAGCATCCGCCCGATCGATTGAACCCGTCCTTAAGCGAAGCCCTCGCGAGCGGGTTCGCGGGCGCCCGGTCGCGCCGACCTCGCCTGCTACGATGTCGGCATGACCGCCGCCGTGACGACGCCCGATTCCCTGCCGCACGGCGACGCATCGCCCGGCTCGACGTTGTCCGGCCCCATGCTGCCCGCCTTCGCCGATGTGCTGGCCGCCGCCGCGCGAATCGCCCCGCACGCCAAGCGGACGCCGGTGCTGCGCTCGCGATCGCTGGACGAACTGGCCGGGTGCGAGCTCCATTTCAAGTGCGAGAACCTGCAGCGGGTCGGCGCGTTCAAGTTCCGCGGCGCCTGCAACGCGATCTTCGCTCTCGACGCCGCCACCGCGGCCCGAGGCATCCTCACCCAGAGCTCGGGCAACCACGGCGCGGCCGTCGCCCTCGCCAGCCGCCTGCGCGGCGTCCCGGCGACCGTGGTGGTCCCGGAGGGCGCACCGGCGGTGAAGCTGGCGGGCATCGCCGGCTACGGCGCGCGCATCGTGCGCTGCGCGCCGACCATGGCCGCCCGCGAGGCCGCGGCCGAGGCGCTGCGGGCCGAGAGCGGCGCCCATCTCGTCCACCCCTTCGACGACGCCGACGTCATCGCCGGTCAGGGCACGGTGGCGCTGGAGCTGCTGCGCAGCGAACCCGCGCTCGACGCCCTGCTCGCCCCGGTCGGCGGCGGCGGCCTGCTGTCGGGCTGCTCGCTCGCCGCGAAGACCCTGCGCCCGCAGATCGAGGTGATCGGCGCGGAGCCCGCCGGCGCCGCCGACGCCATCGCCTCGCTGCGCGAAGGCCACTGCATCACCGACATGACCGCGCGCACCGTCTGCGACGGCCTGCGCGGACACCTCGCGCCGCGGACGCTCGCGCTGCTGCAGCGGCATGTCGACGAACTCCTGGCCATCGACGACGCGGCGACCGTGGCCGCGATGCGTCTGCTCTTCGAACGCTTGAAACTGGTGGTCGAACCCTCGGGCGCGATCGCCTTCGCGGCGGTGCTGCAGCATCGCGAACGCTTCGCCGGGCGACGCGTCGGCATCGTGCTCTCCGGCGGCAACGTCGATCTCGACGCCCTGCCGTGGCAGGCGATGGCGTGAGCCGCGGTGGGCTGCCGCCGCTGATCCAGCGCGCCGACGGTCGTCGGCGACGGCGTCGCGGGCCGTTCCGCTGGCTGCGCCGGCTGCTGCTGCTCGCATTGCTGTGGATCGTCGGCGTGGCGACCTACATCGTCCACGTCGGCGGCCGCGACGACGCCGCCGGCGACGATGTTCGCGCCGACGCCATCATCGTGCTGGGCGCGGCCGCCTACGACGCGCGGCCGTCGCCGGTGTTCGAGGAGCGGCTGCGCCACGGCATCGCGCTGTACAAACGCGACATCGCACCGACCCTGATCTTCACCGGCGGCTTCGGCGGCGCCGGCGCGCGCTTCGCGGAATCGCAGGTCGGCCGTCGCTATGCCTTGAGCCAGGGCGTGCCCGACCGGGCGATCCTGATCGAAACCGTCTCCCGCAACACCCGCGACAATCTCGGCCAGGCCGCCGCGCTGATGCGCAGCCGCAAACTCACCCGCGCCGTCGTGGTCAGCGACCCGCTGCACCTGTCGCGCGCGCTGCGCATCTGCGCGGAGATCGGCATCGACTGCCTGGGCTCGGCCACACCGACCAGCCGCTACCGCAGCTTCGACACCCGCTGGCGCTTCCTCGCCGCCGAGGTGTACTTCTTCCACCGCGACCTGTTCGCAGAAGTGTCCGCCGGCCTGTCGCGCCGCCTCCAGGGAGATTCGCCATGATCATCGACGGCACCCGCGCCCACGATCGCGCCACCACCCTCGTGCTCGATTACTACGCCGCCTTCAACCGCGGCGACTGGAACGCGATGCTGGCGTTGCTCACCGACGACGTGGCCCACGACCTCAACCAGGGCGCGCGCGAAACCGGCCGCGACGCCTTCGCCGCCTTCCTCGCGCGCATGGACCGCAGTTATCACGAACAGTTGCGCGACATCGTGGTGATGGCCTGCCCGGATGGCGCGCGCGCCGCGGCCGAATACGTCGTGCATGGCGAATATCTCGTCGCCGACGAAGGCCTGCCGCCCGCGCATGGACAAACCTACGTGCTCCCCGGCGGCGCGTTCTTCGAACTGCGCGACGGCAGGATCGCCCGCGTCACGAATTACTACAACCTGCAGGACTGGATCGCGCAGGTGCGTTGAAGCCGCAACTCACTCGATTGCGTATCTGCCGCGATGTGCCCCCGAGATCGCTGGGGAAACGTTCGATCCGCGATGGCGTAGCCCGGGTAAGCGCAACGCGCTTACCCGGGATGAAGTCGAGATCAAACCATCCGAATCTCCCGGGTAAGGCTTTCAGCCTTACCCGGGCTACTTGCTACAACCTGCAGGACTGGATGGCGCAGGTCGGCGGCTGATCGGCTTGAACGAATGTTCAAGTGCCGGCGTCGGGGCTCGCCGGTCGCTCTGCACAGGTTACCTTGAGATAACCGCGGGTGGTGAAGTCGATATGCACGGTATCCAGCCCATCGATGGTGAGCCCGAGCCAGTAATGCCCGCGGGCCATCTGTTCCAGATGCATGCTGCATGAGGAAACTTCCAGCAGGGAGAGCCTTCCTTCTGCAGAGACCTCATGAGGGAGTCGTACGAGCACTTCGCTGTCCGCCTCGATCGAGGTGTCGATTCTGCCTTTTCGAGCGGTGCGCATCGCGATCAGAATCCTCTGGCGGTTCGGCAGCACGGCAGTGATTTCATATCTTTCGTTTCCGACCGAAACCACGCGCAAATCCGCGACGTCCAGGAAGAGATCATCAACGAACTGGTTTTGCGAATGATGAACATCGGCAGGGATCATTGTCTGGCGCCTGTCACCTGAATCAAGGCACTCCGCAGCGAGGCGGCAGGGTGTACTCGCGCACACCAAGGCACATGGCCAACGCCACAATGCGAGGTCGACTTGAACGAATTGAACGGATTTTTAGGCGTCAAATCGGCATGCATCTCCAGCGGAAAAATCCGTAAGGACGCGTTGATCCGAACGCACTTCAAATGCATGCCTCTCGGCAATGAAAGTTGCAATTTCAGTCGGAGTGGGTCTGCAATCAAAGAAGTGGAATGGTGGGCGTGGTGGATTCAATCTGTCACCACACTCCATAGTATCGAGCCCCCAATCGCACTTTCGCGTTTTCGTAAACAATCCAAGCAAGAACCAGGCCTGCTCAGACAAGTTAATTTTAGCCAGCCCGAGGCATTCATGAATAGGAAACGACTTGTCGCCTCGCTTCTCGGTTGTATGCAGATAGCGAAGGACTTCTGTGCTTTCCAATTTCGAGTCTGGTTTGAGATGACTCAACTCGACTAGAAACTGGTTTTGGATTGATAACGAAAGAACTTCCATTGACGCCTAACACCTGAGTTGATCCGCCCCGCAGCGGGGCGGCGGACGCGTACTAGCGTAGCGTAGGCATGTGGCCGACGCCACGATGTGCTGTCGGCTTGAACGAATTTTTAGCCCTTATTTCTAACGCAGACTTGTGAGCGCCAAAAAGAAGCACGCTTGCCGTTATTTTTCAGTACGACGACAAGATGCTTGTGATCGCCTGTTGGCACCATTGGTGATGAAATTTTATCAATGCCGGAACGGGTTCGAATTATGTAGATACTTCCATTCTTCAGCTCGAACCGTCCCGTTCCAACGGGGATGCAGTCCTTCGAGTAATCGACGTATTCTCCATTCTTCCTGAATTCAATTGCATCTGTCGTTGAGCCGTCATCAAAGGTGTAATGCCAGTAGCCAACAAGCCATTCCGGGACCGACTCCTTCGACAGCGCTTCACTTTGGAACATGAAGACAAGGAAGAATAGTGCTGTGAGACTTGAGGTGGCGCGCATCAGGGATAACACCTAAGTTAAGCCGCTCCGCAGCGGGGCGGCGGACGTGCTCTAGCGTAGCGGAGTCACGTGGACGACGCCACGATGTGGGGGCGGCTTGAACGAATTTTTAGGTCTCTCCAATATCATCCCTAAATATGTCCAAGAACCCGTATTGAACCGCGGGCTCTAGAGTTTCATAAGACTCGGCTGTGAGGAGCATGTGGTATTTGACAGTAAGTCTTTCTAGAACGTCTAGACAGCCATGAAGATCATCGTATGTTGGCATTCTTGATGGAGGTCTGCGGTCAAAATGTGCAACTCTTCTATCAAGAAAGCTTTCAACAGTAGATGCAGAAGCATTGAGGGATTCAATATCGATCTCAATGACCTCAGGAGATAGACTTTTATTGTTTGAGCCAATGATTGAGTAGAAATCATTAGCGGCATATTTTTTCATTGCCGAATCGGAGTACAGTGATTCGTAATAATCTAGGTTTATTAGGTGACTTTGCTCGCGAATCTCGCATAGGAGTTTCTTCAGGCAAATACTGTCCTTCTGAAATTTGAACTGTCGCCGCAGCCCAATGCCAAGATGAGAGATGTAGGATTCTCTAAAGTAGTCATGGAAGTAATCTGACTTTTGTAGTTTTGGTGTTTCGTCAATAAGGTCTTGAAAAGATAGAAAAAGGGCTCGTGCAAGTAGGATGTTGGAAACATCATCACCTACAATCTTGATCCATTCTTTCCAACGCGGAAGAGGTGTCATGAGAGACCTAACGCCTGAGTTAAGCCGCCCCGCAGCGGGGCGGCGGACGCGTGCTAGCGTAGCGCAGGCAGGTGGCCGCCGCCATGACATGGGGCTGGCTTGAACGAATTGTTAGGCCGCAGGCTTGAGCGCACTTAGTTCTCTTTGGAGCTGATGTATCGCCGCTTCTGCTCGCTCTGGATCCATGCGTAGGTAGACCATGCCCGATAGGTCAGAAGGGAGCGTAACGCTTGCCGGTGCGAGCACGAATGTTCGATTGCGGCCGTTCCTCCCATGGAATAGCCCAAGCTCATACACCAAATTGTCACGAGGCACTCGCCTGTCTTGTCCGCGAGCGATAACAGCATCGTCCGCCGTAAGCACCATCACTGAAGCTGTGCAGGCAGTAAGTATTTCGTCCAGTGCGCCCAGCACAGTTTTTCCCGCTGGAAAGGCTTCTGTCCAGACAACTGATTCGATGCCGACTTGTGTCAGACCGTCCTGAACTCGCTGCGCCAAACTGAGACCTTCAACGGATGAGGCGATGAAAACTTTGACAGGACGCGAAATGCTCAACCGTTGTGTTGGATTGGAAGATTCATCTGGGAGGTTGAGAGCAATCCGCGCTAGGTGAGGGCGCACAACGTCCGAAAAGTCCTTGGAATTGCCGTATTCCCATACGAGACCCAGCGATTCGAGTTCGGATCGAAATCTGAGCACTTTCCCGCACTGATCTAGTTCCAGCTGTGTCCTTGGGGCGAACGGTGCCTGAGAAAAATAAAACAGAACTTGGATTTCCTTGTCTCGCTGCCAAAGTTCTAGCGCTCTTCGGAACTCTTCCTCCGTGCCAGACTCGGCTAGGCCTGTAGGCGTGCCAAACCGGCGCCACATGACTCCCAGAAATATGTCGTACTTTCCGATTTGGTCATTGATCAAGCCTTGCGCTCGTCCAAGGCCTGGGTTGCAGTGCGTCTCCCAGCGAACGAGTTCGAACGTCATTTGCTTAAACGCGCCGACAGTAGTGTTCAACTCCTCAACGACATGTCTGAGACTGTCGCGCTCGTATTTCACGTCTCCGGGCGAGGCAACGAATAAACGAAGTTGTCGAGTTTTCATCGGTCATTCCGGCAAAGGGATGTGGATTCTGTGACCTAACTACGACTAGAACTCAAATCGGGGCGTAACACGGAGGCTGCCACTGACGATTCCAGGCAGTCAATCGCTGGCATTCCGCAGCATCGCTGGAATACCCGGAAATCGGGACCGCTCATGGCGCCGCTGCCGGCTCCAACGCCCGCAACGCATCGCGCACACGGGCGATGCGGCGATGCTTGTCGAGATCGTTGTACCACTCCCAGATCGCGGCCTCGGCGGTTCCGCAGCGGATGCGTAGCGATGCGGTGCTTTCGTCGGGCACCGCGATGCGCTTGGGCACGCGTTGTTGCCAGATCTTCAGTTCGATCAACAGGCCGACCAGGGCGCGATGCCGCGCGGGATCCACGCGTGCGTCGACGCGCTGCGGCGGCTGTCCAGGCTCCGCCTGCGCACGGGTATAGCGGCCATCGGCTTCGAGCGTCAGTGTCGTGCCGCCCCATAGTCCATGCATGTCGCTGTAGGTGACCGCGGGCAAGGGCGCGCCGGTCTTCGCCGATGTCTTGAGGCAGACCGGCAGCGAAGGCGGTTTCGCCGCGGCGGCGCCGGCGGCGATCAGCATGAAGATGAAGAGGAATGCGAAGCGCTGTGCGGAGAATCGGGGCATGACGGGTCTCCGTGCGACTGTGCAGCGCCTGTCGCGAGCATAGCCAACGCCGTCGGCGATCAACAAGCGGGGCCGTCCGCGGGGAGCGTCTTCGTCTCGACCCTCAACCGGCGCGGCCCAGCGTCGCCATCAGCAGCGCACCGCCGCACGCCAGCGACACGATGCCGATCAGGCTCAGAAATGGCAGCGCGACCGGGACGGCGCGCTGCGCGAAACGGCGATGCCATCGCCACGGGACCAGCAGCAGCAAGCCCGTGGTGACGACGAGGACGATGCCGATGCCGACGAAGGCCGCGGGATAATTCGTGCGCGGCGCGTACCGCAGAAAGGCCCAGCCGGCCAGCAGGCGCAACACCATTTCCAGGATATGCGTGGCCGGCGATGTCGCGAACCCGGTCAGGAAACGCGCGGCGCGGGCAGGCGCGAAAAGACAGGCCAAACCAAGCCAGACGAGATAGGTCGCGACCGCGGCCAGAACGACGACGGCGGACAGATCGATCAACGTCGCCGCACCGGAATCCCGCTGGCCGGGAAGCGCGCGATGTCCTCGCCGCCTTCGCGGATCGGGACGCCATGTTCGGGGGCCCAGGCGAGGGCGGTGATGATTTCCCACGTGGCCGGGAGGCGGCCGTGGTCGCGCAGCGGTTCGTAGGCGTTCGCGGCGGCGGCGAAGCGGGCCTTGCCGGTGAGGGTGTGGCGGCGGGCGCGCAGTGCGTTGGTGGCGCCGATCGCACGCAGTTCGCGCATCAGTGCCGGCAGATCGTCGTAGCGGGTGACCAGTTCGTCGCGGTCGAGCACCGGATTGCGGAAGCCGCTGGCGATGAGCGCGTCGCCGAACTGTGCGATTGAGGCGAACGGGCTGACGTGCGGCACCGCGTCGGCGGTCGCGAAGGCGCCGCGCAGTTCGTACAGCGTGTCGGGACCGAAGGTCGAAACGACGAGCATGCCGCCCGGCTTCAGCACGCGACGGAACCCCGCGAACACCGCGGGCAGATCCTCGATCCACTGCAGGCACAGGTTCGAGAACAGCAGATCGACGCTGTGCTCGGCCAGCGGCAGCGCGCGGGCGTCGGCGCAGACGCGTTCGGGCGCGCGCGCGAGGCGCTGACGGAGCGCATCGAGCAGGCCCGCGGGCGCGTCGACGTGCGCGCGCAGCATCGGCAGGGCGAGATCGAGCGACAGCACCCGCGCCTTCGGCCAGCGCGCGCGCATCGCCCGCGACGCGCCACCGGGGCCGCAGCCCAGATCGACGACGACCGCCGGCGCCTGCGCGTCGACGGCGCGGCCTTCGGCGTAGTAGTCCAGCGATTCCAGCAGCCGCGCTTCGACCTCGTGCTGCAGCTTCGCGGCGTCGGCGTAACTGGACGACGCGCGCGAAAACGCGCGGCGCACGTGGCGCCGGTCGAACAGCGCGGCGTCGACGGGAGCGTTCACGCGTCGCCGCCGGTCGCGGCGGGGAAGTCGACGAGGAACTCGGCGAGATGCCCGACAACCTCATCGACATGGGTCAGGAACGGCGCGTGTCCGGCGTGTTCGATCTGCGCGAAGGTCGCAGGCGCGTGGCCCGCGCGTTCGACGATCTCCGCGGCCTCGCGCATCGCACGCGGATCGACCAGACGGTCGCGGCGACCGGCGATCCACAGGCTGGGTACGCGCAGCTGCGGCAACAGCGGACGCTGGTCCGCGGTTTCGAGGATGTGCAGGCCGTCGACGAGCACCCGCGCCGCGGGCTCGCCGCGGGCGAACAGCTCGGCGCGCAGCGCGCGGATCTCGTCCTTCGCGTGGTCCGAACCGAAGGCTTCGAGCGCGACGAAGCGGTCGAGGGTGGCGCGATAGTCGTCGCCGAGGCCCTTGGCGAAGTCGCGGAAGATCTCGGCGGACACGCCGTAGCGCCAGTCGGGGCCGCGCACGAAACACGGGCTGCTGCACAGCGCGACCAGCGCCGGCACGCGTTCGGGCGCATGCACCGCGGCATGCAGCGCGAACATGCCGCCCAGCGACCAGCCGATCCACGGCGCCACCGGCAGTTGCGCGTGCAGCGCGTCGCAGACGGCATCGAAGGCCAGCGGCGTGGCGTCGTCGCGGCTCAGGCCGTGCCCGGGCAGATCGACGAGATGCAGGGTGTAACGATCGCGCAGGCGTTCGACCAGCGGCGCGAACACGCCGCCATGCATCGCCCAGCCGTGGATCAGGACCAGCGGCGGGCCTTCGCCGCTGATCGTGGTGTGCAGGCGCGCGCTCATCGTTGCGGTTCGGCGTTCCGTGCGGCGAGGATCATCGGTTCGAGCGCGCGCCACTGCGCGTCGATATCACGCGCGAACCAGCGGCTCATGCGACGACGCCAGCGCGGCTGGCGACCGACCGTTTCGATCCGTTCGATCAGCCAGGCCTCGTCGAAACCGGCCCATTCGCCTGCGACCGACATGAGATTGGCATGCAATGCCGGGTGCACGTCGTCCATCAGGATGTCGCGCAAGTCATCGACCGAATAGGGCGATGCGGCGAGCGTCTCCGCGATCGCATCGCGGAAGACCGACACATCGGTATCCAGATACAACTCCGACAGCGCGATCCAGACCGGAATGCGCGCGTCGCGATCGCCTCGCGAAACCGCCATCGGCATCACGCCACCGCGGCTCCGGCCGCGCCGAAGCCCATCTCGACCGCGTCGCGGGCCCAGCACAGCGCATCGATCAGCGCGTCGACCTCGGCCTGGGTGTGCAGCGACGACAGGGTGATGCGCAGCCGCGCCTTGCCGTCGGGGACGGTCGGCGGGCGGATCGCCGGCACCCAGAAGCCCTGCGCTTCGAGCGCGGTGGCGAGCGCGGTGGCGCGCTTCTCGTCGCCGCACATCAGCGGCTGGATCGGACCGGTCGACGGCAGCAGCGGCAGATCGCGGAACATCGCGGTCTGGCGGAAATGCGCGATCAGGCCCTGCAGTTTTTCGCGGCGCCAGTGATCACGGCGCGCGAGCTTCACCGCCGCCAGCGTGGCCGCGGCCTGCGACGGCGGCAACGCGGTGGTGTAGATGTACGGACGCGCGGTTTCGGCGAGATGACCGATGATCTCCTCGCTGCCGAGCACGACCGCGCCGTAACCGCCCAGCGCCTTGCCCAGCGTGGCGAGCTGCAGCAGACCGGCGGCTTCGAGCCCGGCCTCGGCCACGCAGCCGCGGCCATCGGGGCCGACCACGCCCACGCCGTGCGCATCGTCGACATACATCAAGGCATGCTGCACGCGCGCGACCAGCGACAGTTCGCGCAGCGGCGCGACATCGCCGTCCATGCTGAACACGCCGTCGGTGACGATCATCGCCGCGCCGTCGGGCACGGTGCGCAACTGGCGCAACGCGCCTTCGGGATCGGCGTGCGGATAGCGGCGGAGTTTGCAGCCGGCGAGCCGCGCGGCGTCGATCAGGCTGGCGTGGTTGAGCCGGTCCTGCACGCAAACGTCGTCTTCGCCGAGCAGCGATTGCAGCACCGCGAGATTGGCGAGGTAACCGCTGCCGAACAGCAGCGCGCGCGGCGCGCCGATCCAGTCGGCCAGTTCCTTCTCCAGCGCGTCGTGATTGGCGTGATGGCCGCTGACCAGGTGCGAGGCGCCGCTGCCGACGCCGTCGCGCGAGGCGCTGGCCTGCAGCGCGTCGACCACGCCGAAATGCTGCGACAGGCCGAGATAGTCGTTGCCGGCGAAATTGGTCAGCCAGCGGCCGTCGACCTCGCAGCGCACGCCGTCGCGCCGCGTCACCGTGCGTCGCTGGCGCACGCGGCCCTGGATCGTGCGTTGCACGCGGGCGGCGAGGATGCGTTCGGTGAGGCGCGGGCGGGTCATGGCAGGTGCTCGATCAGGCGGCTCGGGTACAGGGCGGACCATCGCCACCGTCGCCGCCGGCGAGGGCGGCGTCGACGATGTCGGCATGGAAGGTGTTCGCAGTCTCGACGACCTGCATCGGCCGCAGGCCCAGGCGCGCGAACAGCGCGAGGTCGCGCTCGGTGTCGGGGTTGCCGGTGGTCAGCAGTTTTTCGCCGTAGAAGATCGAATTGGCGCCGGCGAGGAAACACAGCGCCTGCAGTTCGTCGGACATGGTCTCGCGGCCGGCGGACAGCCGCACCATCGATTTCGGCATCATGATCCGGGCGACCGCGATCGTGCGCACGAACTCGAACGGATCCAGCTCGGCGGTGCCGTGCAGCGGCGTGCCTTCGACCTGCACGAGGCGGTTGATCGGCACCGAATCCGGATGCGCCGGCAGGTTGGCCAGGATCTGCAGCAGACCGGCGCGCTGCGCGCGCGATTCGCCCATGCCGACGATGCCGCCGCAGCAGGTCTTCATGCCGGCGTCGCGGACATGGCCGAGGGTGTCGAGGCGGTCCTGAAATTCGCGGGTCTGGATGATTTCGCCGTAGAACTCCGGCGCGGTGTCCAGATTGTGGTTGTAGTAGTCGAGGCCGGCGGCCTTCAGCGCCGTGGCCTGTTCGCCGCTGAGCATGCCGAGGGTGGCGCAGGTTTCGAGCCCCAAGGCCTTCACCTCGCGGATCATCTCGGCGACCTTCGGGATGTCGCGGTCCTTCGGCGAACGCCAGGCGGCGCCCATGCAGAAGCGGGAGGCGCCGGCGGCCTTGGCCTGTTTCGCCTTCTCCACCACCGAGGCGGTATCCATCAGCTTCGTCGCGTCGACGCCGGTGTGATAACGCTGGGCCTGCGGGCAGTAGGCGCAGTCCTCGGGGCAGCCGCCTGTCTTCACCGACAGCAGGGTGCTGACCTGGACCTCGGCAGGGTCAAAATGCGCCCGATGCACCTCGCCCGCCTGTTGCAACAACACCGGAAAGGGCAGCGCGAACAGCGCTTCCACTTCGGCGCGTTGCCAGTCGTGACGCGGAGAGCTGAAAGCGCTGACAGCGGGCATCGGGGTTTCCTGACGGACACGTCCTTGAGGGACAGGCAGTCTGGAAAGCATGTTCAGCCCTGTCAACCTCGATCTGTCCTCGGTCCTGAGCAGGCTCGTCCTGCGCAGGCTGGCCGCCCTCCCGGGGCGGCTGTGGCCCGCGCACTGCCTGGGTTGCGCAGCGACCATCGCGCCCGGGGGGCGGGACCTCTGCCCGACCTGCACCCGCGACCTGCCCTGGAACCGCTGCGCCTGCCTGCGCTGCGGCCTGCCCATGCTCAAGCCCGTCGAGGCCTGCGGCCGCTGCCGGCGCCGGCCGCCGCCGTTGACCGAGACCCATGCGGTCTTCCGTTACGAAGCGCCGCTGGACCGCCTGCTGCCGCGGCTGAAGTTCCACGACGATCTGGCTGCCGGCCGGCTCTGTGCCGACCTGATGGCCGAAGCCCTGGCCGGGGCCGCACGGCCGGAGGCGGTGATCCCCCTGCCGCTGCATCGCCGCCGGCTGCGCGCCCGCGGCTTCGATCAGACCCTGGAACTGGCGCGGCCGCTGGCCCGCAACCTGGCCCTGCCGCTGCGCGACGACCTGCTGGCGCGCGTCCGCGAGACCGCCCCGCAGTCGCGTCTCGATGCCCCAGCGCGGCGGCGCAACCTCAAGGGGGCGTTCGCGGTGCGCCCGGGCATCGCCCTGCCGGCGCACGTGGCGCTGATCGACGACGTGATGACCACCGGCGCCACCCTGCATGCCGCGGCCGACGCACTGCTGCGGGCGGGCGTCGCGCGGGTGGATGCGTGGGTGTGCGCGCGGGTGGCGTGAGTCGTCGTCCCGCCTATCGCTGTGGCGGCGGTGGTGGTTCCAGGTGCCGGCAGATCGGGCATTCGCCATCGCCCGCACCGCGGTCGACAGCCAGAATCTCTCGCGCCTTCGCCTGACGCCTGCGCAGCAGCGGGGTCGGAGCGGCGCCGTAACGCAGCGCCAGTCGATAGAGCGCATCCGCCGTCTCGACCGAACCGCCGGCCAAATGCAGGGTGGCCCAGTCCTCGACCAGGTCGGCGACGATCGGATCTTCGGGTTTCACGAAGTCCAGTCGCTCCGCGAGCTGGTAGGTGAAGGCCAGATTCAACTGGTCCGGCGCCACCGGACGGCCGTCGTTGCCGGCGGGATACACCGTCGGCAGATCGGGCAGCGCGACCGGCGCGAACGTCACCCCGGCCACCGATCGCATCGCGAGATGGGAGGGGTCGCGCTGCAGCGCGAGCTTGGCTTCCAGGATCCGCGCATGCAACCATTCGGTCCCCTCGTGGGCATCGCGATTGCGGCGCATGCCGATCCGGATCCAGCGCAACGCGGTCGCGTCGCGACCCAGCAGTTCCAGCGCCGTGCCGAGGTTGGCTGCAGTCTGGTAACGACCGGGATACAGGCGCTCGATCTCGACGAACAGGCGCACGGCGTCGGCATGACGGCCTCGACGGAGCAGCACGATGCCCAGATCGGTAAGGGTGCGCAGATCCGGCGACTTGCGCGCGGCGGCGATGACTTCGCGCTCGCGTTCGGCGCGGTACGCCCGGGCCGCACGATCCTCGGGCGGACTCAGCGAGACGACGAGCTCCTCGCCGGTGTACTCCATCGGCTCGAACCGGCGGCCCTCGCGGTCCGTGCCGATCGCGTTGATGCAGGCGAGCGCGGGCGCGCACCAGAACACGACGCACAACGACCATGGCAGACGCCGCATGCGCGCGGGCCTCACCACTCGAACAGTTTGAAATACACCGGCGACACGCCCTTCTCTTCATCGAGGCGGCCGTCGCCGTTGCGGTCGTAGAGGTAATAGGCCGGACCGCGCGCCGGCTGCACCTTGACCATCCGCAACTGGCCGGCGACGCGGTACTCGGTGATTTCGTCGCCGTTGTCCATCACCCGGGTCGCGGGCACGGCGTCGGGCGGGACATCCATGGCGGCGCCGCCGCCGGTGCTGGCGCAGCCACCCAGCGCGAGGATCAGTGCGAACACCGGCGACAGCACGAACGGAAGTGAACGGCGCATGGCGATCTCCGGCGGGTGGGGGAATCGCATCATACGTCCGCCGGCGTGAACCGTCCGCGCCGACGCGCGCACCGCATTCCGCACGGTTCGGCGGCGGCGGGTCGGGGGTAGAATCCACGGATGACACGACTCGTACTGATCGACGGTTCCTCCTACCTCTACCGCGCCTTCCACGCGCTGCCGCCGCTGAGCAACGCCCAGGGCGAACCCACCGGCGCGCTGTTCGGCATCGTCAACATGCTGCGCGCGCACATCAAGGAGCAGCCCGAGTACATCGCGTTCGTGGTCGACGCTTCCGGCCCGACCTTCCGCGACGACCTCGACCCGCAGTACAAGGCCAACCGTCCGCCGATGCCCGACGATCTGCGCGCGCAGATCGAGCCGATGATGGCGATCGTGCAGGCGCTGGGCCTGCCGATCCTGCGCGTGCCCGGCGTGGAAGCCGACGACGTGATCGGCACGCTGGCCGTACAGGGCGCCGCCGAGGGCATGACCGTCACCATCTCCACCGGCGACAAGGATTTCGCCCAGCTGGTCCGCCCCGGCGTGACCCTGGTCAACACCATGAGCGGCAGCCGCCTCGACGGCGACCCCGCGGTGATCGAGAAGTTCGGCGTGCGCGCGGACCAGATCGTCGACCTGCTGTCGCTGATGGGGGACACCGTCGACAACATCCCGGGCGTGGAGAAATGCGGCCCGAAGACCGCCGCGAAATGGCTCAACGAATACGGCACCCTGGACAACGTCATCGCGAATGCTGGTGCGATCAAGGGCAAGATCGGCGACAACCTGCGCGCGGCGCTGCCGAGGCTGCCGCTGAACCGCCAGCTGGCGACGATCAAGACCGATGTCGAACTCGACGGCGGCCCCGCCACGCTGGCGCTGCGCGAGCGCCATGTCGAGGACCTGCGCCGGCTCTACGCGCGCTACGGCTTCAACCAGGCGCTGAAGGAACTCGGCGGCGCCGGCGACGAGGCTGCGGCCGGCGCGAACGACGCCAGCCTGCGCAACACCGCCGCCGGCTATGCCCGCGCTGCGCAACCGTCGGACGAAGCGCCGGATCCGTCGCTGTCGGTGAAGGGCGACTACGAGACCGTGCAGACCCGCGAGCGCCTGGACGCCTGGATCGCGATGCTCGACGCCGCGGACGAATTCGCGTTCGACACCGAGACCGATGCGCTCGACGCGATGCAGGCGAACCTGGTCGGCCTGAGTTTCTCCACCGCGCCAGGCAACGGCTGCTACATCCCGGTCGGCCACACCTATCCCGGCGCGCCGGCGCAGCTCGACCTGCACGAGACCCTCGACGCGCTGCGCCCGCTGCTGGAAGGTCCGAAGCATCGCAAACTGGGCCAGCACGGCAAGTACGACCTGCACGTGCTGCGCCGCCACGGCATCGACGTCGACGGCTATGCCGACGACACCATGCTGGAAAGTTTCGTCTGGAACTCCAGCGCCACCCGCCACGACATGGATTCGCTGGCCAAGCGCTACCTCGGCTACGACACCATCAAGTTCGAGGACGTGGCCGGCAAGGGCGCGAAACAGATTCCGTTTTCGGAAGTCGCGATCGACGATGCCACCCGCTACGCCGCCGAGGACGCCGACATCACCCTGCGCCTGCATCGCGTGCTGTCGGCGAAACTCGCGGAGATTCCCACGCTGGAACGCGTCTATCGCACCATCGAAGTGCCGCTGGTGCCGGTGCTGGCGCGGATGGAGGCCAACGGCATCCTGATCGACGCGGAGGAGCTGCGCCGGCAGAGCGCGGATCTGTCGCGGCGGATGCTCGCCGCGCAGCAGAAGGCGACCGAACTCGCCGGCCGCACGTTCAATCTCGATTCGCCCAAGCAGCTGCAGGCGCTGCTGTTCGACGAACTCAAGCTGCCGGCGCTGGTGAAGACGCCCACCGGCCAGCCGTCGACGAACGAAGAAGCGCTGGAAGCCATCGCCGACCAGCACGAACTGCCGCGGATCATCCTCGAATATCGCGGCCTCGCGAAACTGCGCAGCACCTACACCGACAAGCTGCCGGACATGATCAACCGCGACACCGGCCGCGTGCACACCAGCTATCACCAGGCCGGCGCCGCCACCGGCCGGCTCTCGTCCAACGATCCGAACCTGCAGAACATTCCGATCCGCACCGACGACGGCCGCCGCATCCGCAAGGCCTTCATCGCGCCGCCGGGCCGCAAGCTGGTCGCCTGCGACTATTCGCAGATCGAGCTGCGGATCATGGCCCACCTGTCCGAGGATCCGGCCCTGGTCCGCGCGTTCGCGTCCGGCGCCGACATCCACCGCGCCACCGCGGCGGAAGTGTTCGGCAAACCGCTGGAAGAGGTGAGCGGCAACGAACGCCGCGCCGCCAAGGCGATCAACTTCGGCCTGATGTACGGCATGAGCGCCTTCGGCCTCGCGAAGCAGCTCGATATCGGCCGCGGCGAAGCGCAGGATTACATCGCGCTCTACTTCAGCCGGTATCCCGGCGTGCGCGATTTCATGGAGCGCACGCGCGAGTTCGCGAAGGCGAACGGGTATGTCGAGACCGTGTTCGGTCGCCGGCTGTACCTGGACAACATCCACGCCCGCAATCAGGGCCTGCGCGCCGGCGCCGAACGCGCCGCGATCAACGCGCCGATGCAGGGCACCGCCGCCGACATCATCAAGCGCGCGATGATCGAGATCGATGGATGGATCGCCGGCCATGCCGAGAAAGCGAAAATGTTGCTGCAGGTGCACGACGAACTGGTGTTCGAGTGCGACGCCGGTTTCGTCGACACCCTGATCGCGGAAGCGACCCGGCGGATGAGCGCCGCGGCGGAGCTGCGGGTTCCGCTGGTGATCGATTCGGGCGTCGGCGACAACTGGGACCAGGCGCACTGAAGGCGGCCGCGCTTCGGGTGCGTCGCGCGCCACGGCGCGTCGGCGCGTGTGCGTTGGCGGTCGTCGCAACGCGATGTCGGAGAGTCGAACCTGTTACTTTCGACAGGGTCCAACCTGCTGATTCCGACAGGTTTTTCAGGGTTTTCCTGCGAAACTGAACGAAACTTGCACGGGGCATGAATCCGTCCTGAATTCACCCGTCTGCATATCGGAATCTTTACGAACTCGGTGCGGCGATCGTGGTCAACTACTTGCGACAGATGCAACGTCTGTCGTCGACCACCCTCTCCCCTAGGGTCGGTCCCCGGAACGAGCGACTCTCCCCAAGTCACGTTCCAAGCCCCGCCGGTTCCCCCGCCTGCGGGGCTTTTTATTGCCTGCGATTTGCCGCCTGCGATCCGGTACGCGCGATTGAACGCGCGTGGTCGCGCGCACGCGCGCTTTCCATTGCCTCGACTCGGCGCGAGACTGGCCGCCTCGTCGTGGGAGCGCTTCCGATGTCCGATCTGTTCCAGCTGTCCTCGCCCTGGTGGGAATTCGTCCTGCGCGCGGTCGCGATCTACGTGCTGGTGATGCTGCTGGTGCGCCTCTCCGGCAAACGCGCGGTCGGGCAGTTCACGCCGTTCGATCTGGTCCTGCTGATCCTGCTCGGCAACGCGGTGCAGAACGGATTGAACGGCGGCGACAATTCGCTGGCGGGCGCGGGGATTCTCGCGGTCTGCCTGATCGCGCTGAACTACGGCGTCGCGTTCGTGGCCGCGCGCAGCCCGGGCGCGCGCAAGCTGATCGAAGGCGAGCCGGTGGTGCTCGCGCGCGACGGCAAGGTATTCCGGCAGGTGCTGCGGCGCGAGCTGGTGAGCAACGCCGATTTCCTCGAAGCCATGCGCGAGACCGGATGCAGCGAGATCGAGCGCATCCGGGTGGCGACGCTGGAGACCAACGGGCGGATCAGCATCGTGCTGGCGGACGACGAATCGTCCACCCGGTAGAGCGGACTGTAGAGCGGCCTTCAGGCCGCTGCTTTGCTTTGCGATCCGGGGAGAGCAGCGGCCTGAAGGCCGCTCTACCGGGTGGTTGTTTCGGCGAGCCAATCGCGCGGCCGCAGATACGCCATCAGCCGCGCTTCGTCGCTGCCGGCCTCCGGTGCGTAGCCGTATTCCCAGCGCACCAGCGGCGGCAGGCTCATCAGGATCGATTCGGTGCGGCCGCCGGACTGCAGGCCGAACAGGGTGCCTCGATCGAACACCAGATTGAACTCGACGTAGCGGCCGCGGCGATACAGCTGGAACTGGCGCTCGCGCTCGCCGTAGGGCGTGTCCCTGCGGCGTTCGACGATCGGCAGATAGGCATCGAGGAAGCCGTCGCCGACCGCGCGCTGATAGGCGAAGTCGCGCTCGAAATCCTGGTGCAGGTCATCGAAGAAGAGGCCGCCGACGCCGCGGGTCTCGCCGCGATGCTTCAGGAAGAAATAGTCGTCGCACCATTCCTTGTGCAGGGCATAGCGCGTCTCGCCGCCGAACGGCTCGCACAGATCGCGCGCGACCCGATGCCAATGATGCACATCCTCGTCGAACGGATAGAACGGGGTCAGATCGAACCCGCCGCCGAACCACCAGGCCACCGTTTCGCCGTCGCGGATCGCGCGGAAATGACGCACGTTCGCATGTGTGGTCGGCAGATACGGATTGCGCGGATGGAACACCAGCGACACGCCGACCGCACGCCACGAGGCGCCGGCCAGCTCCGGCCGCGCCGCGGTCGCCGACGGCGGCAGTGTCGTGCCCGAGACGTCCGAGAAGCCGATGCCCGCCTGCTCGAACACCGCGCCGTCGCGCAGGATCCGCGTGCGTCCGCCGCCGCCCTCGGCGCGATCCCAGCGGTCTTCCCTGAAGGTCGCGGCGCCGTCCGCGCCCTCGATCGCGGCGCAGATGCGGTCCTGCAGGCCGGTGAGATAGTCGCGGACGCGGAGGAAATCGGGAGAGGTGCTCGTATTCATGATGGAAGCTTATCCGATGGGCCCCGTGGGTCATGGCGCTTTGCGCGCGAATCGATACTGGTCGTCGACAGTTTCGGTGCGACGGAAGAACGGCCATGTGCGGTAGTGCGCTTTGGAGATGACCCGGACGCGCAGGCCCGTGGCATCGGGTTCGAGCACAATGGTCTCGGCTTCCTGGAGGAGGTCGACGCCTTCACCCGCAGGCAGATCCTGCCTGGAATGCTGGATCCGGTACTCGCCATCCGCGCATGTCACTAGCCATGCCCTCTCCAGCCTGTGCTCCCCCGCCAGGGTCACGCGAAGCACCGGGTCACCCGGCGACACTGCCAGCGCCACCGCTTCGGGCCGGGCCAATCCCTGCATGGCTTGACGGAACACCGCCAGGGAGAGCGACACCTCCCCGCCTGTTGGCAAGCCAACGCCGCCCCGTTCGACCACGCCGACCTCCTCGTAGGTGGCCGCGAGCTCCGGGCATGCAGGCTGGTCGGTTCCGGACACCCCGAGCATCGCGATCAAGGCAACAGCATGCATCAGCTCATCTCCCGGAGGCAGGGTCGATCGGACGACGCGTCGCCCGTCGGACAGTTACGCCGGCTGCAGATTCGCGTACGCCAGCACCAGCCACTTGCTGCCTTCGTTTTCGAAATTCACCTGCACGCGCGCGTGCGCGCCGCTGCCTTCGATGTCGGTGACGATGCCGCTGCCGAACTTGGCGTGGCTGACGTTCTGGCCGAGGCGCAGGCCGGGCGATTCCTGCAGCGACGCATGGCCGCGGTTCTGCTGCCAGGTGTCGCGGCGCGCGTTCGGATTGTACATCGGCCGCGCGACCTGGATCTTCGGCCGGACCTCGTGGATCAGGGTCGACGGAATCTCGCGCAGGAACCGCGACGGCAAGCCGTACATGTCCTGGCCGTGCAGGCGCCGCGCCTCGGCATAGGTGATGACCAGCTTCTGCCGCGCGCGGGTGATGCCGACGTAGGCGAGGCGGCGCTCTTCCTCCAGCCGTCCGGCCTCGTCGATCGACTTGTTGTTCGGGAACAGGCCTTCTTCCAGACCGACGAGGAACACCAGCGGGAATTCGAGGCCCTTGGCGCTGTGCAGGGTCATCAGCTGCACGCCGTCCTCGCCGGCTTCGGTCTGGCCTTCGCCGGCTTCCAGCGCGGCGTAGGCGAGGAACGCGACCAGCTCGCTGAGCGCCGCGGTCTCCTCGTCGTCGCCCTTCACGAAGCGTGAGGCCACCGACACCAGTTCGTCGAGGTTGTCGGTGCGCGAATCCAGCGAGCCCTTCGACAGCGCGGCGTAATGCTCGCGCAGACCCGAGCGCGCCAGCGCGTGGTCGATCTTGTCCTTCAGCGGCAGATCGACGGATTCCGCGCCGATGGCGTCGATCAGCGCCTCGAACGCGGCCAGCGCGTTGCGCGCGCGGCCGGGCAGGGCGTCGCCGCGCGCGACCTGGGCCGCGGATTTCCACAGCGATTGGCCGTGGTGCCGCGCATGCCGGCGCACTTCGTCGAGCGTGCGCTCGCCGATGCCGCGGGTCGGCGTGTTGACCGCGCGCTCGAACGCCGCATCGTCGTCGCGATTGGCGATCAGGCGCAGATAGGCCAGGGTGTCCTTGATTTCGGCGCGCTCGAAGAAGCGCATGCCGCCGTAGACGCGGAACGGGATCTGTTCGCCGAGCAGGGTCTCTTCGAACGCGCGCGACTGCGCGTTGCTGCGGTAGAGGATCGCGGTCTCGCCGTGGCTGCCGCCGTCGCGCACCCACTGGCGGATGCGCTCGATCACGAACCGCGCTTCGTCGATCTCGTTGTACGCCGCGTACAGATCGATCGGCTCGCCCTCGCCGCTGTCGGTCCACAGCTGCTTGCCGAGCCGCGACGGGTTGTGTTCGATCACCGCGTTGGCGGCGCTGAGGATGTTGGCGGTCGAACGGTAGTTCTGTTCGAGCCGGATGGTCCGGGCGCCGGGGAAATCGCGCAGGAAGCGCTGCACGTTCTCGACCTTCGCGCCGCGCCAGCCGTAGATCGCCTGGTCGTCGTCGCCGACGGTGAACACCTGGCCATCGTCGCCGGCGAGCAGACGGATGAACGCGTACTGCAGGCTGTTGGTGTCCTGGAACTCGTCGATCAGCAATTGCCGGAAACGGTGGCGGTAGTGCTGCAGCAGCGGCGGATGGTCGCGCAGCAGTTCGTGCGCGCGCAATAGAATCTCGGCGAAATCGACCAGCCCCGACTGCTCGCAGCGCTCCTGGTACAGGGTGTAGGCGCGCAGCATCACGCTGCCCCACTCGTCCTTCTCCGGCTGGATGTGCTGCGGGCGGCGCCCTTCGTCCTTCTGCGCGTTGATCCACCACGCGATCTGCCGCGGCGGGAACCGCGCCTCGTCCAGTTCCAGCGCCTGCACCACGCGCTTCACCAGCCGCAGCTGGTCGTCGCTGTCGAGGATCTGGAAGGCTTCCGGCAGCTTCGCGTCCTGCCAGTGCAGGCGCAGCAGCCGATGGGCGAGGCCGTGGAAGGTGCCGATCCACATGCCGCGGCTGCCACCGGGCAGCAGCGATTCGGCGCGATGGCGCATTTCGCCCGCGGCCTTGTTGGTGAAGGTCACCGCGAAGATGCCGTGCATCGGCACGCCGTACACTTCGTGCAGCCAGGCGATGCGATGGGTCAGTACGCGGGTCTTGCCGGAACCGGCGCCGGCGAGCACGAGCAGGTGGCCGGGTTCGGCACTGACCGCGTCGCGCTGCGCGGTGTTCAGGCCGTCGAGCAGGTGGGAGACATCCATCCGTGCATTCTACGCGATGGCCCGCATGGCCCATTCGCATGCGGGACCGGTGGAGCGGCCTTCGGGCCGCTGCCGTGATCGAAGCCTCAGACTGCAGCGGCCTGAAGGCCGCTCTACCGGAGTCGAGGGTCAGTGCGGCGCGTGCTTGCCCGGGGTCGACGACATCAGCTTGTCGGTGTAGGCGATCCCGATCGCCGACAGGATGAACAGCGCGTGGATCACCGCCTGCCACATCACGCCGGCTTCGGTGGCCTTGGTGCACAGCGCCCCCGCCTGCGTCAGCGCGGCCGTGCACAGCGGCAGCCCGAGCTGGCCGGCTTCGATGAAGGTTTTCAGCAGATGGATCGAGGAAATGCCGATGATCGCCATCGCCAGCTTCACCTTGAGCACGCTTGCGTTGACGTGGCTGAGCCATTCCGGCTGGTCGGGATGGCCTTCGAGATTCAGGCGCGAGACGAAGGTCTCGTAGCCGCCCACGATCACCATCACCAGCAGGTTGGAGATCATCACCACATCGATCAAGCCGAGCACGATCAGCATGATCCCCTGCTCGCTGAGGGTGTTGGCGTCGTGGATCAGATGCCACAGTTCCTTCAGGAACAGGAACACGTAGACGCCCTGGGCCACGATCAGGCCGAGATACAGCGGCAACTGCAGCCAGCGCGACGCGAAGATCAGGCGGGGCAGTGGGTTCAGCGAAGGGGTCGACATGATCTGCGCTCTGTGGCGGGCGGAAAAGCCGGCATAGCGTAGCGGCGGGTGGCGGGCGCGCCAAGCCGCATCGGGACACTGCATTTCGCGACCGCGTGCCCGGGCCGTGCGCGGCGCCGTAGACTGATGCGCTTCCCCCGCGACGGATGCCGCCCCCATGATCGATCTACACTACTGGCCCACGCCCAACGGCCACAAGATCACCCTGCTGCTGGAAGAACTGGTCGATGCCGGCGCGCCGCTGGCCTACGAGATCAAGCCGGTGAACATCGGCGCCGGCGAGCAGTTCCAGCCCGATTTCCTGGCGATCGCGCCGAACAACCGGATGCCCGCGATCGTCGACCACGCGCCCGCCTACGGCGGCGCGCCGGTGAGCGTGTTCGAATCCGGCGCGATCCTGCTGTATCTGGCCGAGAAATCCGGCCGCTTCCTGCCGCAGGATCCGCGCGGCCGCATCGCTACCCTCGAATGGCTGTTCTGGCAGATGGCCGGCCTCGGCCCGATGACCGGGCAGTACGGCCACTTCAACGTCTACGCGCCGGAGAAGCTGGCGTACGCGATCGACCGTTACACCCGCGAGGCCCACCGCCTGCTCGGCGTGCTCGACAAGCGTCTCGCCGACCGCGCGTTCATCGTCGGCGACACCTACACCATCGCCGACATGGCCTGCTATCCGTGGATCGATCCGTACAAGACCGCGCCGATCGATCTGGAACCGTATCCCGAGGTGCGGCGCTGGCGCGACGCGATCCGCGACCGCCCGGCGACCGCGCGCGCCTATGCCTGGACCAAGCGCATCCATCCCGAGGCCGGGCAGCCGCTGAGCGACGAGGCGCGGAAGGCGTTGTTCGGGCGTTGACGGCCGTCCCGTCGCCGCAATCCCCATAGGGTGCGCCCTGGGCGCACCGATGAAACGATGCGGATGTCGAGCGGTGCGCCCAGGGCGCACCCTATGGTCTACGGGCGATATCGGCGCCCGGCGGTTGCGGCTAAGCTTCCGCTCTGCCGCAGCTCCGAGCCCACCCATGCGCCTGTCCGCCGCCCTGCTCTGTCTTATGCTCGCCACGCCTGCCCTCGCCGACGCTTCCACGCCACCGCCCACGCCGGGGCTGACTCTCGACGCCATCACCGGCGACGCGCCCCTGTCGGGGCCGACGCTGCTGAAGCCGCAGATCGCGCCCGACGGTTCGCGGGTGACCTTCCTGCGCGGCAAGGACAGCGACCGCAACCGGCTGGATCTGTGGGCCTTCGAGGTCGCCACCGGCAAGACCGCGCTGCTGGTCGATTCGGCCGACGTGCTGCCCGGCGAGGAAGTGCTGAGCGACGAGGAGAAGGCGCGGCGCGAACGCCAGCGCACCGCCGCGCTGTCGGGCATCGTCGATTACCAGTGGTCGCCGGACGGGAAGACGCTGCTGTTCCCACTGGGCGGCGAGCTGTATCTCTACGATCTGTCGAAATCCGGCAGGACCGCAGTGCGCAAACTCACCACCGGCGCCGGCTTCGCCACCGACCCGAAGGTCTCGCCGAAGGGCGGCTTCGTGAGTTTCATCCGCGGCCGCAACCTGTGGGTGATCGAGGTCGCCACCGGCGATGAAATCCAGCTCACCGCCGACGGCAGCGGCACCATCGGCAACGGCGTCGCCGAGTTCGTCGCCGACGAGGAAATGGGCCGCCACACCGGTTACTGGTGGGCGCCGGACGACTCCGCGATCGCGTTCGCGCGCATCGACGAAAGCGGCGTGCCGGTGCAGAAGCGCTACGAGGTCTATCCCGATCGCACCGAGGTCGTCGAGCAGCGCTATCCGGCCGCGGGCGACACCAACGTCGCGATCCGGCTGGCGACGATCGCGCCGAAGCGCGGCGCCACGCCGCGGTGGGTCGACCTCGGAAACAATGCCGACATCTATCTCGCCCGCGTCGATTGGCGCGACCCGCGGCGGCTCACCTTCCAGCGCCAGTCGCGCGACCAGCGCCGGCTGGAACTGATCGAGGTCGAACTCGCCTCCGGCATACAGCGCGCGCTGATCGTCGAAACCGCGAAGACCTGGGTGCCGCTGCACGACGCGCTGCGCTTCCTCAAGGACGGCCGGTTCCTGTGGAGCAGCGAGCGCAGCGGCTTCGAGCATCTGTATCTGGCCAGCGAAGACGGCCGGCAGTTGAAGCCGCTGACCCGCGGCGACTGGCCGGTGGACGCGCTGCTCGCGGTCGACGAAGCGAAGGGCCTGGTGTACTTCAGCGCCGGCCGCACCGCCGACGGCCAGGCCGACGCGCGGCAGTCGCAGCTGCACGTCGTGCCGCTGGCCGGCGGCCGGATCCGCACGCTGTCGACCGAACGCGGCATGCACGCCGCCAGCTTCGCGAAGAACGCCAGCGTCTACGTCGACAGCTGGTCGAACGCCGGCATGCCGCCGCAGATCGCGCTGCACCGCGCCGACGGGACGTTCGTGGCGAATCTGATCGACAACGATCCGGCGAAGCCCGACCACCCGTACGCGAAGTACATGGCGACGCACCGGCCGGTGGAATTCGGCACGCTGACCGCCGCCGACGGCAAAACGCCGCTGCACTACAGCCTGATCAAGCCGCCGGGCTTCGATCCGGCCAAACGTTATCCGGTGCTGGTCTACGTCTACGGCGGCCCCGCGGCGCAGACCGTCACCGACAGCTGGCCCGGCCGCGGCGACCATTTCTTCAACCAGTACATGGCGCAGCAGGGCTATGTGGTGTTCTCGCTGGACAACCGCGGCACGCCGCGGCGCGGCGCGGCGTTCGGCGGCGCGCTGTACGCGAAACAGGGCACGGTGGAAGTGGCCGACCAGCGGGCCGGCGTGGCCTGGCTGCGCGCGCAGCCGTGGGTCGATGGCGAACGCATCGGCGTGCACGGCTGGTCGAACGGCGGCTACATGACCCTGATGCTGCTGGCGAAGGCCGCCGACGACTACGCCTGCGGCGTCGCCGGCGCGCCGGTCACCGACTGGGCGCTGTACGACACCCACTACACCGAGCGCTACATGGACCTGCCGGCCGCGAACGTCGACGGCTACCGCGAGGCCAGCGTCTTCACCCACATCGACGGCATCCGCCCGGACGCGCTGCTGCTGATCCACGGCATGGCCGACGACAACGTGCTGTTCGGCAATTCGACCAAGCTGATGAGTCTGCTGCAGAAGCGCGCGGTGCCGTTCGAGCTGATGACCTATCCCGGCGCCAAGCACGGCCTGCGCGGCAGGGACGCGCTGCACCGCTATCGGCTGACGCAGACGTATCTCGATCGCTGTCTGAAGCGCTGATCGGCACGCGCGCGGACCGCGCAACCGCGGCCGCGCCAACCCCACCGCGCGCGGCGGCGCGTTGTTGCGGTCGTCTCCGCCCGGAACCGTCGCGATGCGTCCGAAGCCCCTGCTGTTGTCCGCCGTCCTCGCCGCGCTGCTGTCGGCGGCGCCCGCGTTCGCCGAAACGCCGACCGCCGAACAGGCCCGGGCCTTCCTGCTCAGCCTGCTGGTGAAGTCGCCCTACCGGCTGCCGCCCGCGGCGCTGAACGGCGAAATCCGCTATCGGCTGCGGTTCGACAACGGGCGACAGTGGCGCATTCCCGACACCGGCGAGCAGCGCGTGACCGCGTCCGGCGACGATCTCACGCTCGCGGTCTGTACCGCCTGCGGCGACGAGGCCGCGCCGTCGGCGGACGATCTGCAGCACTATCTGCGCGCCAATGCCTGGGTGCGCAGCGACCACCGCGAGATCCGCGCGTTCGCGCGCAGCCACGGCCGCGGGCTGTCGGTGCATACGCGGATGAAGACGCTGACCGCGGCGGTGCGCGCGCACATGACCGGGCCGATCGATTTCCGCCATTACCACGACGCCGCGACCGCACTGAAGAACCGCGGCGGCGACTGCACCGAATTCGCGGTGCTGCTGGCCGCCGGCGCGCGCGCGCTCGGCATTCCGGCGCGGATCGCGCACGGCCTGGCCTATTCCGGACGGATGAGCGGGCAGCCGCACGTGTTCAGTCCGCACGCCTGGGTACAGGTGTGGGACGGCCAGCGCTGGGTCAGTTACGACGCGGCCCTGGGCGCGTTCGGCGCGGGCCACATCGCGCTGATCGTCGGCGACGGCGATCCGAACGCGTTGCGCGGACTCAACCGTGCGATGCGCGACCTGCGCGTGGTGGACGCCGCAGGCATCCGCCGCACGGTCGCGCACACCGACTGAATTCCAGGACTTCGAAACCTCGCGACGCCGGCATCATGCTGCGATGCCGGCGTCGTCGATCGTTGCGCACGTTCAGCGCGGAGGTTCAGCGCCCGTCGCCGGTGGTCGCGTCGGTCACCATCGGCAATTCCGGCGCGGCGGTCTCGACATCGACCCACTCGACCGCGGTCGGATCGGACACGCCGCCCATGATCAGGACGTCATCGTCCTGCAATGCCGCTTCCTGCACGGGCAACACCGGCACGCTGGTGTCGGCCGGCAGGCGCGCATCCTGCGGATCGTTCACCGCACCGATTACCAGCACCTCGTCGAGATCGCGCGGCTCGCCGCGCTGGATCCGGCTGCCGGTCCGCGGCGCGGTGTCCCCGCGGACCGGCAGCGCCGGCACGCCGGTGTCTTCGGGCAGGCGCGCATCCTGCGGATCGTTCACCGCGCCGATCACCAGCACTTCGTCGAGATCGCGCGGTTCGGCGCGCTGGATGCGGCTGCCGGTGGTCGGCGCGGCGCGTTCCGCCTGCGCATCGGTGCCCGGCGACGACGGGTCGGCCGCATAGGCGGTGGCGGTGATCAGCGTGGCCGCGATGGCGGCGCCGATCCGGCCCACCCGTCGCGGCGCCCGAGAGGCCGGCGCCCGATAGGACACGCACAGCGGGCCGGTCGCGGCGGCGAACAGCGCGCGACGCGCATCGCCGTCGAGGGTGTCGAGGCGGTGCACCTCGCGGTCGCAACGGCCGCAGTGGCCGTCGATGGTGCGCTGTTCGTCGGCGGCGAGCGGGCAGGGGGTATCGATGCGTGGAACGATGGACATGGGCGACTCCTCGGTTCTGTTGTTCGGTGCTGTCTTCGGACGCCGTTGTCCGGAGCGGTCGTCCGGAACGGTGCGCGCGGCCACCGGTTGTGCGGCCGCTCATGTGCCTGAACGCCGCAGGCGGCGCAACGGGGTTGATCGCGACCGCGATTCCACGGGAGCGTGTCGCGGTATCGCGCCGCGGCACGGTCTCAGCGCCTGCGCCGGCCGGGCGGCACAGTGAATGCCGTGACCTTCGACGGTGGGCGCATTCGCCGTCGAGGCGTAGCGTTCGCCCACCTCCGTTGAGATGTCCCCCGATGAAACCGTTCGCCCTCGCTTTCGCAATCGCCGGCGCGCTCGCCGCGTCGCTGTCCGTGCATGCCGCGCCTGCCGCCCCCCAACCCTCGACGAACACAACCGCTGCGCGACCCGTGCCGGCCTGGGTCGCCGCCAGCAATGCCCATGCCCGGATCCTGCTCGACGCGCAGCTGCGCTTCCAGCCGGAATCCGCCACCTTCTTCGGCGTGCCCGGCTACGACGACAAGGTCGCCGACCTCGGCCCCGACAACGGCGCGCGTTTCCGCAAGGCCATCGGCGACGCGCGCGCGGCGCTGCAGGAAAAGCTGCAGCTGGAACGCGACCCCAACGTCCGCCAGGACCTCGAAATCATGATCGGCGCGGCCGACGACGCGATCGAAGCCAGCGCGGTGGGCGAACGCCTGCAGCTGCCGTGGACCGATGCGCCGCAACTCGTGTTCTCCGGCATGCGCGGGCTGCTGTCCGACCAGACCCCGCCCGAACGCCGCAGGAAAGCGCTCGATCGACTCAACGCGTACATCGGCAGTCGTGGTGGCGACTCGATCTTCGCGCAGGCGCGCAAGCGCTACGAAGAACGCACCGCCGATGCCGCATTGCTGCGCCCGACCAGACTCGAGGTCGAGCAGGCGCTGACCAATGCCGAGACCTACGCCCAGGGCATCCGCAAGCTGTTCGCGCAGTACAAGGTTGCCGGCAGCGACGCGGCGCTGAAGACGCTCGACGGGCAGATCGCCGAATACGCCGCATGGGTGCGTGCCGACGTGCTGCCCACCGCGCGCACCGACACCCGCCTGCCGGCCGAACTCTACGCGCTGCAGCTGAAACAGGTGGGCATCGACATCCCGCCGCAGCTGTTGATCCAGCGCGCGCGCCTGGCATTCATGGAAACCCGCGCGGCGATGGACCGGCTGGCGCCGCTGGTGGCGAAGGAAAAAGGCATCGAGGCCACCGACTACCGCGGCGTGATCCGCGCGCTGAAGCGCGACACCATTCCCAACGATCGTCTGGAAGCGCGCTATCGCACCGTGATCGACGCGATCGACCCGATCATCCGGCGCGAGCGCATCGTCGACGTGCCGAACCGGCCGATGGTCATGCGCCTCGGCACCGAAGCCGAGAGCGCGGCGCAGCCGGCGCCGCACTTCCTGCCGGCGCCGCTGGTGGGCAACACCGGTCAGCAGGGCCAGTTCGTGCTGCCGCTCAGCAATCCCGCGACCGGCGATGCGCACGAGGCCTACGACGACTTCAACTATCCGGCGGTGGCGTGGACGCTGTCGGCGCACGAAGGCCGTCCCGGCCACGAACTGCAGTTCACCGCGATGGTCGAACGCGGCGTGTCGCTGGCGCGCACGCTGTTCGCGTTCAACTCGGTGAACGTCGAAGGCTGGGCGCTGTACGCCGAAGCGGAAATGATTCCCCACGAACCGCTCGATGGCCAGTTGATCGCGCTGCAGTTCCGGCTGCTGCGCGCCGCGCGCGCGATGCTCGACCCGATGCTCAACCTCGGCATGATCGACCGCGCGCGCGCCGAGAAGGTGCTGATCGAAGACGTGGGCCTGTCCAGACCGATGGCGCGCCAGGAACTCGATCGCTACACCTTCAACGCGCCCGGCCAGGCCGGCAGCTATTTCTACGGCTACACCCGCATCCTCGAACTGCGTGCGGAAACCGAACTGGCGCTGGGCGACAAGTTCGATCGCCTCGCCTTCAACAACTTCCTGCTCGACCAGGGCCTGTTGCCACCGGATCAACTGGCGAAAGCGGTGCGCGAACAGTTCGTGCCGGCGCAGTCGCAGAAGCGCTGAGGCCCGATTCGCGATCACGGATCGGTCACGATCGATCGCCGCAGCGGATCATGCGATCCACACAATCATGAAGCGCCGGGACACGGGCGCTTTTTGTGCCACCTACATGCAGGCAACCATCGGCTTCCGCACCAACCCGTAGCCCGGGTCTCGCCACCGGCGAGACCCGGGAAGCACTTACCGGAAACCCGGACGTTTCCGACATCCATGCCCAAGAGCCTGTTTGGAATCTCGCCGAGCCTGCAAGATCGCCGGCAGGGCGGCCTGAAGGCCGTTCTACCACCGCGCTCAGGTCACCCGCTCCAGCATCCGCCGGTGACGGATCAAGCGCGCCCAGCGCGTGCCGAGATCGATCCAGCAGACATACGCGGCTTCGCCGGCGAGGCGGAAGACGGTGGTCGGCGTGAACCGCAGTGCGGGCTCGGCGGCGCACAGTTCCCAGTCGAAGCCGAGCTGGCGCGCGAACAGCGCGCAGCGGGCGAGGTGATAGCGGTTGCTGAGCAGGACGACCGGACCGCCGTGGGCGGCATCGGCGAGCAGCGTGCGCGCATTGCGCAGGTTCTGCAGGGTGTCGCGCGAGGTCTTCTCCAGCCGCAGCGGCGCGTCGTCGGCGACGCCTTCGGCCAGCAGCGCGGCGCGGGCGACATCGGCTTCCGCCGGATGGCCGGGCGCGCTGCCGCCGAGCAGCACGATGACCCGCGGTGGGCGCGTGCGCCACACTTCGGCGGCGCGGCCGATGCGTGCGGCGAAGTCGGCGTCGAGACGGCCGCCCGGCGCATGCTTGCCGAACAGCAGCAGGGTGTCGCCGCGCGCGGGCGCGGTCGGCGCGCGTCGCGCGGTGCGCACGACATGCGCGAAATAACCCAGATACACCAGACCCGCGCTGAGCACGCAGACCGCGCCGGCCACGACGCCGGCATGCAGCACGTCACGATCGAGAAAAAGGCGGCGGCGGTGGTCGAGACGGGTCACGCGGCCCGTCCTCTGTCGTCGGGCGGAGAAGCGGCGGGGCGGGGGCGGAGAAACCCGCGCCCCGCCCGGAACAGGCTCAATCCAGCGCGGACAGCTGCAGATTGGTGCCCATGTCCTTGGCGATGTTGCTCACCCAGCCCAGATAGTTCGGGTGGATGTAGGTCTTGCCGTTGCGGACCTTGTAGTCGAGGTTCTTGCTGTCGACGTAGGCGATGCGGATGGTCTGCGCGTCCCAGGTCACGCGGACGATGGCGACATGGTCGCGCAGATACAGGGTGGTATCGATTTCGCCCGCACGCTCGGCGGTGATCGTCCAGCCGCGACCGATCAGCGCGCGCTTGATGTCCTTCACCACCTGCTCCGGGGTCAGTCCCGCCGGGATCGAGACCGGTGCCGGATCGGCCAGCGGCGCCTGCCGGGCCTGAACGGCGCCACTGAAGGCGAACAGCGAGAAGACGGACAACAGCATGACGAGAACGCGCACGAGAAACCCCCTGGAAGTGATGGTGACGCCGGAAACTGAACGGGTGCCGGCACCGGCGGCGGCAGTATAAGCCAGCGCCGAAAGCGTCGATCGCACCGGACGAGCTGCGTGGCGAGGCCGCGGCGGCATCTTGCCGAACGCACGATCGCGACGCGCGCGCGAGGGCGGATTCGCGGCGAAACAGCGGGCCCGACTATAATCCGGTCCTTTCCGATACCGGGCGACGCGGTGCCTTCCGCAGCGATCTCTCCTCCTCCGATGGCACCGCTGGCGATCCGCGCCTACACCGCCACCACCGCACTGGGCCACGGCCGCGATGCCCAGGCCGAAGCGCTCCGGGCCGGCCGCAGCGGCCTGCGTCGCAACGATTTCGGCGAAGGCGCCGCCGCGGACGCGCGGCTGGAGACCTGGATCGGCCGCGTCGACGGCATCGAGGACGTCGCGTTGCCCGCCGACCTCGCCCATCTGGACTGCCGCAACAACCGCCTCGCCTGGCTGGCGCTGCAGCAGGACGGGATTCTCGACGGTCTCGCCGCATTGCGTGCGCGCCACGGCGCCGATCGCATCGCGATCGTGCTGGGCACCTCCACCTCCAGCATCGGCGCCAGCGAAGAGGCCTACACCCGGCTCGAACGCGACGATGCCGGCGCCCCGGTATTTCCGGCCGATCTGCGCCGGCCGCTGCTGCACACGCCGCATTCGCTCGGCCATTTCGTGCAGCGCGCGACCGGCCTGCGCGGGCCCTGCGTGACCGTGGCCACCGCCTGCTCCTCCAGCGCGAAGGTGTTCGCGCAGGCCGCGCGACTGATCGCGGCCGGCGTGGTCGATGCGGCGCTGGTCGGCGGCGTCGATACGCTGTGCGGCAGCGTGCTGTTCGGCTTCAACGCGCTGGGGCTGGTATCGCAGCATCCCTGCCTGCCCTTCGATGCGCGCCGCGACGGTCTTTCGCTCGGCGAAGCCGGCGGCTATGCGTTGCTGGAACGTCTCGACGACATCGACGACCCCGCGCCGCGCTTCTGCGGCTACGGCGAAAGCAGCGATGCCCACCACATGTCGACGCCGCATCCCGAAGGTCTCGGCGCGCGCATGGCGATGGCCGAGGCGATCGCGCGCGCCGGCATCGCGCCCGACGATGTCGGCTATCTGAATCTGCACGGCACCGCCACGCCCGCGAACGACACCGTCGAAGCGCTGGCGGTGCGTGGCCTGTTCGGCAACGACCTGCACGCCAGTTCCACCAAGGGCTGGGTCGGGCACACGCTCGGCGCGGCCGGCATCGTCGAATCGGTGTTCGCGCTGCTCGCGCTGGAGCGCGGTTTCCTGCCCGGCATGCTCGGCAACGACGCCTCCGGCGCGCCGCAGCGCGATCCGGCCTGCGGTCCGCAGATCCGCTTCGACGCCGCCCAGCGCGAGATCCGCCATGCGATGAACAATTCCTTCGGCTTCGGCGGCAACAACGCCTCGCTGGTGTTCGCGCGCGGCGCGCAGGGGCCGCGCTGACATGACCGCACTCGTCGCCACCATCGAAAGCGTGGGTTACTGGAACAACGGCCTGCCGTCGTGGGCGCACGCCTGCGCCTTCGTCGTCGACGGCGCCCTGCCCGAGAACGTCGCGACGAAACCGTCGCCGCAGCTGCTGCCGCCGAACGAACGCCGGCGCGCGCCGGAATCGGTGGCGGTCGCGCTGGACGTGGCGCTGGCGGCCTGCAGCGCGGCGGGCCGCGACCCGGCGACGCTGCCGTCGGTGTTCACCTCGACCCACGGCGACCTGTCGATCACCGACTACATGTGCGCGACGCTCGCCGACGATCCGCGCGCGATCTCGCCGACGAAATTCCACAATTCGGTGCACAACGCCGCAGCCGGCTACTGGACCATCGGCGCGCACTGCATGCAGGCGGCGACCGCGATCAGCGCCTACGACGCCAGCTTCGCCGAAGGCCTGCTCGAAGCGCTGATGCAGCTCGATGCCGGCGCCGAGGCGGTGCTGCTGGTCGGCTACGACACCGGCTCGGTCGGGCCGCTGTTGTCGGTGCACGACGCCGGCGGTCTGCTCGGCGGCGCGCTGCTGCTGTCGCGCGACGGCCGGGGCCCGCGCATCCGCGCGACGCTGGGCGACGGCGAGGCCGATGCGCCCGGCGCGCTGGGCCGCCATGCCGGCAACAATCCGATGACGCCGATGCTGCCGCTGTTCGATGCGCTGGCCTCGGGCGCGACGCGGGCGACGCTCAACGCCGGTCCCGGACGCGCGATGACGGTGGAGATCTTCCATGACTGACGCCAGGACGCCCGTGCTCGATCGCCACAACGTCGCCGTGGTCATTCCGGCGCTGAACGAAGCGCTGCGCATCCGCGAAGTGGTCGAAGGCGCGCTGCGCGAATGCGACCACGTGATCGTGATCGACGACGGCTCCGACGACGACACCGTCGCGAAGATCGCGGACCTGCCGGTGACCCTGCTGCGCCATCCGCAGCGCATGGGCAAGGGCGCGAGCCTGCGCGACGGGTTCCGCGAAGCCGAGCGCCTGGGCATGGCCGCGGTGACGACCATGGACGGCGATGGCCAGCACGCGGCCGCCGACATCCCGCGGCTGATCGCCGCCGCCAACCGTCATCCCGGCGACGTGATCATCGGCGCGCGCCTGCGCAAGCGCGCGTCGCAGCCGATCTACCGCCGCATCGGCAACGATTTCGGCGACTGGGGCATCGCCTGGGGCTGCGGCTATCGCGTGCGCGACACCCAGAGCGGCCAGCGCCTGTATCCGGCGTCGGTGTTCACCTTGCGCGACGTGGCCGGCGAAGGCTTCGTGTACGAAGCGCAGCTGCTGATCTCGGCCGCGCGCCTCGCCGGCGCGGGCGTGGTCGGCGTGCCGATCGAAACCCGCTACCAGGCCGCCGACGCGCCGCAGCAGTTCCGCAAAAGCCATTTCCGCCTGTTCCGCGATCTCTACGCGATCACCTCGCACGTCGTCGCGCAGGTGTGGTCGTACGGGCACGTGATCCGCGAATATCGCCGCGCGCGTGCGCATCCGCCGGTGATCGACGATCCCACGGGCGAATTCGCCGGCAGCGCATCCGCCGCCGGCGCACACACCGAGAGCGCGAAACGATGACCGTGAACGATGCCATCCCCGACACCCGCCATCACGATGTCGTCGTCCTTGGCGGCGGTCTCGCCGGGCTCACGCTGGCGATCCAGCTCAAGCGCCGGGACCCCGCGATCGACATCGCGGTGCTCGAACGGCGCACGCATCCGGTGCCGGAAGCGGCGTTCAAGGTCGGCGAATCCACGGTCGAGATCGGCGCGCACTATTTCGCCAACGTGCTCGGCCTGCGCGAACATCTCGAGACCGAACACATCCGCAAGTTCGGTTTCCGCTTCTTCTTCAGCGACGGCCGCCGCGACATCGACCGCTGCACCGAACTGGGCGTGAGCCGGATCCTGCCGACGCCGTCGTGGCAGATCGATCGCGGCCGCTTCGAGAATTTCCTCGGCGAGGAAGCGCGCCGGCTCGGCGTGCGCTTCCACGACGGCGCGACCGTGCGCGGCCTCGCGATGGCCTCCGGCGACGACGCGCCGCACGCGATCACCTGGGAGCATCGCGGCGACACCGTGTCCGCGACCGCGCGCTGGGTCGTCGACGCGAGCGGCCGCGCCGGCCTGCTGAAGCGCAAGTTCGATCTCGCCGCGCCCGAAGTCCACGACGCCAATGCGGTGTGGTGGCGGGTCGACGGCGTCATCGATCCGAAGGACTGGTCCGACGACAGCGACTGGCTGTCGCGCTGCACGCCGCCGGACCGCTGGCGTTCGACCAATCACATGTGCGGCCCGGGCTACTGGTTCTGGCTGATCCCGCTGTCGTCGGGCGCGCATTCGCTGGGCATCGTCTGCGACGCAGTCATGCACCCGCTGGAAACGATGAACACCCACGACAAGGCGATGGCCTGGCTGCGCGAACACCAGCCGCGGGTCGCCGATGCCCTCGACCGGCCGGAGCACGGCCTGCAGGATTTCCTGTTCCTGCGTCATTTCTCGCACGGCTGCAAACAGGTGTTCAGCGGCGACCGATGGGCGCTGACCGGCGAGGCCGGCGTGTTCCTCGATCCGTTCTATTCGCCGGGCAGCGACTACATCGGCATCGCCAACACCCTGATCTGCGATCTGATCGCGAAGGATCGCGACGGCCACGCCTTCGCGCCCTACGCCGAGATCTACCAGCAGCTGTATTTCGGGTTCTTCGAGAACACGATGACCCTGTACCGCGACCAGTATCCGCTGTTCGGCGACGCCCAGGTGATGCCGGTGAAGGTGATCTGGGACTACACCTACTACTGGGCGCTGCTGGCGCCGCTGTTCTGCGGCGACAAGCTCACCGAGATCACGCTGCTCGGCCGTCTGCGTCCGCAGTTCGAACGCGGGCGCGCGCTGAATCTCGCGATGCAGGCCCTGCTGCGCGCCTGGGGCGAGGCCAATCGCGCGGCCGGAACGCCCGACAGCGCATCCCTCGACGGCCGCCTGCTCGATCAGTTCGACATCGACTGGTTCCACGAGATGAACCGCGCGCTGCACGACGCGCTCGACAATCCCGCGTTCGCGCAGCGCATCCGCGACAACGTCGCGCGGATGGACGCGCTGGCCGCCGAAACCCTGCAGCGCGCCCGCGCCGCGCATCCCGACATCGACGGCTGCGGCCTCGACGCGCTGCTCGGCGCGACGACGCCGGACGTTTCGCTCGCGCCGATCTGGTACGCGGCCGCGTGATCCGGCATCCGTAGGCTGCCGTCGCGTAGGCTGGCGCTGAGCGCAGCGAAGCCCAGCATCGCCAACGGGACACATCACCGGTGCTGGGCTTCGCTGCGCTCAGCGCCAGCCTACGTCGCGACGCCAGCCAGCCCGACTCGAAACCCGGACAGCACAAGGGCCGCAATTGCGGCCCTTGTGCTGTTCGCGACCTGCAACGGCGGGCTTACTTCGTGTCTTCTTCCTCGTGGCCCGGTGCGACCATGACCATCGTTTCCACCGGCGCGTCGTAATTGCTCTTGAGGTAATTCGCGAGCATGCCCGAGAGGCGGATCAGCATGTGCTTGTCCATCGCGCCGAAGGTGTAGGTCGCGCTGAACGCATTGGCGTACTGGTAGAACTGCGGTTCGCCGACGACTTCGCCGGTCGCCGCATCGGTGAGCTTCACCTTGAGCAGCACGCCGGAACCGCCGGCGAACGCGCCGCCGAAGAAGCGCTTGCCGCCGGTGATGAAGCGGATGTAGGCGATTTCGGAATCGATCTTCAGCGTTCGCGGCGCATCGCCGGCCGGCTTGGCGTTCCATTCGGCGAGCAGCGGGTTGACCCGCTCGTCGATGTTGGCCTGCAGCTTCTGCATCGCCAGCTTGTTCGCCTCGTATTCGTCGAACGGTGCGCCCATCGTCACCGGCGAGATCTCGAAACGCCGGTAGGCATTGAGCGCGGTCTTCGGCGGCGGATTCTTCGCGTCTTCGGCGATCTTCGGCGGTTCGATCTTCTGCTTCGCGGCCGCCGGACCGGCGACCGAAAACGCGGCTGCCGCCAGCGCGATCATGACGATTCTTTTCAACATGCTTGCCCCCCTTCTGCGTGAATGGACAGGCGACCGCTCAACTCATCCCGCCATCGACGCCGATCACCTGGCCGTTAATGTACCCCGCGCCATCGCCGCACAGGAAGCCGACGAGCGCGGCGACTTCCTCCGGCGTACCGGCGCGTGCGGCAGGCACCATCTGCTTGATCTGTTCCGGCGGGAACGCTTCCTTCGCCATGCTGCCGGCGATCACGCCGGGCGCCACGACATTGGCGGTGATGCCGCGACTGGCCATTTCCCGCGCCAGCGATTTGGTGGCGCCGTGCAGCGCGGCCTTGGCCGCGGCATAGTTGGTCTGGCCGCGATTGCCGATGACGCCGGCCACCGAAGAAATGCTGACGATCCGGCCCCAGCGTTTGCGCGCCATCGGCAGCAGCAGCGGCTGGGTGACGTGGAAAAACCCGTGCAGCGACACGTCGATCACGCGCGTCCACTGTTCCGGACGCATGCCGGCCATCGGCGCATCGTCGTGGATGCCGGCGTTGTTGACCACGATCTGGATCGGGCCCGCTTCGAGCAGCGCATCGAGTGCGGCGCGCGTGGCCTCACCGTCGGACACGTCGAAGGCCACCGCCTCGGCGGAACCGCCCGCGGCGAGGATCTCGTCGCGCACCGCTTCGGCGCGCGCGAGGTTGCCGTTGGCATGGACGATGACGTGCGCGCCGTCGGCCGCGAGCCGCCGGCAGATCGCGCCACCGAGATCGCCGCTGCCGCCGGTGACGAGGGCGCGGCGGGGTGTGTTGTTCGACATGATCATTTCTTCTGCGGTCTCCAGGTGCTGTCATCCCGAGCAAAGCGAGGGACCTGCTTTCGCAGGTTGCCGAATGCGTTCGACAACAGGTCCCTCACTGCGTTCGGGATGACCATCGATATTTCAGCGACATGCGAGGCTCATCCCTGCAACATCACCGCCGCCCGCCCTTCCGCGAGCAATGCGCCGGCGTGGACGATGCGGAAGGCGTACTGCTGCGTCGCCGGACTCTCGGCCAGCAGTTCGGCCTCGCAGTCCAGCGCGCCGGGCAGATCGTCGATGCGCGCGACGTGCAGGGTCACGTCGCGCAGGGCGACGAGGAAACCGACCTTCGGCGCGCCGCCGGCCGCGGCGCCGCGCAGGCCGCCATGCACGGCCATCGCCTGCGCGCCGTATTCGCACAGATGCACCGCGCGCAGGCGGTCGTCGCTGCGCAGCGGATGCGCGGGATCGCGATGGCCGTCGCTGCGCAGGCGGATATGGCTGTCGTCCCAGTCGACGACCGCATCCCACAGGCACATCGCGCCCTGGTGCGGGATCATCGCTTCGATGGCGTGGCGCGAGATCATCGCTCTTTTCCTGTAGGAGGGCCTTCAGGCCCGATCTGTTGCGGAATCGCGCCCAAAGGTCCACCCGGGGAAGAGCTCGGGCCTGAAGGCCCTCCTACGAAAGCCGATGCAGGATGCCGCGCGATCAGCAGCGCCAGCACGAAATTGCCGATCACGCCGAGCGTGACCGTGAGGCCGATCGCGCGCAGCACCGGGATGCTGGACAAGGCCAGCAGGAAGAACACCAGCAGGGTCATCAGGCTGCACACGATCAGCGCGTGCAGCGTCCGCAGCTGGTCTTCGTAATCGTCGCCGGCATGTTCGAAGAACAGCGCGTAATCGAGACCGAGGCCGGCGGCGAGGATCAGCGCGACCAGATGGAACAGGGTCAGCTCGACGCCGAAGCCGCGCAGCACCGCGAGGATCAGCAGCGTGGTCAGCGCCATCGGCAGCAGCACCCGCAGCGCGCGGCGCGGCGCGCGCAGGGCCAGCCACACCGTCGCCGCCAGCAGCAGCGCGGCGATGCCGAGCGCGAACAGCACGCGCCCGCGATAGGCCACGACCAGCGATTCCGACGCGGTCTTCAGATCCATCAGCGCGACGCCCTCGCGACCGCCGACCGCGGCGGCGACCCGCGAGGGATCGTCGAGGCCGGTCATCGACACCAGCGCGACCGCGTGGTCGTCGTTCTCGATCAGCAGACCGCCGATGCGCGTGGCCAGCGGCGTGCCGACGAGATCGCGCGGCGCCAGCGGCTTCGCGGTACGCGCGGTCTCGACATCGGCGAGGAAAGCCTCGAAGACATCGGCGCGGAACGGCGTGGCCGCAACCGCGGCGTCGAGCGCGGCACGCAGCGCGTCGGGCGTCGGCAGCGCGGCCTGGCGCGCGCGCTGGGTCGCGGCGCTGGGCAACACGTTCGCGGCACTGTCGTAACCCGCGAGCGCGCCCTGCGCCACCAGCGCGTCCAGCGGCGCCTTCAGCGCTTCGGCGCGGCGCAGCGCGGTCTCGGCATCGGGTCCGCGCACCGCCAGCAGCCAGCGCACGTCGGGCGCGCCGAGTTCGTCGCGCAGATGCGCGTCGCGCGCCAGCGCATCGGCCGGTACCGGCGTGAGTTTCGACAGATCGTTCTGCCAGAACGGCCCCGGCGCGAAGCGCAGCACCGCCAGCGCGAACACCGCGAGCAGCGCGAGTCGCCAGCCGCGCGGACGCGGCACGCGCGCGACCGCGGACCACAGCCGCGCCAGTCGCGGCGATGCGGCGGGATCGCGCGGTGCCGGATCGATCAGCGCCGGCAACAGCAGGCGCGTGGTCAGCGCGGCGACGCCGAGCCCGACGATGGTGAACACCGCGAGCTGCTGCAGACCGTCGACGCCGGAGAACAGGAAGGTGACGTAGGCGATGCAGGTCGAGGCGACGCCGGTCGCGAGCGTCGGCCAGATCGCGCGCGCGTTCGCCCACGGCGAAACGCCGGCGCGCTGATGGCTGAAGAGATGGATCGGATAATCCTGGACCACGCCGATCAGGGTGAAGCCGAAGGCGACGGTGATGCCGTGCACGCCATCGGCGAACACGAACGCGACCGCGCCGAGACCGGCGAGGCCCGCGCTGGCCAGCGGCAGCACGCCGAACAGTGGCGTGCGCCAGCTGCGATACGCGATCAGCAGCAGCAGGATCAGGCCGATGCTGTCGACCATTCCTATCCAGCTCGCCTCGCGCTGGGTGCGCCCGCCGATCTCGACCGAGAACGCGCCGGGGCCGGTGAGCGTCATCGTCGCTGCGGTGTTGCCGCGCGCCGCGGCGAAGGCGGCCTCGATCGTGGCGACCGCGGCCTGCTGGCCGGTGGGATCGAAACCCGCGGACTTCGTTTCGATCGCGAGCAGCGCTTCCCTGCCGGCCTGGTCGAACCACACGCCGTGCAGCCGCTGCGGCGCGGTCGCCGGCTGCATGGCCTCGGCGATGCGCAGGGTTTCCAGGGTCGGATCGGCCGGCAGCAGCGGTTCGAGCAGCGCCGCCGCCGGCGAGCCGAGATCCTGCACGCGCGCATCGAGTTCTTCGCGCAGGAACGCTTCGTCGTAGCGCTGCGCATCGAGCGTCGGCGAAAGCAGATAACGATACGGACGCAGGCGCTCGGGAATCGCGGCGAGCGCATCCTCGCCGCCGTTCGCGACCAGGCTGAAGCGCGCATCCGCCGCCAGCGTCGCCGCGATCGCCTGCGACTGCGCGGCGAGCGTTTCGGCATCGGCGCCGCCGAGCGACATCAGCAACAGCCGCGAGCCCGGGCCTTCGCCGAGTTCGTCGAGCAGGAGTTTCTGCGCGGGGGTTTGGGCGGAGGGCATGAATTTCCGCAGATCGCCGCTGACCTGCAGACGCTGCGAGATCGCGTAGCCGGCGATGGCGAGGATCGCCAGCCAGACCAGCGCGAGCGCGGTGCGACGGAAAGCGCTCATGCGCCCCCACCCCAACTCTCCCTCGCATGTCGGGGAGGGAGACAGGGTTGCCGTGCGAGCGTGATACGGCGGAAGGCGATCATGTCCATCCCCGCATCATCGACAGATGTCATCCCGAATCCTTGCGAAGCAAGGTGAGGGACCTGCTGTTGTCGAAACCGGACAGCAAAAACGGGTCCCTCGCCTCCGGCTCGGGATGACAACCGCGGGGATCGGTCGCCGATCACTTCACACCATTCCGGCACAACCGCTCAAAACCCGCGCCGTCGGTCGTGGGCGTCACCGCCTGCGCGGCGCTGGCCAGCAGCGTGCGCTGCAGTTCGCCCTTCGCCGGACGCGTTTCGATGCAGCGCAGTTCGGCGCCCTGGCCGTACAGCACGATGTCGCGCACGCGCGCGGCCAGCGCCTTGTCCTTCGGCACCAGGGTCAGCGTCCAGCGTTCGCGACTGCCGCGCGCGGCGACGGTGTAGGTGCGCTCGATGCCCGCGCGGTCGCCGGCGAGCAGCGCGCCGAAACTGGTCTGCAGCCCCGCGAGTTCCGGCACGCGCGACAACGCGAACCGGCGCGGGGTCTTGCCGTCGCGCGCGATCACCGCTTCGCCGGCGCGCAGCGTGGTGGTTTCGCGATACGGGCTGCGCACTTCGCGCACGAGGGTGGCGGCATCCGGACGGCGGTATTCGCCGGCCAGCCGCAGCGGCGCCTTCAGCAGCGCCGAACCGCGCACTTCGACGAAGGCGGTGCGCATCGGCGCGGGCCGCGCCAGCGCCTGCAACACCCAGCCGGCATCGACGGCATCACGGCCAACGGACTGCGCCGCGGCGACCGACGCCATCGCGCTCAGCAGCAGCGCGAGGGCGACGTTACGCGGCGCGGTCTTGCGAAGCACGATCTTTCGGTGCGGTGGGCGGAGCGGAGTCGGCATGCGCGCGCGGCTCCTCGGCCGCCCAGAAATCGTAGAAGTTGAACCAGTTGTACGGCGCGCTGCGGGCCACCGCCTCCAGCCGCGCGGCGTAGCGGTGGATCAGCGCCGGAATCGCCTGCGCGCGCTGCGCGCGCGGAATCACGATGTCGTCGCTGAAGTTCTCGAAGATCAGATCGTAGCGGTTGCCGCCGCGATACAGGCCGAAGCCCAGGGTCACCGGCGCCTTCAGCGCCGCGGCGATCAGCCAGGGCGCGGTCGGGAACGGCGCATCGTGGCCGAAGAACGGCGCCAATTCGGTCTGGCCGCCGGGATGCGCGCGATCGATCAGCAGCGCGACCAGCGCGCCCTCGGCGATCGCGTTCTGGATCGCCAGCATCAGCCCGGGGCCGTCCTGGCCGCCATCGATCACGGTGGCGGCGACCTCCGGATTCAGCGCGTCGAGCAGCTGGGTCAGCGCCGCGTTGTGGGCTTTGTCGAGGACCACGCGGATGGTGTATTCCGGCCGCTGCCGCGCCAGCACGCGCAGCACTTCGAAGCTGCCCAGGTGCGAGCCGTACAGCAGCATGCCGCGGCCCTGGTCGAGGTGCGCGTGCAGGTCGTCGAGGCCGCGCACGGTGACGTCGAAACGCCGCGCCACGTCGATGCGGCCGTCGCCGAGCAGGAACACCCGGTCGAGGATGGTCGCGGCGAAGGTGTACACGTGTTTCGCCGCGTCCCACAGCGTCGCCGGACGGCCCAGCGCGCGGCCGAGCCAGGTGCGCGACGCCGCACGCTCGGGCCCGCGGCGGATCAGGAAATACAGGGTGATCGGATACAGCAGCAGGCGCGCGATGCGGCGCCCGCCGTAGCGGCCGATGTTGCGAATCAGCCACAGGGCGAACCAGCCGCCGCCCTCGGGCCGTTGCTTCCACGACGTGCTCATGCCGCCTGCACCTCGCCACTGGCGATGGCGACATCGCCGCGCAGCACCCGGAATTTCCAGCGCGACGGGACATCCGTCGCATCGACGACGATCGGTTCGATGTCGATCCGCGCGGTCTCGCCCGGCAGCAGCGGCTGCAGGAACTTCGCCTGCGGCAGCCGCAGCGCGCCGATGCCGCCGTGCGCGGCCTCGATCGCCGCGATCACCCGGTCCAGCACCACCACGCCGGGCACGATCGGCCGGCCCGGGAAATGGCCCGGCAGGCTCGGATGATCGTGCGCGATCGTGAATGCGTCGGAGGTCGGCATCGTTCAGCGCTCCGCGGTGGGATCGATCAGCAGCGAGATCACCGCCGCATGGGCGCCGTGCGCCAGCGCCTGGCGCCCGGCGCCCGCGGTGGACTGCGGCGTACCGAACCGCACCGCGATCCGGCCCGGACGCACCCGGAACAGGCCGCTCGCAGGCAACACCGCACCGGCGCCGGTGATCGCGACCGGCAGCACGTCGACGCCGGCGTCGATGGCGGCCTGGAACGGGCCGCCCTTGAACGCGGCCACGCGGCCGTCGCGGCTGCGCGTGCCTTCGGGAAACACGCAGAGGCAGTTGCCGTCGCGCAGCATCGCCGCGGCATCGCGCAGCATCCGCGGCCCGGCGCGGCGGTTGTCGCGATCGATGAACAGCATGCCGGTGGATTTCGCGTAGCGGCCCACGAACGGCACCCGGGTCATCTCGCGCTTCAGCAGGAATCGCAGCGGCACCGGCACCGCGCGGAACAGCGCGCAGATGTCGATCACCGATTGATGGTTGGCCACGATCAGATACGGCTTCGACCAGTCGATGGCGTCGGCGCCTTCCACCGTGAAGCGCACGCCCGCGCCGTACAGCAACCCCGGCGCCCACACCCGGGACGCCATCCGCAGCGGCAGCGTCGGGCCGCGCGCGACCCGCAGCGCCAGCGCGATCGGAATCAGACCGGCGGTCCACAGCAGGGTGAAGGCGAGCTGCGGCAGGTTCCAGACCGACCACAGCGCCCGCAGCCATCTCGGCTCGGGCCGCGGCAGACGCTGCACGGGCAGATCGGCGCGCGGCACGCCGTCCCGGGCCATGTCGCCCCGGACCATGTCGTTGTGGACCATGTCGTTCTGGATCGTGTGTTCGTGGGTCACGCGGCGCGCCTCAACGGAAGAAATCGCGCCAGAACGCCGGCCCCAGCGCGGCCATGCGGCGCGCGAAGTCGAAGACGTTGCCGTAGGGCCGCACCGGGAACACCCGTTTGCGGACGAGATATTCGGCGACCGAGAAACCGATCAGCAGGCCGTAGTTGCCCACGTTCGCGATCAGCGACGCCCGGGCCTCGGTGATCGGCCAGGGCGAATCGACACCGAGCCGCGGCAGGATGCCGCCGGGCACGGCGACCAGCGCCAGCACCAGATTCAGCACGGTCAGTGCCGCCAGCAGCCCGGCCCAGGTGGCGGTGAGGCCGCGGGTATAGCCGCGATGCCGCGGCGACAGGCCTTCCGGCGTGGTCCCGTACAGCGCCGCGACCACCTTCGTGATCAGCGGCACCCGGCCCGCACGCAGGCTGCGCGCGAAGCACCAGGCGAAGATCGCGGTGAACAGCGGCGGCACCAGCAGCAGCGGCAGCAGCGCCAGCGGCGTGCGCGACAGCGCGGCCAACCCGGCCGCGACGACGGCCAGCGCCAGCCACGCCCAGAGCCGCGGCTTGACCAGGGGTTCGATGAGCACCAGCAGGACCAGGTCCGCCAGCGCCAATACCGCCAGCAGCGGCGACTGCAGCGCGCCCGCGTAATGCGCCAGCGCGACGTAGGCCGGCAGCAGCAGCAACCGCAGCCAGGCGATCACACCGTCCGGTGCTGTTCGACATGGGCCGACAGCGCCCGCAGCGAGCCGAAGATGCGACGGTTGTCGTCGTTGTCCGAACGCAGCTGGAAGCCGTATTTCTTGCTGATGGCCAGCGCCAGTTCGAGCGCGTCGATCGAATCCAGGCCCAGGCCGGCACCGAACAGCGGCGCCTCCGGGTCGATCTCCGCGGCGGAAACGCCGTCGAGATTCAGACTCTCGACCAGCAGTTCCGCGAGTTCGCGTTCGGGAGGGCTCAGCTCAGGCATGACAAGGATCCAGTTTCGGCAGTAATTGAGGACAAAGAACGGAGAAGGCATCGGAAAGCCGCCGGTCGAGCGCCGCACCGCGGCGCCTGTCCGACGGCCGGGCGGGCGGACCACGCGTTCGATGCCGGGCCGTCGATCAACACGCTCTATCGCGGGGGAATGCGTACCGGAGCCTGTTTCGCCGCCCGGTCGGGGCGGCGGCGGCACGCCACGCGGTATGATGCCAGCCTCGCATTGCAACAAGAAGAGCATGACTGTCCCTCTCGGCGCGGACGCCGGGGATCGCGAGCGCCCCGCATCGGCGCCCACCCCTCTGGACTGCGACGTCCTGATCATCGGCGGCGGCCCCTCCGGCAGCACCGCCGCGATCGCGCTGGCCCGCCTCGGCCGGCGGGTGCTGCTGCTGGAAAAAGACCGTCACCCGCGCTTCCACATCGGCGAATCGCTGCTGCCGATGAATCTGCCGATCCTCGACCGCCTGGGGGTGCTGGCGGCGGTCGAAGCCATCGGCGTGCGCAAGATCGGCGCCGATTTCCCCCGGCCCGCCGCCGACGGCACGACCCACGTGTTCAGGTTCGACCGGGCCCTGACCCCGGGCTGCACCCACGCCTTCCAGGTGCGGCGCGACGAATTCGACGCCCTGCTGTTCCGGGCGGCGCGCGACGCCAGCGCGGACGCGCGCGAGGGAATCACGGTCACGGCGGTGGATTTCGGCCCCGACGGTCGCCCGGTCGGGGCCCGCGCATGCGGCGACGACGGCACCGAATATGCGATCTCGCTGCGCCATCTCATCGATGCCAGCGGCCGCGACACCTTCCTGGGCAACCGGCTCAAGCTCAAGCGCCGCAACCCGAAACACCAGTCCGCGGCCCTGTTCAGCCATTTCCGCGGCGTCGAACGCCGGCCCGGCGAGGACGCCGGCAACATCACCATCGAACGCTTCGCCCACGGCTGGGTCTGGATGATTCCGCTGCGCGACGACCTGATGAGCATCGGCGCGGTGTGTTCGCCCGAGTATCTGAAACGGCGCAGCGGCGACCGCGCAGGCTTCCTGCTGGAGACCCTGCAGCAGATTCCCACGGTGTGGATGCGGATGGGCGGCGCCGAGCGCGCGGCGCCGGTGCACGCCACCGGCAACTATTCCTACGTCTCGACCCGGATGTGCGGACCGGGCTGGACCACGGTCGGCGACGCCTACGTCTTCATCGATCCGATCTTCTCCTCCGGCGTGTATCTCGCCATGCACAGCGCCGAGCGCGCCGCGCACACGGTCGACGCCATCCTGCGCGAACCCGCGCGCGAGCAGGCGCTGCAGCGTGCGATGACGCGCGGCTTCGACCGCGGCCTGAAGGAATTTTCGTGGTTCATCTACCGCTTCACCACGCCGGTGATGCGGCATCTGTTCGCCAACCCGCGGAACGTGCTGCAGATCGAACAGGCGGTCATCTCGATGCTCGCCGGCGACGTGTTCGACAACCCGGCGGTGATCCGCCGCCTGCGCCTGTTCCGGTGCATCTACTTCGTCACCGCCGTCACGATGGCACCGCAGGCGCTGCGCGAATGGCGGCGACGGCGACGCGAGCGACGCACCGCATTCCGTGGCGATACCCTGCAGCCCGACTCCTGATGGAAGCCACCATGCCCTATCCCGCCGCCCTGTCGATCGACTATCTGCAGGCGGACTCGCCGCAGTCGCTGCTCGGCAGCGACACCCTCGCCGTGTTCGGCTTCGGCAACGACGCGCCGCACTGCGATGACCCGCGCTATCTGCGGGTGCCGCTGCAGCCGTACGGCATCGCGCCGTTCGAACACTGGCGCTGCACCGGCCCGGTCGACCATGGCCGCGAAGGCACCTCCGAACAGGGCGAGATCCGCTGGGCCAGCGACGGCCAGCTGACCTTCGGCGTCATCGAAGTCGACGAACCGCCCGGCGAGCATCCGGACCACAGCGACGTCGGCGACGCCGCCGAACGCGCCTACGCGCAACTGATCGGCTTCGTCTCCGGCAGCCGCACCCCGCACCTGCTGCGGGTCTGGAACTATCTCGACGCCATCACCCTGGGCGACGGCGACGCCGAGCGCTACCGCCGCTTCTGCGTCGGCCGCGCCCGCGGCATGGGCCGCTTCGAAACCTTCGAGCTGCCCGCGGCCACCGCCATCGGCCGCTGCGACGGCCGACGCACGCTGCAGGTGTACTGGCTCTCGGCCAGCCGCCGCGGCATTCCGGTGGAGAACCCGCGCCAGGTCAGCGCCTACCGCTATCCCCGCCAGTACGGCCCGCAGTCGCCCAGCTTCGCCCGCGCCATGCTGCCGCCGGCGGGCAGCACCCTGCCGCTGCTGCTGTCCGGCACGGCCAGCGTGGTCGGCCACGCCTCGCAGCACATCGGCGAACTGCAGGCGCAGATCGGCGAGACCTTCGCCAACTTCGACGCGCTGCTGGCCGAAGCGCGCCGCCACCAGCCGTCGCTGCCGGCCGGCTTCGGCAGCGGCACCCGGCTGAAGGTGTACGTGCGCGACGCCGAAGACCTACCGGTGGTGGCGCAGGCGCTCGACGCCCGCTTCGGCAACAGCGTGCCGCGGCTGCTGCTGCACGCCGCGATCTGCCGGCGCGAGCTGGCGGTGGAGATCGACGGCGTCCATGCCTGAACGCCTGCGCCCCGGCGCTTGATTCCGGCGGCGGCGCATCCATCTACGCTCCTACCGGCCGCGCATCCGCGGCCCTTCCCGAGGGGAACGTCACGATGGGTCTGATCAGTCTGCTCTGGGGCATCGTCGCGATGCTCCTGATGTTCATCGGCCTGATTCCGCTGCTGGGCTGGCTCAACTGGCTGTGGATCCCCTTCGCCGGCGTCGGCGCGATCATCGCCGCGCTCGGCGTGCTGTTCGGCAAGAGCGGCAAGAACGGCCGCGCCAAGGCCGGGCTGGTGCTCAACACCATCGTGATCGTGGTCGCCGTGATCCGGTTGAGCATGGGCGGCGGCGTTATCTGACGCCGCTCGAACGCACGATGGCGTAGGGCGGGCCCAGGGCCCGCCCTACAACCGCCGTGCGTCGACCAGCGCCTGCGTATGCGCATGCCGCGGGTTGCGCAGCACCTCGGCGGCATCGCCGAGTTCGACGATCTTCCCCGCGTCCAGCACCGCGATGCGTTCCGCCACCGCGGCCGCGGCGGCGAGATCGTGGGTGACGAACAGCAGCGCCAGACCGCGTTCGCGTTTCAGCGTCGCCAGCAGCGCGAGGATCTCGCGGCGGTGATGCGCGTCGAGGGCCGAGACCGCTTCATCGCAGACCAGCAGGTCGGGATCGCAGGCCAGCGCGCGCGCGATCGCGATGCGCTGGCGCTGACCGCCGGAAAACTGGTGCGGCCAGCGCGTGGCCATCTCCGCTTCCAGCCCGACCGCCACCAGCAATTCGCCGGCCTTCGCCGCACGCGCGGCCGCATCGCCGAAATCTTGGATGCGCAGCGGTTCGGTGACGATGTCGCCGACGCGCATGCGCGGATCGAGCGACGCGTAGGGATCCTGGAACACCACGCCGATACGCCTGCGCATCACCCGCAGCGCACGGCCGGACAGCGCGGTCAGTTCGACCTCGTCCAGCCACACGCGTCCCTGCGCACCGCGCAGCAGGCGCAGCAGCGCGCGCCCGAGCGTGCTCTTGCCACTGCCGCTCTCGCCGAGCAGCGCGAGCCCTTCGCCGCGATGCAGCGCGATGTCGACGCCGTCGAGCGCGGGCGTCGCCGAACGCGGGTAGCGCATGGACAGAGCTTCGCCGCGCAGCAAAGCCTGGTTTTTCGTAGGAGGGCCTTCAGGCCCGAGCTTTGAGTCGATGGCGGTTTCGGAAGAGATCGGGCCTGAAGGCCCTCCTACGGGTAAACCATCCGCCTCGATCAACTCGCGCGTGTACGCATGCTGCGGATGCGCGAACACGGCGCGGGTCGCGCCGCGTTCGACGACGTCGCCGCGACGCAGCACCAGCACGTCCTCGGCGTAGGCACCGACCAGCGGCAGATCGTGGCTGATCAGCATCAGCCCCAGTCCGTCCTCGCGACGCAGCGCGTCCAGCAGATCGAGCACCTCGCGCGCGATCCGCGCGTCGAGCGCCGAGGTCGGTTCGTCGGCGATGAGATACCGCGGCGCGCTGCACAGCGCCAGCGCGATCGCGATGCGCTGGCGCTGGCCACCGGAGAACTGGTGCGGAAACCGCTTCAGCGCGGCGTCGGGATCGGGCAGGCGCACCCGCGACAGCAGCGCGCGCGCTTGCGTTTCCGCTTGATCGTGAACGCGCAACGTTTCGCGCAGTTGCGCGCCGATCGTGCGCAGCGGATGCAGCGCGGCCAGCGGGTCCTGCGGCACCCAGCCCAGCACGCGACCGCGCAGCGCCGCATGCGCGCGCGAACCGAAAACGATGTCGGCGCCGTCGTGCGTCAGCGCGCCGCGCGCATGCAGGCCCGGCGGCAACAGCCCGAGCAGCGACAGCGCGGTGAGGCTCTTGCCGCTACCGCTTTCGCCGACCACGCCGAGGCACCGCCCCGGCGCAAGCGCGAGATCGAGCGGCCCGAGCAGCCGGCGCGCGCCGGCATGTACGTCGAGCTGGCGCAGCGCGAGCGTCATGCCGCGGCCGATTCGTGCTCGCGCGGCATGTCGCGCGGCATGTCGCGCCGCGCGTCGCCGCGCACGTCCAGCCAGTCGCGCAGGCTGTCGCCGAGAAACTGGAACGCCGCCAGCGTCGCCACCAGAAAGCCCGCCGGAAACAGCAGCGTCCAAGGCGCGCTGTCGAGTTCCTGCACACCTTCGGACAACAGCGTGCCCCAGCTGGCCGACGGTTCGTCCACGCTCAGGCCGAGGAAGCCGAGGAAACTCTCGACCAGAATGGCCTGCGGCAGGATCAGGCCGAGATACACGAACGCCAGCGGCAGCAGGTTCGGCAGCGCGTGCCAGCGCAGGCGCTGCGGAAAGCTCGCGCCCATCGCGGTGGCCGCGAGCATGAACGGCGTCTCGCGCAGGCGCGCGGCCTCGGCGCGCATCACCCGCGCCAGATCGATCCAGACATAGCCGCCGATCGCCACGAGCAACAGCCACAGCGAACGCTCGAACAGGGTCAGCAGCAGGATCACGATCAGCAGGAACGGCAGGGCGCTGGCCATGTCGAGCACGCGCAGCATCAGCCGCTCGATCCGGCCGCCGGCGAGGCCGGCGCTGGCGCCGAAGCCGAGGCCGACGATCAGCGCGACGAGGCTGGCGAGCAGTCCGATCGTCAACGACAGGCGCCCGCCGGCGAGCGTGCGCGCCAGCACGTCGCGGCCGATGGCGTCGGTGCCGAACCAGTGCCCGGCGGTGCCCGGCGCGACCGACAGCGCGTCCCAGTCCGGACGATGCGGATCGAAACCGATGCACAGCGGCCCGAGCCAGCACAGCAGCGCCAACCCGCCGAGGAACAGCAGGCAGGCGCGGGCCATCGGCGGCAGGGTTCGCAGCAATCGCATCGGTCGATTGTAGAGCCTGCACCGCGGCGGATCGGACCGGATGCGGCGCGGGTCGCGGCCGGTCGGCCTTGCGTCCGATCAAGCCGGACGCATGCCGTCGCGCGTATCATCCCGCCATGACCTTTCCCTACACCCGCCTCCGCCGCATGCGCCGCAGCGAGTTCTCGCGCCGGCTCATGCGCGAACACGTGCTGACCGCGAACGATCTCATCTATCCGGTCTTCGTCCACGAACTGCCCGGCCGCGCACCGGTGGGCTCGATGCCCGGCATCGAACGCCTGTCCATCGACGAACTGCTGAAGGTCGCCGAAGAGGCCAGCGCGCTGCGCGTGCCGGCGCTGGCGCTGTTCGCGGTGACCGCGCCGGAAGCCAAATCGCTCGACGGCGTGGCCGCCTGGGACGACGAGGGCCTGATGCAGCGCGCGGTGCGCGCGCTCAAGCAGCGGTTCCCGGAACTGGGCGTGATCACCGACGTCGCCCTGGACCCCTACACCTCGCACGGCCAGGACGGGTTGATCGACGACAGCGGCTACGTGGTCAACGACGAGACCGTCGAGGCGCTGATGCAGCAGGCGCTGTCGCACGCGCGCGCCGGTGCCGATGTCGTCGCTCCCAGCGACATGATGGACGGCCGCATCGGCGCGATCCGCGAGGCGCTGGAGGCCGCGGGCCACATCCACACCCGCATCCTCAGCTACGCCGCGAAATACGCCAGCAGTTTCTACGGCCCGTTCCGCGACGCGGTGGGCTCGGCCGGCGCGCTCGGCAAGGGCAACAAGTACAGCTATCAGATGGACCCGGCGAATTCCGACGAAGCCCTGCGCGAGGTCGCGCTGGATCTCGACGAAGGCGCCGACATGATCATGGTCAAGCCGGGCCTGCCCTACCTCGACATCGTGCGCCGGGTGAAGGACGAATTCGGCGTGCCGACCTTCGCCTATCAGGTCAGCGGCGAGTACGCGATGCTGAAGGCTGCCGCGCGCAACGGCTGGCTGGACGAACGCGCCTGCGCGCTGGAGGCGCTGGTGGCGTTCAAGCGTGCCGGCTGCGACGGCATCCTGACCTATTTCGCGCTGGATGCGGCGCGCTGGCTGCGCGACGCGCACGACTGAGGAGTCGCCGATGAAACGTTATGCCGTCTTCGGACACCCGGTCCTGCATTCGCTCTCGCCCAAGATCCACCGGACCTTCGGCCAGCAGAGCGGCATCGAGCTCGACTACGTCGCGATCGAATGCGCCCCCGGCGATTTCGCGGCGGCGCTGTCGTCGTTCGCGAAGAGCGGCGGGCAGGGCGCGAACGTGACCCTGCCGCACAAGCAGCGCGCGGCCGAGCTGTGCAACCTGCTGAGCAACCGCGCCAGGCGCGCGGGCGCGGTGAACACGCTGATCCGCCACGACAACGGCTGGCTGGGCGACAACACCGACGGCGTCGGTCTGGTGCGCGATCTCACCGGGCGCCAGGGCCTGGACCTGCGCGGCCGGCGCACGCTGCTGCTCGGCGCCGGCGGCGCGGCCCGCGGCGTGGCCCCGGCACTGCTGGAAGCGGGCGTGGGCGATGTGTTCGTGGTCAATCGCGACAGCACGAAGGCCGACGCGCTGATCGACCAGCTCGGCGAGCCCGGGCGCATGCATGCGCGCTATTTCGACGATCTGGGCACGCTCGGCGAATTCGACCTGATCCTCAACGCCACGTCGGCCACGCGCCACGGCACGCTGCCGACCCTGCCGATGTCGCTGGTCGGCCCGCGTACCGCGGCCGTGGACCTGAGCTACGGCGAAGCCGCGATCCCGTTCCTCGCCTGGGCGCGCGCGGCGCATGCGCACACGACCGTCGACGGCCTCGGCATGCTGGTGGAACAGGCCGCGGAGAGCTTCTTCCTCTGGCACGGCGTCCGTCCGGATACCGACCCGGTCTACACCGAGCTGCAGGCGCGGCATGCCGCGCTGATCACCGCCGACTGATCTGCGGATCCGTCCGACTTCGAACTCCGGGAGTGCATGCATGCAGTGGTTGACCCTGATGTCCTTCGCGATTCCCGAACTGCTGGCGCTGGGCGTGGCGTTCGCGCTGTTGGCGGGCAACGCGCGTCCCGGTGCGGGCCGTCGCCTGGGCATGATCGGCATCGCGGTGATGCTGGTCGCCTCGCTGGCCGGCTTCGCGCTGAACGTGGCGCAGTCGTTCGCATTCGAGGCCGCCGGTGGCGACATCCAGCGCATGGTCGACGTGCTGACCTCGCTGCGCGTCGTGCTCAACGTCGTCTCCCTGGCCGGGCTGCTGACCGTGGTCTCGGGGCTGTGTCGCGCCACGCGCGAAACGCCCGCGCCCTGAGCCCGTCGCGCGCGTCCTTCCGCCTCTTCCGGTACGTCACATGTCGCGTTCGCTCGTCTGCCTCGCCTTCCTGCTGCTGCCCGCCTTCGCACAGGCCGCAGAGCCGCTGCCGCTCCGCAATGGACTCAACCGGGTCGATTTCACCGGCGACGGCAAGCCCGATCTGGTGACGATCGCCCGTCGCGAGAATTACAACGCCCACGGTTTCGACGTGGTGACGTTCCAGGCCGACGATGGTGGACTGCTGCAGGTGCCGCTGTTCGACGGCGACGACGAGACCCAGTTCGCGACCATCCGTGGCGGCGCCGACTGCGTGCTGCACGATCTGCGTCTCGTGCCCGGTCGGGCCGGCGAACCGGCGACGCTGATCCGCGCCGACCGTGCGCTCGGCGAAAGCTACGCCGATGCCGCCGACGTGACCTTCACCTGGTACGCGCTGCGCCGCAATGCCGACAGCGAGGTCGGCCGCCCGACCTGGTGGTTCGAACGCGTGCGCACCACGAACGCGAAGCGGCCCTACTGCGATGTCGGCGACGCCTTCCGCGAAGAACTGGGCTTCACGCCGCCCGCCGCGGCCGTCGAAACGAACGCATCGCCCGCCCGCTGACGTCGCACGCACTGGAGCATCCGATGCGTATCGCGTTCTGCCTGCTCGCCCTGTCGCTCGCCTTCACGGGCGGCTGTTCGCAACCCGCACCGGACCTGTCCGCGCACGGCGACCCCGCGTCGCGCCTGATCGGACACTGGGCCACCGACGCGAACGACCAGTTGTTCTACGGCCCCATCGATGCCGCCTCCGGCCAGGGGCCTTACACGCTGATCCATCCCGACGGCAAGGTGTTCCGCCACGCCTATCGCATCCGCGCCACCGACCCGGCGCGGCAAGCCATCCAGGCGACCTACGTGTTCGCCGACGGCGACACCGCGCAGGTCGCGTTCGTGCTGTCCGCCGACGGCAGGACGCTGACCTCGACCCAGGAGATCACCGGCATGCGCATCGATTCCGACGCCAAACGCGTCGACGATCGCACCGCGCCCTGATCGCATTGCGGCGGCATCGCGCCAGCATCACGCCATGCGCAGCTTCAGCGCTGCAGCAACGCCGCCACCGCCGGATCCAGCGCGGCCAGGAACGCTTCGACATCGCGGGTGTAGTCGCTGTCCATGCCCAGTTCGTTGTTGATCGCCCCGTGGCTCATCGGCTGCGGCAGCGCCTCCGCGCGCAGGCCCAGGCCGCGGCTTTTCTCGACGTAGGCGCTGGCCTGTCCGCAGGGGTCGTCCTTGCGCGTGGTCGAACACACGCCCAGCCACGGCGCGGCGGTGCGGTCGAGGCGGTGATACGGCGAGGCCGCGATCCACTGCGCCTCGCGCTCGCCGAAGGCCTCGCGGTAGCGCTGCTTCAGGAACGGATAGACGTTCGGCATCTGGGTCACGACATCTATGGCGCCCGCATCCAGCGACACCGTGCCGAGCAACGGACGCACGCCGTGCGCGCGCCGCAGTTCGGCATCGGCATTCACCAGCGACACCAGATGCGCGCCCGCGGAATGGCCCATCAGGATGACCTTCGCCGGATCGCCGCCCCATTCGGCGGCATGCGCCTGCACGAAGGCCGCGGCCTTCGCGATCTCGCCGCCCTGCGCCCGCGCATCGGCGCCGTCGTTGACCATCGGATAATTCGCCGAGACGAACACGAATCCCCGCGACACCCAGCGCGCGACCTTGTTCGCGGTGACCCCGGCCATGGCCTTGTCGCCCACGCACCAGCCGCCGCCATGCACCATCACGATGACCGGCGCGCCGCCAAGACTTCCGCCAGGCGCGGCGGTCTTCGGCAGGAACACGTCCATCCGTTCGCGCGGCGCCGACCCGTAGGCCACGTCGGCGCGATCGGGCGTCGGGCCGGCATCGCGCCCCTGCGAACGCTGCGCCATCCGGTCGACGCGTTTCGCCCAGTCGGCGCAGCTCATGGCGCCGCCGAATTCGGCCATGCCGTCGCCGCCGCCCTGCGCCACGCGCGCGCGCAGACGCTCACGCAGCGGACCCGCGTGCAGGTCGGTCGACAATCCGGCGGCGAGCGTCACCAGCGTGAGCGCGGAAACGAAGACGGCGGCTTTCATGACGGACACTCCGGAGCGCGATTCGACGATGCGTCCAGCCTAGCGCGGGCCGATGCGCGACACGTGTCGAAATGTGTCCGGGCCGGTGCATGGACACACCGGTTCACGGATCGGCGCTCTCAGCGCAGGCCGCGCACCTTCGCGGCCAGCCACGGCGCGCACAGCAGGCACAGCAGACCGAAGCCCATCCAGCCGCCGCGGGTCGGATCGTAATCGGACGCGATCCGCGCGGGCGGATACCCCAACGCGAGGCCGAGCCCGATTTCGAAGGCGACGATCAGCACGACCCACACCGCGCCGATCGCGAACTGCTGGCGCGGGCGGCGTGCATCGATCCAGCGGATGCACAGCCAGGCGATCGCGAGGATGAGGCCGGACCCGACGATCACACCGATCTGTCGCGCGGGCAGGTCGCCGATCGCCGGCGCCAGGAACGCCTGCCGCAGGGCGCCATGCACCGACTCGACGACCACGATACCCAGCCAGACCCGCAGCGCGCGCGACCAGCGGATGTCGTGCGATGAAGCATCCCGCGTGGGCAGCGACATGTTCCTGACGTCCTGCGCGCTACCCGCCGACCGCCTTCTTCACGAGTGCGACGATCTTCGCCTCGTCGGCGGCGGACAGCGCCTTCAACGCGAACGCGGTCGGCCAGAGATCGCCGTCGTCCAGCATCGCCTGATCGCTGAAGCCGAACGTCGCGTACCGCGTGTTGAATTTCCGCGCGCTCTGGAAGAAACAGACGACCTTCCCGTCCCGGGCGTAGGCGGGCATGCCGTACCAGGTCTTCGGCATCAGCATCGGCGCGCTGGCGGTGATGAGGTCGTGCAGGCGCCGGGCCATGGCGCGTTCCGGCGCCGGCATCTCGCCGATCTTCGCGAGCAGCTCCCGTTCGCCCGCCGCACGGTCCTTGCCGGCGCACGCTTCGGCCTTCATTTCCTGCGCGCGGGCCTTCATCGCCGCCTTTTCCTCGGCGGTGAACGTCGTGTCGGCGGTCTTCGCGGACCCGCGCACGGTCTTCTTCGCGGTCGGGGACATGGACAATCCTCCATTCGCCGGGTGGCGGGGAGATGATGCCATCGTCGCCCCGCCGCGGCGCGCGTACCGGCGGCGAGGCGGGATCAGTCTTCCAGCCCGCCCATCTGCGCGACGATCTCCATGAACGCCCACACGTTGCCGATGGCGTAGGTCTCGGGCGCTTCGCTGCCGCCGAGAAACGGATACGGCTCGGGAATGTAGATCGCGTCGTCGCCCGGCACGTCCAGCCGCCGCTGGATGGCGGCGACATGGTCCGCACGCAGCACGTACATGGCGAAGCCCGGCTCCCGCAGCACATCGCGCTCGAAGGCTTCGACCGACGCGTGGCTGCCGTAGGACTTCGCCGCCCACTGGAACGGATGCAGCACGATGTAATCCTGCGTCGCCGGATCGCGCAGGAAGAAGTGCCCGAGCAGCGAATAACCGACGATCTCCGGATAGTCCGGAAAGCCCTTGGCCCAGCGCCCGATGGCGTCGGAGGAGCACGGCGGAATCAGCCGGTAGAGGGCGATATCCGGCGGTGTCGGATCGTCGACGCGTTCGGCGGTGGGTTCGGCGGATTTGTGGGTCAGGAGTTTCTTGAGCCAGTGCATGGGTGCTCCACGAGGGTTCGTCGCGCCTTGACCAGCCATTCGGCTGTTGAAAGCCGGCGCGCCTGCAGGAAAATCTTTCCGTCGATGGCGTACCCGATGAGGTGGCCCGCGCCGCCGTCAGAGCAACCCGCTGCGCTTGATCGACAGATACTGCTCCACCAGCGCGGCGGGGAGCTGTTCGCAGGTCACGTCGAGCACGGTGACGCGGTGGTTGCGCAGCAGATCGTGGGCGGCGGCGCGCTGGGCGATGTAGCGGGCGGCGGCGGCGGCGCGGACGGCGCTGCGCACGTCGTCGACGCGCTGGTCGAGCGCTTCGTCGAGATCGCGTTCGCGCAGGCTGGCGACGACCACGAGATGGCGGCGCTGCAGCAGGCGCACGGCGCCGAGCACGTCCTCGATGTCTTCGTCGCGCAGGTTGGTGACCAGCATCACCAGCGCGCGGCGACGCTGGCGCAGCGCGAGTTCGGTGGAGGCGGCGAGATAGTCGGTGGCGACCGGCACCGGCTGCAGGTCGTAGCTGGCGCGCAGCAGGGTGTCGATCGCGGCCATGCCGCGCTGCGGCGCGACCCAGCGCTGTTCGCCGCCGGCGGTGAACAGGCCGACGGCGTCGCCGCGCTTGAGCGCGATGTACGAGACCACCAGCGTGGCGTCGAGCGCGCGGTCGAAGTGCGACAGCCCGCCTTCGTGCGCGAGCATGCGCCGGCCGGTGTCGACGACCATCAGCAGTTGCTGGTTCTTTTCGTCCTGGTATTCGCGCGAGATGAGCTTGCGCGCGCGCGCCGTCGCCTTCCAGTCGATCTGGCGCATGCTGTCGCCGACGCGATACTCGCGCATCTGGTGGAAGTCGGTGCCTTCGCCGCGGCGGCGCTTGATGTGCGCGCCGACCAGCCGCGAAGCCTGTTCGGCGCTGAACAGCGCGAAGCCCGCGAGCGGCGCGAAATTCGGGAACACGCGCACCTGCTGCGGCGCGCCGACGATCCGCGACTGCCGCCACAGGCGCAGCGGCGACGACAGCCGCAGCTGCGTGCCTTCGAAGCGGAAGTTGCCGCGCACCGACGGGCGCAGGCGATAGCGCAGGGTGGCGACGCTGTCGGCGGCGAGCACGATCGTGCGCGGCAGGTCGGGAATCGTGCGGTCGGTGAGGTCCCAGTCGCCGGGATGCAGGTCGTGGACCACCACCCGCTGGCGACGGCCGTAGTGTTCGATCCGCAGTTCGACATCGCGCTCGACGCCGATCGGCCAGGCTTCCGGCAGGCTGCGCGCGACCTCGGGCGTGGGCGCGACGCGCAGCCGCCACAGATCGAACAGCGCGAGCGCGACCAGCCCCGCGAGCGCGATCAGCCAGACGCTCGCCGGCAGCAGGCGCACGTGCACGGCGAGGCCGAGCGCGGCCCAGGCCACGCAGGCCCACACGAAGCCCGGCGCCGGACGCGGCCAGGCGCGCACGACGCGCACGGTCGCGGGCGCGGGCGCGGCGGCGGCCTTCGGCTGCACCGGCGGCGGTTTCGCGGTGGCGACGGGCGCGCTCACTGCCGCGGCGCTTCGACCTTGGCGAGCAGCGCGTCCAGCACCTGGTCGGGCGTCTGGCCTTCGATCTGCATTTCCGGCGACAGCGCGATGCGGTGGCGCAGCGCCGGCTTGGCGATGCTGCGGATATCGTCGGGGGTGACGAAATCGCGGCCGGCCAGGACCGCCTGCGCGCGCGCGGCGCGGACCAGCGCGAGGCTGCCGCGCGGGCCTGCGCCCAGCGCGATGCCCGGCCATTTGCGGGTGGCGGAGACGATGCGCACGGCGTAGTCGATCACCGCCGCATCGACCGTGACCAGGCCGGTGCCGAGCTGCATCGCGACGATGTCCTCGGCGCTGAGCACGGCGCGCACCTGCGACAGATCGAAATGCGCGGCGGCGCGGCCGCTGCTGACCGCGGTGACCATGCCGACTTCGTCGGCGTGCGACGGATAGTCGATCAGCACCTTCAGCAGGAACCGGTCGAGCTGCGCTTCGGGCAGCGGATAGGTGCCTTCCTGTTCCACCGGATTCTGCGTGGCCAGGGTCATGAACGGCGCCGGCAGCGGATGGCTGGTGCCTTCGATGGTGACCTGCTGTTCCTGCATCGCTTCGAGCAGCGCGGACTGGGTCTTGGCCGGCGCGCGGTTGATCTCGTCGGCCAGCAGCAGGTTGGTGAAGATCGGGCCGCGGCGGATCGCGAAGCGTTCGGTCTTGGGGTCATAGACCGCGTGGCCACAGACGTCGCTGGGCATGAGGTCGGGCGTGAACTGCACGCGGCCGTAGCCGCAGCCCAGCGCTTGGCCCAGCGCGCGCACCAGCAGGGTCTTGCCCAGGCCGGGCACGCCTTCGATCAGCACGTGGCCGCCGGCGAGCAGCACGATCAGGATCTGGTCGAGCACGTCGTCCTGGCCGATGAAGGCCTTGGCGACTTCGTCGCGCACGGCGGCGGCGCGGGCCACCAGGGCTTCGCCGACGATCGGCTGCGGCAGGGCCGCGGTTTCGGTGGCGGCATGGGTCGTCATAGTCGGGTTCTCAGTTGCAGAAGTTTGGCGATACGGAGCACGAAGTCCTTGGCGTCGCCGGGGCGCGGGTAGCGCAGGGCGGCGTCGACATCGACGGTGGACAGGCCGGTGCGCCGGGCGATGGCGTCGATCTGCGCCGGGCCTTCGAGTGCCGCGGCGTAGGGGTCGCGCTGACGCAGGCGACGGAGGAAGGCGTCGTGGACCGCGGCGTACAGCACGCCGCCGCGGCCGTAGCGGTAGAGGTGATCGCCGCTGGCCTGGACGTGTTCGAGCAGCGAACGGCGGTCCGGCGGCGCGGCGGGACGCAGCGGGCCCAGGCGCTCGGCGCGCATCCATAGCCACAGCAGCAGCGCGAGCAGCGCCGGCACGATCGCGCGCCAGCCGTACTGCCACACCAGGTCCCACAGCGACGGCATGTTGGCGCTGTAGATCAGATGGAAGGTGCCGCCATCGGCCCAGTTCGGCTGCAACAGTTGGCGCGCGAGCGCGGCGTGCTGGGCGTCTTCGAGCTTGTCGGCCTGCAGGAAGTCGAGGTCCGCGATCACGTCGACCGTGCCGTCGCCGTGGATCACGCGGGCGTAGGCGTATTCGGCGGCCTCGTCGTCGCCCCAGGTCGCGGCGACTTCGGCGTCTTCGTCGTGGAAGTAGAACCGGCGTCCATCGCAGAATTCGATGTGGTGCTCCAGCTTCGCCACCTGCAGGCCCTGGCAGACCGGGTCGGCATCCATGGCGACGATGCCCAGTTCGCTCAGCAACGACACGTCCTCGCCGCCGAGGGTGGAGCCCGGCGGCGGCGTGCGCACGATCAGATGGCCGCCGCCGTCGACCCAGGCGAGCAGGCCATCGACTTCCGGGATCGACAGCGTGCGCGGGTCGCCCAGCATCAGCACGGTGTCCGCGGGCTTCAGCGGGTGATCGGGCAGGTCCAGGCGCTGGCGCGCATCGACCTTGCGCCCGGATTTGGCGAGGGCGAGCTTGAGCGGGTAGAGCGGGTTGTACGCCGCTTCGCCGCGCGGCGGCAGATCGATGGTGTCGGTCACGCGCTCGAAGGTGCGCAGCCACCACCAGACGAACAGCGCGACGAGTCCCGCGCCCAGCAGCGCGAGCAGGGTCGTGCGGACGACGGCGGTGCGGTTCATGCGGCCCACCGGAAGCGCTGCGCCAGCGTCTGCACCAACGTTTCGAAATCGCCGGCGTCGGGCAGGCGCTGCCCGTACGCGGCGTATTGCCACACCCGGACCACGCGCTGGAACGCCTCGCGATCTTCGGCCTCGGGCAGGCGCCGCGACAGACGCAGGCAATCGGCCTCGGTCGCGCCCGGCGGCGGATGCGCATCGATCCGCGCGGTCATCGCTTCGACGCTGGCGCGATAGAGCAGGGCCAGCGCGCGGCGCGGCTGGCCTTCGGCCCACAGCCGGCGCGCGACCGTGGCGATGTCCGGCGGCAGCGGTTCGGCATGCGCGAGATGCATCATCTCCACCGGCTCGGGTTCCGGCTCCGGATCGGCGGCGATACCGGCGAGCCACGGCCACCAGCGTTTCGCGGTGAGCGCCAGCGCCAGCACCAGCGCGGCCAGCAGCAGCCACAGCACGTTTTCGACGATGAAACCGACCACGCCCGAGATCCATTTCAGCGCGGAGAGGTCGAGGTCGGGATCGTCCTCTTGCTCGGGCTTCTTCTCGTCGCGATCGCGACGCTCCCAGGTGGTGGTCTGCTGCTTCGGGCGCAGCAGCGGGTCCTTGTAGGCCTCGGCCACCGCCTTCTCGAAATCGCCGTGGGCGACGGTGTCCTCGCCGAAGATCTCCTGCAGGGTGCGGGTGCGGACATCCTGGCCTTCGGGCGCGACCTCGTCGTCCGCGGCGGCGGCGGCAGCGGCGCGAGCGGCCGCGCGCGCGTCGGCGGCGTCCTGATCAGGCTTGTTCGTGCCTTCGGTCTCCGCCTGCTGCAGCGCGAGCGGGGCCGGCACCTCCGACGATCGCATGCAGTCGCCGCCGGGACAGGCCTGCGCAGGCCGCGCCGCGGGCAAGGACAGCGCGAACGCGAGCAATGCGAACGCGAACATCGACGCGAACGTCGTGCTGCCCAGCGCTTCCAGCCGCCGGCGCATGCGCCGGAACGCGATCTCCAGATCCCAGGCTTCGAGCTGGGTGCGGCGATTGAGATACAGGCCGAAGCCCGCGCCGACGTAGAACGGCTCGATGAAGGCGACCGCCAGCCAGTCCACCGCATTGAGCGCGATCAGCGCCCACACCGGCGGGCCGGACTCCAGCGCCGCCCAGGCTTCGCGGCCGACTTCGAGCAGCAGTTCGTTGGGGATGAACAGCGTCACCAGCATCACCAGGGAGACGCTCAGCGCCAGCAGGAAATGCAGGCAGGCCACCGTGAGCAGCACCGCGGGACCGCCCACGCCGCCGCCGATCACGCGACGCCGTTCGGCCAGACGCGCGGGCTCGGCGCCTTCGAGCAGATCCACCGGCAGCATCGCCGCACGCATCGGACTGAAGCGGCGCCAGGTGAGATGGCCGAGCATCGGCTTCCAGCCCCAGCGCAGCTGCGCGCGCAGGGTGTCGGCCACCCGCGGCACGGTGCCGAACACCGCGCGCGACAGCACGTACATCGGAATGCGGTCGAACAGCGGACGCAGCCACCACATCAGCAGCCACGCCAGCCAGAGATGGCCGATGGCCCAGGCCGCGAGATTCAGCAGCGCGAACGCGAGGCCGGTGACGATCAGCCACGGGAGCCAGATCGCGCCCGCATGCCGGCGCACCAGCGCGGTGCCCAGTTCCATCGCTTCCCACGAGGAGCGCGGGCGCAGTTCGACGGTGAGGGTGTCGAGTTTCATGCCGCGTCCCGCGACGGTGCGACTTCGACATCGCGCGGCGGTGCCGCGTCGCCATCACGATGCCATCCTTGGCGCGACGGCGTGGGCTGCGGATCGTCCGGCCCGACCATCCCTGGTCGGGCGCTCAGCGGATCACGCGGCAGTGCCGCGTGAGCGGATCCGCCTCGCCCACCGAGCGCCAGCCAGCCGAGGGTCAGCGTCCACAGCAGACCGCCGACGGCGTACTTCACGACCGCCGGCATCCAGCCGATCGACGACCAGAACGCTTCCACGAAGGCCGCGAACAGCAGCATCGCGAACACCCCGAGGCACAGCTTCGCGCCGACCTTGCCGGCTTCGATCAAGGCATCGACGCGACGACGGCGACCCGGCGCGATCAGCGCGAGGCCCATCTGCATGCCGGCGGCGCCGGACAGCACGATCGCGGTCAACTCCGGCGCGGAATGTCCGGCGACGAAGCGCCAGAACGGGTCGCCATGGCCCACGCTCTGCAGATGGCCGGCGATCCCGCCGATCATCAGTCCGTTGGTGAACAGCACCACCATGCTGCCGACCCCGGCGAGCAGGCCGCTGGCGAAGGTGCGCAGGCCGATGCTGATGTTGTTCATGATGTAGAAGCCGAACATCATCAGGTCGCTGCCGCTGTCGCGGCCGAGCTTGCGCTCGGGCGCGGCGGGGTCGTACATCTGCTCATATTCGGCGAGCTGGCCCGGCTCGTACACCGTGTAGACCAGCTCCGGCGACATCTGCACCGCCACGAACGCACCCACCAGCGGCACCACGAACAGCAGCGCCGCCGCCCACAGGCAGCCGCGCTGCGCGCGCACGAGGCGCGGGAAATCCGCGAGGAAGAACGCCAGCGCACGCCGCCACTGCGGCGGCGGCGCGCGATAGAACACCGCGTGCGCGCGCTGGGTGAGGCTCTGCAGGCGTTCCACCACCTGCGGGCTGTAACCGCGGCTGCGGGCCAGCGCGAGCTGCTGGCACAAACGGCGATAGCGCGCCGGCATGTCCTCGTCGCGCAGGCCCTGCCACCGGGCCTGCTGCCGGCGGGCGTCGCGCGGGCTGTCGCCGCGGGCGACCAGCCAGGCTTCGAATTCGGTCCATTCGTCCTGATGGCGGAGGACGAAGGTTTCCTGTTTCAGCACCGCCTGCTTGAGGGAGTCCGTGTTCATCGACGCCCCAGCAGCCAATTGGCGACGGCCTGCAGCCGCAGCACGCCCAGCGCGCCGCCAATGCCGACCACCGGCGCGGCGATCCCGGCCAACTCCTCGCGGCGTTCCTGGGTCAGGGTCGCCGCGCGCTCGGAGAACGCGATCACCGCCGCCTGCTCCTGCGGCTGCAGCGGCTGCAAAGGCGCGTGCGCGCCTTCCGCCGGCGGCCGCAGCGTCTGGCGATCGCGCGGCGCGTGGATGACCATGGTCTTGCCGACCATGTCGCCGAGACGCCGGCCCCACGGGTCGGCATAGCTCGCGACCAGGCCCACGCCGTAACCGACCGGCAGGAAGTCCACGGTGCGCAGCAGATTGCGCACGATCGAGCCGAGCCAGCCCACCGGCGCGCCGTCGTCGGCGATCACCCGCAATTCCAGCGCGCGCTTTCCCGGTGTCTGGCCGTCGAACAGCACCTCGCACAGGATCGGATAGCCCCAGAACACCAGGAAGTAGGCGATCAGATACAGCCCGTAGCCGGCCTCGCCCATCACCCGCACCAGGATGCTGACCACCAGCAGGATGGCCCAGCGCACGGCGGTGTCGATCAGCCAGGCCATCGCCCGCGGCACGGGGCCGGCCGCCGGCAGACGCAAGGCCACGCCTTCGGGCGTGTAGACCTCACGGACGGTGTCGAGCGACCCGGTCCGTGCCGTCATCGAAGCATGGTCCCATCCGCGGGCGCGCGCCCGCGGGTCCATCGTGCCGGTATCGCCTCGTCCGTCTCCGCCATCCTCTCCGCCCGGATACCCGTCTGTCGTCGTTTCTCGGGGCCTACTTTACAGTGACCGCACACGGATTCGCCCCTTCCGACGCTGCCAGGAACCCCGATGGACTGCCGACCCGGCTGCGGCGCCTGCTGCATCGCCCCCTCGATCGCCTCGCCCATTCCCGGCATGCCGCACGGCAAGCCCGCGGGCATGCCCTGCGTGCAACTGGACGACGACCTGCGCTGCCGGTTGTTCGGCCATCCGGAACGGCCCGCGTTCTGCGCCAGCCTCCAGCCGGCCACCGACATGTGCGGCGATTCGCGCGAGGGCGCCATCGATCTGCTGTCGCTGCTGGAGATCGCGACGCGGCCGTAAGCAATTTCAGACAGAACGCTCAGCCCGGCGCGAAACCGTTGAGGTATTCGTCCTTCAAACGCACGTAATGCTGCGCCGAGTAGTACAGCGCCTCGATCTCGGCATCCTTCAGCTGGCGCGCGAACCTGCCCGGGTTGCCGAGCCACATCTCGCCTTCGCCGACGACCTTGCCCGGCGGGATCAGCGCGCCGGCGCCGACGAACCCGTGCTTGCGCACCACCGCCCCGTCGAGCACCACCGCACCCATCCCGATCAGCACCGCATCCTCCAGCGTGCAGGCATGGATGATCGCCTTGTGGCCGATGGTCACGTCGTTGCCGATGCGGGTCGCGAACCCGCCGAGCTTGGCGTGCGGCCCGTCGTGGCTCACATGCACCACGGTGCCGTCCTGCAGATTGGTGCGCGCACCGATGCGGATGAAATTCACGTCGCCGCGGATCACCGTCGACGGCCACACCGACACGTCGTCGCCCAGCACCACGTCGCCGATGACGGTGGCCGCGGGGTCGATGTAGACGCGCTCGCCGAGCGTCGGCAGATGGTGGCGATAGGGGCGGAGCAGGGGGTGGATGTCTGTCATGGGGCGATGATAGGCGATGTGCGGTCGTCAGTCGGCATCTCCCTGCATGCCCGAGGCCTCGCGATCCTGTCGGAGCACCCATTCCTCGATCGAGCCCTGCTCGCGCAGTACCAGCTCCAGGTCTTTCGCGCGTGCCGCAGCCAGCTTGTATCCCATGCGCTCGGCTTCGAACCGGGCCGCCTCGGCGATGTCCTTGGCCTCGTCGCGGAGTTCCGCGTCCAGCGAACCGATCAGCGCCGCCATGTCGATCAATGCCGAAACCCGCTTGATGTTCAATCCATTCGCCGTCGACAGGGTCAACGCAGTCATGAGGTCCTGGCGTGCGGAACGGTACTCGCCGAAGCTGAGATACAGGCGGGCGCGGATCATGCTCGCGGTCACCGCCACCCGGCTCATCCCCATCCGCCGCGCTTCATGCTTGATCTTGCGGATCTTCGTCAACTGCTGCTGCAGACCCGGCGCTCCGCGCGCCTGCCGACGCGCCATGTGGCACTCGGCCTCGCCCAGCAGCACGCTGAAGACCAGATCGCTGCGACCCGAAGCCTCCGCTTCGGTACGCGCCAGGGCAAAACACTGTGCCGCCATGTCATGGTTGCCGCGGCGCTTGTCGATATCCGCACGCACGAGGTAGTACAGCGATGTCAATCCGTGCACGCCTTCGCCGACGATGTCTCTTCCGGTGTCGTCCAGCCATTGCATCGCCTCGCCGGTACCGCCGGAGAGGAATTTCAGACGCGCATCGATCAAGCCTTGCACCAGCAGCAGAATCCTGATTTCTCGATGCAGAAGCTTCCTATCATCGCCTGGCTGCGAGAGGCCGACGCCTTGAACGGGCCCGCGACCCTTGGCCAGGAAGAGGGCTGACAGCCGCTCGAGATCGCGCTTTTCGCTGGAAAGAATCCGCCTGGCGCGATCGAAGGCACCATGTTCGATTTCGGCCAGAGCGAGATTCATCATGATGCGAAGTTTGGTGATCGAAAATTCGGGATAAGGCGTATCGGCATAGATGAACGCCTCGAACCCGTCTCGGCGCTTCAGCCGCAGAGTCTCGAATTCGATCGCCTGCTCGAACAATGCGGTGGCATCGTGAATGTGACCCTGCAGAAGCTTGACCACGCCCATTTCGTTGAACAACCAGACCCATTCGCGCTCGAACAACGGTGGAATCTCGGACGACCGCGATGACGCACTCTCAAGCGCCGCATGGCGGATCAAGAGAAGACGACACAGATACTCCTCCAGCGGCGTCCTCATCGCGGGATGTTTGGGCTCATCCCCATGCGGGGAGCGCAATACCGTGCCGACCCGCATCGAACCGCGGAGCAACATGAAGGCCGCACGGATCTGTTCGGGCGGAGCGCTGTCAGGACGCTTCAGGTGCAGCAGGCCGTCGACCGTGTCCCAGATGAACTGGTAATCCTCGCGGTCCAGCGGAACCACCTCTTCGTCGATGATCGGAACGACCGTGATCGCGGTTTGCTCGCGGCCGACCACGACCGAGAATGGCAGTCCTTTTTTCGTCGATAGCCAGTTGCGGACATGTCCATGCAGACCGTAGCGCAAGACCTCATCCCCACCGTCGTCCGGAACCCGGCGGTAGCACTGGGACAGCTCCGTGATCATGTCGAGTTTGCGCAGCCACGAGATCGATTCGTGGATTCGGCGATCGAAATTCCTTGAAGATATTCCGTACTGCTTCTTGATTTCGACCAGAGAAGGACAAACGGAAAAGACCGCACGTTCGACCGGTCCTCCAAACGCAAACAGATGCTTCAGGATCGCGTGGGAAATGACCTTGACGATACGATCTTCATAACCACGGTGGCTAACGACATAGTGCTCGATGTTGGCCATGGCGACATTGATCACGGCCGGCACGCGTTGCCTAGGATCCTGAGTCACATCCATCGCGTGCTCGATACGCCTCAGAATTTCATCGAAGCTGCTTTTTTTGACAACCAAGGGCACCTGATCCGATTCTTCAATGACGATTTCGGCGTAAACCGCCGACAGGAATGAAGCGAGCCATACGGACTTGCAATGCTTCGATATCCTTTTGATGGCGACGACATGCGGCTCGTCGTTCTCCGAGTCCTCCTGGAAAATCACCGGCGGCTCCGGCCAAAGCTCTTCCAGACGCTCGTTCTGCGCCAGGTGGCGGAAGTAGTCTCTGGCCTCGTTTCCCTCGCACAGCAACAGCACCTTCGTCCTCTCGTGGGTTACGAGCTTCGAGATCACAGCTTCCCATTCCGCGAGTTTCGGACGTCTTTCGCTGGCCGTCAGGATGATGTCGGCTTTCGAAATCACCACTTCCAGACACCCGCCTTGATCGCTGCTTGTCACCGAATCCAATTGACTCACGATCAGGTCGTATACCGGGTCGCGCCCGCACGACTGGCCAAACGAAACCACGAGTCGCCGTGTCCCAGGCAATAGATCCTGCTCGTTCGCGAGTCGCGTCGCGAGTATTCCCTTGCCGGCACCGTTCCTCGATCTGGCGACGACGATCTTGCCGCGCCTCAGCGCGCTCGCAGCTCCATGCCTCGCCGATTCGCCCGACTCATCGGCCAGAATCGCCTTCAGGATTTCGCGATTGGAATCTTCTTCTCTGTGAGGCAACGAGACATTGTGCCCGCACACTCCGCCACGAATCCTTGCTTGGTCCGGGTGTCTGAAGTGGTGTCTGCCTTCGATTGCGCCGTACTCGCTTCCTGGCGTGGCTTTCCAGCGCTTCCGCCATTCTATCGATTCTGCCGAGATGGCCTGCAACGCGTCTCTCAGCGCACGGGAGTGAACCGCGGAGTAAAGGCTGCCGATGACCTCTCTCAGAGCTTCGAGGACGACCATGTCGCGCCTGAAATTTTCAAGACTCCTGTCGGAAAGTACGCGCCAGACGATCTTGAATATCGTATTGTGCCATGGTGTAAGCAGAATCCTTGGAAGCCTCTCTACCTGAAAATCCCCGGATGTCGGGTCGAATTTTTTCTTCGCCGTATGGCTTTTTTTCTTCGTCCCGGAATCTGCGGACCCGCCACCCGAAGAATCGACCGCACAGATCGCATTGAGTTTCACGCACAACATTTCGAAGAATTGCGAAAATTCCCGGTTGTTCGGAATCGGCCTTCCAGCACGCATTTTTTTCGAGCTCGCATGCTCTTCGATGCCTCGGATGTAATTTCCGAGCGAATTTCTGAGTTCCTCGAGAAACTCGAGTTCCACGGAAAGAGGGTTAAGCTTCTGGGCGACCTCCTGCAGGGAAAGCGAATTTCCGATCCCGATCGCAGCCATCGCGTCTTTGACCAGCGGATGGTTGTTGAATCCGCCGGCCTCCGGCTCATCCTTCGCGATCAATCGTGTCCCATAGAAGATCGTGCGGATACCGTATCGCTGGAACAGTTTGATCGCGTCCGCCGTATCCTTGGCCTGCCCATTGGTCTGCATGAACGCGTACACCGGCCTCATGTCGCGATCCGGCGCCTGCGACAGGATTCGCATCGCACGGAACAGAACGTCCTCGGTCATCCCGACGCCAACGAAGACGATCGCATTGCCGCGGTAAAGCAATTCCTGGCTGTCTTCGAGCAGGTCGGTCCAGATATTGTTCGCGAAGTATCTGCGGTTGTAATCGATGTCCGTGACGATCATGTTTCCCGGATCGCGAACGGAGCCATGCAGATGCAACACTTGCGAAACGCCCGCGGGAGAACCGGCGGAAAAGAGCATGAATTCGGCGACATTCCTGCGATCAAGATCGACGCTTCGTGCTTTTTCGCCGAGACGCGACCGCGCAGTCATGACCGGATCCCCGGCGCTGTCCTGATCGGCCGGATCCTCTCGGCGATCCCTGTTTTTTTCGGAGTCCGGCGTAATGCTGTAGAACGGAAAATCCGCACGTTCCAGCATGCGCTCGATTTCATGATCGTAGTTGAGCGTGGCGTAGCGCGAAATTTTCCAGTTTCTCCGGAGCACGCCGAGGACATCGATTGAAGGATGCGGGCTTTGCAGAAGCTCTTTTTCCTTCAATGGCTTTTTACTTGAAGCGCGCGACTCATTATTTTTCATCTTCGCGAGCGTCGCGATCAGCTGCAACCCTCCGCTGTAGTCCACCGGCATGAATTTGCTTTTGCCAAGAGCGCCTTGCAGCGCTTTCGCATCCCGAGCGAACAGCGCGCTTCTCCCCATTTTTTTGAGGATTCCATCCGCCTCCGCTCTTGTCCTCGGGAGCCTGAACTCGAAGGATTCCCTGTACTTTTCCCGAAGTTTTCCTTCGTAGAACTGTTTTGCCTTCCCGTCGTCTTCGACGCCTCTATAGGCCTGAGCCTGCCTAATTTTTTCGGTCGCGAGCGCCAGTCGATCGTACTTGTCGAGCTTCCCGGGACCTTCGGCAGGCGTCTGCTTGTCCCTGACCTTCTTCAAGGCAACGTCCAACTTCGATGAGGACGCGTCTTCGTCACTGGAGCGATGCGCGGGTTTATTCGAGGCCGCAATCGAGCGCGACACCGACCTGCCCTCTTCATCGCCGCCATAAGCCACTTTCAGAATGTTTTCGGCGAGCGCATCCCAACTTTCGTAACCCAGCAGATAGCTCGTTCCCGAACCGACGAACGCGACGATCCCGCCGATGGCGAGCGAACGGTAGAGATCGATGATCGGCTGACCCTGGAGGGGCGTGAGGGTGCCGTCGTCGGCATCGTATTCGATGCTGTAGAGATGTCGCGAAGCGGTCGTGTCGTCGCCGCCTGTGCTGCCTGTCGTCATGCCCAGCTCCCCTTGCGTATGTCGACAGGGGCGGCGACGAAAACTTGACCCTTTGCGATTGCCGACCGCAGAAGTTTGGGGGATTCCCGTGCCTCGCGGTCCGCGAGCCCCCTAGGCGCCGGCCGTGGGCCGGACGCGCTCGCGACCGGGCGGGCGGGCGGCTCGCGCCATCGACCCGGCTGTCCCGATCGTCCTGTCGAATCGGACGGGTCGCAACCGTCAGAAATGACAGGATGGCCGGGATGCGGAAACGCCGGGGCGCCCCGTCGTGGCAAGGGCTACACTCCACCCATGACCACCTCCACCACCGCCGCCGTCACCGCCGCGAATGCGGCCGTCATCGCCGCCAACGCGGCCATCACCGCCGCAACAGCCTCCGGGCAAGACCCGGGTGCGCCGGAACCGGGCGACGACGCCGTGCCCGCGACCGCGGTCGCCGATCTGCTGCCGACGCTGGAGCGCCTGCGCGCGGCGTGGCGGGCGCAGAAACCGGACTACGCACAGCGGATGGCGGATCTGGCCCGGTTGAAGGCCGCCTTCAAGGCGCGGATGGGCGAAATGGAAGCGGCGGTGCGCGCGGATTTCGGCCACCGTTCCGAGCACGAAACCCTGTTGTCGGACGGCATGACCGTGCTCGCCGAGATCGACCATCTGCGCGGGCATCTGCGCGGCTGGATACGGCCGAAGCGCGCCGGCGTGGGCTGGCAGTTGTGGCCGGCGCGCGCGCAGGTGCGGCGCGAGGCGGTGGGCGTGGTCGGGGTGATGGCGCCGTGGAATTACCCGGTGAATCTGGCGTTGGTCCCGCTGGCGACCGCCATCGCCGCCGGCAACCACGTGTTCCTGAAGCCGTCCGAACACACGCCGCGCACCAGCGCATGGCTGCAGGCGCTGCTCGACGACGTGTTTCCGTCGAACCGCGTGGCGGTGGCGCTGGGCGGGGCCGAACTGGGCGCCGCGTTCTCCGGCCTGCCGTTCGACCATCTGGTGTTCACCGGCTCCACCGCGGTCGGCCGCAAGGTGATGGCGGCGGCGGCGCCGAACCTGACGCCGCTCACGCTCGAACTCGGCGGCAAATCGCCGGCGATCGTGGCTGCGGACTTCCCGATCGAACAGGCCGCGGCGCGGCTGGCCACCGGCAAGTGGTTCAACGGCGGCCAGACCTGCATCGCGCCCGACTACGTGCTGATCGACGCCGCGCGCCGCGATGCGCTGGTGACCGCGCTGCGCGCGCAGGTGCAGGCGCGCTACGGCGCGGACATGCGCGACGCCGACCACTACACCCGCGTGATCAACGCGGGCCAGTACCGCCGGCTGCGCGGCTACATCGACGATGCGCGCGCGCGCGGACTCGAGGTGATCGAACTGGCGAGCGTCGACGATGCCCGCGCCGAAGCCGAACGCCTGCTGCCGCCGACCCTGATCCTGGAACCCGGCGACGACGCGACGGTGATGCAGGACGAGATCTTCGGGCCGATCCTGCCGATCCTCGGCTACGCGCATCTCGACGATGCGCTGGCCTATGTCGAGCGCCACGACCGGCCGCTGGCGATGTATCCCTTCAGCCACGACAAGCGGACGGTGGAAACGATCCTGTCGCGGCTGATCGCCGGCGGCGTGACCGTCAACGACACCCTGCTGCATTTCGCGGCGACCAATCTGCCGTTCGGCGGCATCGGCCCCAGCGGCATGGGCCAGTACCACGGCCGCGCCGGCTTCGATGCGTTCACCAAGGCGATGCCGGTGCTGTGGCAGGCCCGCTTCACCGCGACCGATCTCATCAAGCCGCCGTATCGGGGCAAGATCGACCGCATGATCCGCTGGTTGACCGGATGACCCCGGCCAGATGACCCCAGCCACGGAAGACCCCTCCCTTCGCAAGGACATATCGATGCGCCAGACGACGACGTTGTTCGCACTCATGCTCGCGCTGTGCGCGCTGGCGATACCGCACACCGCAGCGGCGGCCAAACAGGTCAAACCGCGGGTCTGGTTGACCGGCAACGCCGCGGATTCGGCGCGACAACCGCTCGGCGGCCCGGCGCTGCTGCTGATGGGCGGCGGCACCGAAGTGGACGCGGGTTTCGCGCAGCGCGCGTATCCGGTCGCCAACGGCGGCGACATCGTCATCCTGCGCACCTCGGGCAGGGACGGCTACAACGATTACCTCTACACCCTGGTGACCGGTCCGTTGAAGCCCGATTCGGTCGAGACGATGCTGGTCGACAGCCGCGACAAGGCCAACAGCGATTACGTCGACAACGCGATCCGCAAGGCCGAACTGATCTTCATCGCCGGCGGCGACCAGTCGACCTACGTCAACGCCTGGCAGGGCACGCGCGTGGAAGACGCCCTGCATTTCGCGCATGCGCGCGGCGCGGTGATCGGCGGCACCTCCGCGGGGCTGGCGGTGATGGGCGAATTCGTCTACGACCCCGACGGCATCGCCGGGATCACCAGCGCCGAAGCGCTGGCCGACCCGTACGGCCCGGGCATGATGTTGAGCACCGATTTCCTGCGCTTCCCGATCATGGACGGCATCGTCACCGACAGCCATTTCGCCGCGCGCGACCGCATGGGCCGCACCCTGGCGTTCATGGCGCGGCTGCGCCAGGACGGCATCGCGCCGTCGATCACGGCGCTCGCCATCGACGAAGAGACCTCGCTGTTCATCGATCGCAACGGCGTGGGCACGGTCGACAGCAATCTCGGCGGCGCGGTCTACGTGATCGCGGAGCGCGCGGACACCGTGCGCACGCAGGTCGTGCCGGGCCAGCCGCTGATTTACCGCAATCTCCAGCGCACGCGCGTGGATGCCGGCCGTTTCTACGATTTCGTCTCCGGCCAGCACAACGGCGTCGGCATCGTGCTGAGCGTGGACGGCCGCAACGCGACCGCACCGTTCGCGCCGTCGAATCCCTACTGACCGGCGCCGCTGCCGCAGGGTGCCGGGCAGCGGCATCGGCGATCGGGACAACCGCGGCGCGGCAGGGCCCGTGCCGGACACGGGTCCTCCGGGCACGCGGGCACTTGACGACCGCGACGGCGCGGGGGTATCAAACACAGGCCATGTCGAAGCCGCGCAACCATATCCGGCACATCTGCCGGACCTTCTATCTCAGCGAATGGTGGGACGAATAAGTCCACGGCGCTGAACCCGGCCCGCAAGGGGCCCATCGGTATGCGCGGATGCCGTACCGATGCCGCGCCGCAGCGCGCACACCGTTCCGGAAGCACACACCAGATCGACCCCGAGGGCCGCTCCTGACGAGTGCCGCTTCCGGAAGATCCGACCAGAAGATCCGACCGCGTCGCGCACCGCGCGCACGCTTCCATGGAGGTTGCCATGTCGTTGCTTCGTCCCCTGTGCCGGGCGCGTGCGTCCGTGCGCGCCGCGTCCGCCATCCTGTGTCTCTGTCTTGCCGGCCTGTCGGGCACGGCGCTCGCGCAGATCGCCGCCGAAAGCGAAAACAACAACAGCGAAAGCGCCGCGGATGGCCCGGTCGGGTCCGGCACCCGCGTCGCCGGCAGCCTGTCCTCATCCTCGGACATCGACTGGTTCTATTTCGATCTCGCGGCCGCTTCGACCATTTCGGTACGCCTCAACCACGACGCCGGCGACGATTTCGACTGGGCGCTCTACAAGAGCACCGGCGGCGCCGTGGCCAGTGGCAAGAGCAGCGCGATCCCCGAAACCGGCAGCTACGCGGCCACCACCACCGGCCGCTACACCCTGAAGATCACCGCCTGGCGCGGCAGCGGCTGGTACGACCTCGACCTCACGATCGCCGCATCGGGCGGCGGCGGTGGCGGCGGCACGCGCCCGGCCAAGCCCGCCAACCTGCAGAACTGGCTGACCGGCAACGCCGCGGATTCCGGACGCAATCCGGTCAACGGCCCGGCCGTGCTGCTGATGGGGGGCGGCGTGGAGAACGACGAAGCCTTCAGCCAGCGCGCGTTCCCGGTGGCCAACGGCGGCGACGTGGTGATCCTGCGCACCGCCGGCAGCAACGGCTACAACGACTATCTCTACACCCTGACCAGCGGCGCGCTGAAGCCCGATTCGGTCGAGACGCTGTTGCTGGACACCCGCGACAAGGCCAATTCCGATTACGCCGACTGGGTGATCCGCAACGCCGAGCTGATCTTCATCGCGGGCGGCGACCAGTCGAGCTACATCAACGCCTGGAAGGACACGCGCAGCGAAGACGCGATCCGTGCGGCCTACGCGCGCGGCGCGGTGATCGGCGGCACCTCGGCGGGCCTCGCGGTGCAGGGCGAATTCGTCTACGACCCCGACGGCGTGACCGCCGCCACCGGCGCCGAGGCGATCGCGAATCCCTACCGCGGCAGCATGCTGTTCTCGTCCGGATTCCTGGACCTGCCGCTGATGAACGACATCGTCACCGACAGTCATTTCGGGCAGCGCGACCGCATGGGCCGGCTGTTCGCGTTCATGGCGCGGCTGCGCCAGGACAACGCCACGGCACGGATCATCGGCATCGGCATCGACGAATCCACGTCGCTGTTCGTGGACCGGACCGGTCGCGCCATCGCCGACGGTGCGGGCGCCGCGTACGTCGTCGAAGAACGCAGCGACACCCAGCGCACGCAGGTGCTGTCGGGCGCGCCGCTGATCTACCGCAACCTGCAGCGCACGAAGCTGGTGGCCGGGCAGACCTTCGACTTCGTGTCCGGCGCGCACACCGGCAGCGCCCTGCTGCTGAGCGTGGACGGCCGCAATGCGACCACGCCGTTCGCGCCGGCCAATCCCTACTGATGCCCGTACGGATCCCTGCGCAGCGGCACGCGTCACGCGCGCCGCTGCGTCGTCCGCCCCGCACAGGCCACGTACGCATGCCGAAACCACGCACCCACATCCGGCACATCTGCCGGACGTTCTATCTCAGCGAATGGTGGAACGAATGAACCCGGTCGGTTGACCCGCCGCAAACGCCTGCGCAGGCGTCTTCCGTGTCTCCGCCCTTCCGAACAACGCCAGGGCCGTCCGCACGCCGTATCCACGTCGGCGCGCAGCGGCCCCCTCCGTACGAGGCTTCGCCCATGATCCGCACCACCCCGCTCGCGATCGCCATCGCGACCACCCTTTCCCTGCTGCTGTCCACCCAGGCTGTCGCCCAGGATGCGCCGACGCCCGCCCCCGCCGATCAGGACGAACTGGACGCCATCGTCGTCACCGGTTCCAATCTTTCCGGCATCGATCTGCAGGACGCGCAGCCGGTGGTCGTGCTGGAAGCCGAGGATCTGAAACAGATCGGCGCCAACAACGTCGGCGATGCGCTGAAACAGATTTCCGAAACCGGCGGCGGCACCGGTAACTTCAACACCGGCACCTCGGGCGCGCTGCAGGCCGATTCGCCCGCCGGCAGCGCCGCGGCATCGCTGCGCGGCCTCGGCACCGCGTCCACGCTGACCCTGGTCAACGGGCGCCGGGTCGCGGTGTCGTCGTTCGCGAACGGCTCGGAGAACTTCGTCGACATCAACGCCATTCCGATGGCCGCGGTCGATCGCATCGAAGTGCTGACCACCGGCGCGTCCGCGATCTACGGTGCGGATGCGGTGGCGGGCGTGGTCAACGTCATCCTGCGCAAGGATTTCGACGGTCTGCGCCTGGGCCTGAACTGGGGCGACTCCACCCGCGGCACCGACGAGGCGCGTACCAACGCGAATCTGGTTTACGGTTTCCAGGGCGATCGCGTCGACGGCCTGGTGGTGGTGGACGCCTACCAGCGCAACGCGCTCTACGACCGCGACCGCCGGATCTCCTCGGTCGAACCGCGGCCCTCCCAGCAGGGCATCTTCCCGAGCTTCAACGATCTGGATTTCGCGCAGGACGATATCGTCGAAGCCGGTTGTCCCGCCGACCAGTTCCAGGTCGGACGCCTCGGCGAGTACTGCGAAGTCAATCGCAACGCATTCACCGCGACCGATCCCGAAACCCGGCAGCTCGGCGCCTACGGCACCCTCAACGTCAAGCTCGGCGGCGCGCTGGAGTACTTCACCGAACTCGCGCTGCAGCACAACACCTCACGCGCCGACGCCGCACCGGCGCCCTGGGACGCGGAGATCGCATTCGATCATCCGGGCATGCCGGCGGAGCTGCGTCAGCGTCTCGTGTCGCTGGGCTTCGACACCAGCGCGCTGATCGCGTTCGGCCGCTTCCCCGACGCGCGCACGATCGAGGTCACCACCCGGAACTGGCGCTGGCTCAACGGCCTGCGCGGCGATCTGGGCGGCTGGGATTGGGAAACCGCGCTCACCGTTTCTCGCAGCGCGTCGGAACAGACGGCGGTCGCCGGTATCTACAACGTCGCGCGCATCGAGGCGGGCCTGTTCGGCGAACTCTGCGCCGACGGCCGCACCAACTGCGCGCCCGGTGCGGGCGGTCTGTGGTACGACCCGTTCAACGGCCAAGCCGGCAATTCGCAGCAGGTGCTCGATCTGGTGCGCGAAACGGTGCCGCGCGACGGCAGCTCCCGGCTCTATGCATGGGACGCCCGAATCAACGGCGACTGGGGCCGCATCGGCGGACGCGAGGTGCCGTGGGCGTTCGGCGCCGAGGTGCGGCGCGAGGAGATCGCCGACGAACCCTCGCCGCTGGCCACGGCCGATGCCGACGGCGATGTCCCGGTGTACGGCTTCGGTTCCACCGCGGTCGAGGCCAGGCGCACGCAGTGGGCGCTGTTCGGCGAAACCAATCTGCCGGTGACCCCCACGCTCGATGTCCGCCTGGCGGGACGCTACGACCACTACGACGATTTCGGCGGCGACTTCAATCCCTCGGTCGGCGTGCGCTGGCGCCCGAGCGAGCATGTCCTGCTGCGCGGCGGCTGGAACACCTCCTTCCGCGCGCCGTCGCTGGCCCAGGTCGGCGCCGGCACCACGCTCAGTTCGGGGGCGTTGCCGTGTTCGACCGGCAGCGAGTTCTTCGGCAGTTTCTGCGGCGGCTTCTCGGGCGACGACGGCTATCTCTCGGAAATCTACGGCAACCCCGACCTCGATCCCGAAACCTCCACCGCCTGGTATATCGGCACCGTGTTCGAGTTCGGCGACCGCGCGACGCTGACCCTGGATTACTGGAATTTCGACCAGGAAGATCTGGTCGACATCGACGATCTGGAACTGTTCCGCCGCGCGCTGACCGATCCGAGCCTGATCTACAACTCGCGTCCGCGCGCGGGCGACGCCAACCAGCGCACGCTGGCCCCGGGCGTGATCGGCATCGCCACCCGCGGCGGCGAGATCGGCGACCCGATCGACGATGTGCAGCTGCAGCTGATCAACATCGGCCGCCAGAAGACCGACGGCATCGACCTGGGCTTCGACTACCGCTTCGACGACACCCCGATCGGACGTTTCAAGACCTATGTCGATGCGACCTGGACGCATTCGTTCGAGCGCAGCGAATCCTGCGACCCGAGCGGCAGCGACCCGCGTCGCGGTGCGGGCGATTGCAGCGCCGACGGCCAGCGTCTGCTGGAAAAGGCCGGCGAATTCCGCTATCCGGAATGGCTGGTCAACACCGGCGTGTCGTGGTCGCGCGGCGACTGGAGCGCGCGGCTGTGGGCGAACTACATCGATGGTTATTACGACGACGACCAGCGCGCCGACGTGCCGGCCGGCCGCAGGGTGGCCTCGTGGACCACGCTGAACTTCAACGTCGACTGGGACATCGACGATCGCCAGTCGATCGGCCTCAATATCCGCAACCTCGGCGACCGCGATCCGCCGGTGTCGCTGGGGTCGGCCAGCAACGTGGACCTGTACAACCACAACACGCTGGGCCGGTTCGTGACCTTCCGCTACGTCTACCGCTACTGATCGCACCCCGCCCGCGGCGGCACGGCGTATCGCCGTGCCGCACCGGCATCGATGAAAATCTGCAGTCATCCCGAACGAGGGCGAAGCCCGGGGAGGGATCTGCGGTTGGTGGTGCGACAACGGCAGATCCCGTCACCCGCTGCGCGGGCGTTCGGGACGACCACCGATTTTCGGTTCGCGGTCGAAGGCCTGCGGTTGTGGCACCGTTCGAACACGCTCTAAGCTCGCCGCGTCCGCCTTCATCGCGATGAAGCGCGAACGGCGCATGCATCCGCAGGTCTTTCCGCCGCATCGAGGTCATTGATGTCGAACGTTCCCCCCGAGGCCGCGCCGGAGCGCGGCCTCAATACATTGCTGGTGCTGCTGGCGCTGGCGCTGATCGCGGCGGTGGCCGTGCCCTTCCTGCCCGCGGGCTATTTCGAACCCGGCGCGCCGGTGGCGCTGGAGCGCTATCGGCCGGCGCTCGACGCCGCCGGCACCACCATCTTCAGCGCCGGCGATGCGCGCGGATTCCTGAATTTCCTGTTCGAAGGCTTCGCCTCGGGCGATCGCAACGGCGCCGCGGTCGGCCTGATCGCGCTGATCCTGATCATCGGCGGCAGCTTCGCGCTGGTGAACGACACCGGCGCGGTCGAGCGCGGGCTGCTGCGGCTGGTGGCCCTCAGCGGCGGGCATCCGGGCTGGCTGCTGGGCCTGCTGACGGTCGCTTTCTCGCTGGGCGGCGCGGTGTTCGGCATGGGCGAGGAAACCATCGCCTTCCTGGTGCTGCTGCTGCCGCTGGTCGATCGGCTGGGCCTGCCGCGCGAGAGCGCGGTGATGGCGACCTACATGGCCAGCCAGATCGGATTCGCGACTTCGTGGATGAATCCCTTCAGCGTGCTGGTGGCGCAGAGCGTGGCCGGCGTGCCGGCGCTCTCGGGTGCGCCGCTGCGGATCGCGATCTGGGCGGTGTTCACGCTGGCGGCGCTGCTGTTCACCCTGCGCTACGCGCTGCGCCATCGCCGCGCGGGGCACGAGGACGTGGCCGCGGCCGTCGCCGCGGCGCCGCTGCGCGGCAGCGACCGCATCGTGCTGCTGGCGATCCTCGCCACCGTGGTCTGGATCGTCTGGGGCATCACCGCGCGGGGCTACTACCTGCCGGAGCTGGCTGGCCAGTTCTTCGCGCTGGGCCTGTTCTGCGCGCTGACGATGGCGGCGACGCGACGCGCGAGCGGCAACCGGCTCGCCGAACTGTTCACCCACGGCGTGGCGCAGATGGTGCCGGTGGCGCTGGTGATCGCCGCGGCCAAGGGCATGCTGTGGCTGCTGGGCGGCACCGACCCGCACAAGGCCTCGGTGCTCAACACGCTGCTGCACGCGATGGGCGGCGCACTGGAAGACTGGCCGCCGCTACTGGCGGCGCAGGGCATGCTGCTGTTCCAGGCGGTGTTCAATCTGTTCGTGACCTCGGGCTCGGCCCAGGCCTCGATCACCATGCCGCTGATGGCCGGGCTGGGCGACATCGTCGGCGTCACCCGCCAGGTCGCGGTGCTCGCGTTCCAGCTCGGGGACGGCGTGACCAATCTGATCATCCCCACCTCGGCGGTGCTGATGGGCGCGCTGGGCGTGGCCGGGGTGAGCTGGCAACGCTGGCTGCGCGCGATCTGGCGGTTCGAACTGCTGCTGGTGGTGCTGGCCGCGACCAGCGTCGGCATCGCCGTGGCGATGGGCTATGCGTGAGGCGGTGCAAGCGGGGTTCGCGAGGCCCAGTGGCATCACGCCGCATGCGCGGCCGTCGTAAGATGCGGCCATGAAAATCGCCTCCTGGAACGTCAATTCGCTCAACGTGCGCCTGCCGCACCTGGAACAGTGGCTGCAGGACGCGCAGCCCGACGTGGTCGGGCTGCAGGAGACCAAGCTGGAGGACAACCGCTTCCCCGACGCGGTGCTCGCCGGCCTCGGCTACCGCAGCGTGTTCGCGGGACAGAAGACCTACAACGGCGTGGCGCTGCTGGCGCGCGGCCATGCGCTCGACGACGTGTGCATCGGCATTCCCGGATTCGACGACGCCCAGCGGCGCGCCATCGCCGCGACCGTCGGCGGCGTGCGCATCGTCAATCTGTACGTGGTGAACGGCCAGGATGTCGGCACCGAGAAGTACGACTACAAACTGCGCTGGCTCGACGCCGTGCACGGCTGGCTGGCCGACGAATTGTCGCGCCATCCGCAGCTGGTGGTGATGGGCGATTTCAACATCGCCCCCGACGACCGCGACGTGCACGATCCGCAGGTGTGGAACGACGACAGCATCCTCACCTCCACCGCCGAGCGCGCGGCGCTGAAGCGGCTGCTCGATCTCGGCCTGCACGACGCCTATCGACTGCACCACGCGGAAGGCGGTTTCTTCAGCTGGTGGGATTACCGCCAGGCGGGCTTCCGCCGCAACCTCGGACTGCGCATCGACCTCACCCTGGTCTCCGACGCGCTGCGCGAACGCGCCAGCGCCGCCGATATCGACCGCAATCCGCGCACCTGGGACCGGCCGAGCGATCACGCGCCGGTATGGGTGCAGCTCGCGGGTTGAAGAGGCTACGGCATAGGGTGCGCCCTGGCGCACCGATCCAGTTTCGCGCGGAGTCGCTCGGTGCGCCGGGGCGCACCCTATGCGGCATTTCTGGTTGTTCGTGTCAGCGCGCCGAAGCACGTCGCATCGGAGACATCGTTTCGATGATGTCGAACGATCAGGCCTTGGTCTTCTCCGCCGGCCTTGTGCGCAGCGACGCCGCCATCATGCCCAGGCCCGCGGCGAGCAGGCCCAGCATCAGCAGGGTGTTGAACAGGCTGGTGGGTTCGAAATAGATCCGCAGGTTCGACAGGATGCCGACGAACACGATCACCAGTCCGGCGGCGAGCAGCAGCCAGCCGACGATGGATTTGCCGTTGAAGAAGATCAGGCCGGTGCCGAGGATGAAGGGAATCAGCGACAGGCCGAAACCGTTCATGCCCCACAGATGCCAGTAACCGCCGGTGGTGACGGTGACCTGATTGGTGAGCAGCCAGCCGCCGGCGACGGCGAGCATCAGCCCGATGAAGAATTGCCCGATCCCGCCGGGCGTACCGCCTGCACCATTCATGTCGCGCCTCCCCGGCGGACCATCCGCCGACCGGGATCATAAACGCAGCCGCGCGGCGACTGCGGCCGGCTCAGGCGCCTTCGAGCATCCGCAGCAGCGCGTCGCGCGGCAGCTTGCCCGTGTCGTTCCGGGGCAGGGCGTCGACGAGACGGAGCCTGCGCGGCAGGAACACCGGGTCGACCGCCTGGCGCAGCGCGTCCAGGATCGCGGTTTCCTGCAGCTCTGGCGCCACCACCAGCGCGGCGATGCGGCGCACGCCGGTGATCTCGCACGGCTCCAGTTGCAGGACCACGCCGTCGAGCACGCCGGGCACGGCGAGCAGGCGGCGGGTGAGGTCGCCGAGCGAGGCGCGCTTGCCGGCGATCTCCAGCAGATCCGACTGGCGGCCACGCAGGACGAAGCCGCCGTCCGCGCGCACTTCGACCAGATCCGCCAGCGGCACCGGCGCCGGCAGGTGCGGGCCGAACACCAGGGTGCCGTCGGGCTGCGGCTGCAGGCGGATGCCGGGCAACAGGCGCCACTCCTCTTCGCGGGCGGTACGGCGCTGGGCGATGACGCAGGTTTCGGTGGAACCGAACAGTTCGCGGACCTCCACGCCGAAGTGCTGCTCGGCAGCGGCGGCGAGGGCCTGCGGCAGCGGCGCGGTCGCGGTCACGATGCCCGCCAGCGGGGGCAGCACGATGCCCGATTCGACCAGCGCGCGCAGGTGCACCGGCGTGGTCACCAGCAGCGCCGGCGCATCGGCGTCGCGCACGGCGCGGGCCACGTCCTCGGGAAAGAACGGTCGGCCGCCGTGCACCGCGGCCTGCGCGAACAGCGGCAACAGCACCGACAGTTCCATGCCGTACATGTGCTGCGACGGCACGGTGGCGACGATGGGCACGGTGATGCCCTCGGGCCACAGGTGGCGCAGGGCGCCGAGATTCTGGCCGGTGCTGGTGCGCAGGCTGCCCCAGGTCTTGGGATTGGGCTTGGGCGTGCCGGTGCTGCCGGAGGTGAAGCCGATCATCGCCAGCGCATCAGCGTCGACCTGCGGCATCGGCCCGTCGTGCTTGGGCAGGCGCTCGGGCAGGGCGTGCAGGCGCGGCGGCGCCGGCGAAAGCCGCACGTCGGCGATGCAGTAACTGTCGGGATACTGGCGGCGCACGTCCTCGATCGCCGCGGGCGTGCGCGAGGACGGCAGCAGATTGGTCTGGCCGCGCACCGCGGCGGCGCAGAACGCGACCAGGAAACGGTAGCGGTCTTCGCAGAGGTTGATCGCGCAGGCCGCGTCCGGCAGGTCGGCGGCGACGCCGCGGACCTCGGCGAGAAAGGTGTCGAGCGCGATGCGCCCGTGGCCGTCGAAGGCGAAGCTGCGGCCTGCGGGGCCTTCCGCGAGGTCCATCCGTGGGCTCGGCGATGTCTGTGCGGCCGTGCCTCCGGCCATGGTTCCGATCGCTGCCGACATGATGTGCCTGTTCCGCTCCCGCCGATGCGCTGTCCGGACCCGTGTGTGTCCGCCCCGCGGCTAGCTTACGCTGGCGGGCCCGACCGCCTCAAACCGACCGCGAACGTGAACAGCCTTTCCCTCGGCCCGCTGCGCTGCGCCTGGTGGCCCTACCGCCGTGGCGACGACGCCGAAGCCCGCGTCCGCGGATGGCTGGGCGATCTGTGGGCGTTGCCGCCCGGGGCGCTGTCGATCGCCCGCGATCCCTACGGCAGGCCGTACCTGCAGGCCGGCACCCACCGGGTCGATCTGAACTGGAGCCACAGCGGGGAACGGCTGCTGGCGGTCTGCGCCGAACAGGTGAAGGTCGGTGCCGACATCGAGTTGCTGCGACCGCGGCCGGCGGCGCTGGCGCTGGCGCAGCGGTTCTTCGACGGCGAAGAAGCGGCTGGGCTGGCGGCCATGGCCGACGACCCGGCGCGGCTGCAGACCGCGTTCACGCGTCTGTGGTGCGCAAAGGAAGCGGTGCTGAAGGCGCACGGCCGCGGGCTGGCGTTTGGATTGACGAAGCTGCGTTTCGTGCTGGACGAACAGGATCTGCCGCGACTGGCGGCCTGCGACCCGGCGCTGGGCGCGCCGGACGACTGGGGCCTGCATGCCTGGACATCCGAACCGGGCTACTGGGCGACGCTGGCCTACAAGCGGTCGTAGGAGGGGGCTTCGGCCCCGAGCTCTTCAGCCACGATCCGGCTCTCGTTCAAAGCAAACGCTCGGGGCTGAAGCCCCTCCTACAACACCGTCGCGCATAATTCACCGGATGACCGCTTCCGATCTCCCCGCCGCCGCGCGCGACGACCTCGACGCCGGCCTCGCCGCGCTCGGCCTGGACCCGGCGCTGGCCGGCCCGCTGGCCCGCTATCTCGCGCTGATGCTGCGCTGGAATGCCGCCTACAACCTCACCGCGATCCGCGACCCGCGCGAGATGGTCACCAAGCATCTGCTGGACTCGCTGGCGATGGCGCCGGCCGTGGCCGGGCTGCCGACGCTGGCCGATCTGGGCACCGGCCCCGGGCTGCCGGGCATCCCGCTGGCCATCGCCACCCCGGGCCTGCGCGTGACCCTGGTGGAATCCAACGGCAAGAAGGCGCGGTTCATGCGCGAAGCGCTGCGGCAGCTGGGCCTGGGCAACGCCGAGGTCGCCGAATCGCGGATCGAGGCCCTGGATCGCCCCGGGCAGTTCGCCGCCATCACTGCCCGCGCGCTGGCCACGCTGCCGCAGATCCTGGCCCTGGGCGGACACCTGATCGCCGAGGACGGCGTGCTGCTGGCGATGAAGGGCGCCCGGCCGGACGACGAGATCGCGGCCCTCCCGGCGGGCTGGGCATTGCGCGACCTGCGGCCGCTGCGCGTGCCCGGACTGGACGCTGAACGGCATCTGGTGGTGATCGGTCGGGCCCATTCGACCAATCACTGAAGGCAGCCGCCCCCCGCAGCAGGCATAATCTGCGGTTCGGCCCGCGCCCCGGCGGCACGGGCCCAGCGGCTTCGCCCAGACATCCCGAGACTTCCGGACCCCTTCATGGCCCGCATCATCGCCATCGCCAACCAGAAAGGCGGGGTCGGCAAGACCACCACCTCGGTCAATCTCGCCGCCGCGCTCGCGCAGGCGCCCAAACGCGTGCTGCTGGTCGATCTCGACGCCCAGGGCAACGCCACCATGGGCAGCGGCGTCGACAAGCGCGAGGTCGCAGGCTCCACCTGCGACGTCATGCTGGAAGAAATGCATGCGGCCGACGTCATCGTGCGCACGCCCGAAGGCTTCGACCTGCTGCCCGGCAACAACGACCTCACCGCGGCCGAGATCGAGCTGATGGACGAGCCCGGGCGCGAACAGCGCCTGCGCCGCGCGCTCGAGACCGTGCGCGACCGCTACGACTTCATCCTCATCGACTGCCCGCCGGCGCTGTCGCTGCTCACGCTCAACGCCCTGACCGCGGCCGACTCGGTGCTGGTGCCGATGCAGTGCGAGTACTACGCGCTGGAAGGCCTGACCGCGCTGCTGCAGACCATCGACGCGCTGAAGGCCAAGCTCAATCCCGCGCTCGAGATCGAGGGCGTGCTGCGCACCATGTTCGACGTGCGCAACAACCTCGCCAACGCGGTCTCCGCCGATCTCACCTCGCATTTCGGCGACAAGGTCTTCCGCACCATCGTCCCGCGCAACGTGCGCGTGGCCGAGGCGCCCAGCCACGGCGTGAGCATCATCGGCTACGACAAGGGCTCGCGCGGCGCCATCGCCTATCTCGGCCTGGCCGGCGAGATCATCCGCCATCAGCGCGAGCGCGCCCAGAAATCCCGTACCAGTTCTCCGGAGACCTCCGCATGACTTCCGCGAAAAAGCGTGGCCTCGGCCGCGGTCTCGAAGCCCTGCTCGGCCCCAAGGCCGCCGCGGAGGCGCCGGCGCTGGAAGCCACGCCCACCGACACCCTGCGGGTGCTGCCGATCGATGCGCTGACCCCCGGCAAGTACCAGCCGCGGCGCGCGATGGACCCGGCCAAGCTCACCGAGCTGGCGGAGTCGATCAAGGCGCAGGGCGTGATCCAGCCTGTGGTGGTCCGCGAGATCGCCAAGGACAAGGGCGGCAAGGTCTACGAGATCATCGCCGGCGAACGCCGCTGGCGCGCGTCGCAACAGGCCGGGCTGCAGGAAATCCCGGTCGTCATCCGCGAAGTCGACGACCGCACCGTCGTGGCGATGGCGCTGATCGAGAACATCCAGCGCGAAGACCTCAACCCGCTGGAAGAAGCGCAGGCGCTGCAGCGGCTGATCGACGAATTCGACCTCACCCACGCGCAGGCCGCCGAGGCCGTAGGCCGCTCGCGCGCCGCGGTGTCCAACCTGCTGCGCCTGCTGGAACTGCCGGCCGACATCCGCACGCTAGTGGAAACCCGCGCGCTGGAAATGGGCCACGCCCGCGCGCTGCTGTCGCTGACGCCGCAGGCCGCGATCGCGCTGGCGCGCCAGGCCGCGGACAACGGCTGGTCGGTGCGCGAAGTCGAACACCGCGTGCAACAGCTCAGCGCCGGCCAGGTGCCCACCGCCGCCAAGGCCAAGACCACGAACGGCGCCAAGGCCAAACCGCAGGCCGACATCGTCGCCCTCGAACGCGATCTCTCCGAATCCCTCGGCGCCAAGGTCAACGTGCTGCACGGCCGCGGCGGCAAGGGCCGGCTGGTGATCCACTACACCGACCTGGACACGCTGGAAGGCGTGCTGGAGCGGTTGAAGGCGCGCGGCTGATCGTCGCACGGCACGCATGGGCCGCCTCGGAAGCAAGCCGTCGATCGGCCGTCCGCGCGCGGACGGCAGCCCCGAACCGATCGCCGGGCGTGGAGTCCGCAGCCGCATCGCCCTGTACGACCATGACGAACGGATGGATTTGATGAGCGTCCTCGCGATCCGTTCGCAACGTGAATCCGGATACCCCCACCCATGATCCAACCCCACCTCTCCGTCGTCGTCCCCGTGTTCAACGAGCGCGACAACGTGACGCCCCTGATCAACGAAATCACCGCCGCGTTGCGGGGGCTCGTCGCGTTCGAGATCGTCTACGTCGACGACTGTTCGCGCGACGACACCCTCGATGTGTTGAAAAAGCTCAAGGCCGACGTCCCGGAACTGCGCGTGATCAGGCACGTGAGCCAGAGCGGGCAGAGCACCGCGGTGCGCACCGGCGTGAAGGCCGCGCGCGGCGCGTGGATCGCGACCCTCGACGGCGACGGCCAGAACGACCCGGCCGACATTCCGAAGCTGCTCGCCAAACGCGACGAATCCGCCGCCGACGTGAAGCTGTTCGCCGGCTGGCGCGTCGACCGCAAGGACACCGGCAGCAAGCGCTGGGCTTCGAAGTGGGCGAACGCGATCCGCAGCCGCATGCTGCGCGATGCCACGCCCGACACCGGCTGCGGCATCAAGCTGTTCGATCGCGACGCCTTCCTCGATCTGCCCTACTTCGATCACATGCACCGCTATCTGCCGGCGCTGATGCAGCGCGCGGGCTGGAAGACGGTGAGCGTGCCGGTGAACCATCGCCATCGCGCCAGCGGCGTGTCGAAGTACAACAACCTCAACCGCGCGCTCGTCGGCCTGCGCGATCTGCGCGGCGTGGCCTGGCTGATCGTGCGCAGCAAGCGCACCGCGGTCGAGGAGCTGTGAGCATGGAACCGGCCGCCCTGGACATCATGAATTCGCCGATCCCGTGGCTGGCCTGGACCGGGCTGCACGCATCGCCGTGGAAGCTCATCGGCCTGACCGGCGCGCTGATGTTCGGCAGTCGCTGGGTGGTGCAGTTCATCGCCAGCAAGCGCGCCGGCAAGCCGGTGATCCCGCGGCTGTTCTGGTACATGAGCATCGTCGGCAGCCTGATGACGCTCAGCTACTTCATTTTCTCGTCGAAACAGGACTCGGTGGGCATCCTCCAGAATCTGTTTCCGGCGTTCACCGCGTGCTACAGCCTGTATCTGGACATCAGGCACCGCGGCTGGGATCGCGACCGCAACAGCCACTGAAACAGCGGCTGAAACAGATCGCGCATCCGCAACGACACGGCCCGTGAAACGCCGGATGTAACGCGCGCCGGGCACGCGCCCGATCGATCGCGCATCCGCAACGTACCTCCGGGCAATACGATTCACGGCATCGATTGGTGTAGTCTCGGCTCGGCCTCTGGGGAGAGGTATCGACAACCGGGTGAGGGAATCATGGCTCGCTGGCAGCGGTGGGGGATCGTGGGAGCGGTTTCGGCGATGGCGTTCGCGCCGGCCGTGGCATGGGCGCAAACGACGACCGAAGAGGTCGTGCATTCGGTCTGGATCGCGACCTGCGCGGGGCTGGTGCTGATGATGCAACCGGGCTTCGCGCTGCTGGAAAGCGGCTTCTGCCGCGCCAAGAACGCGGTCAACGTGATCATGAAGAACTTCACCGACTGCGCCATCGCCTCGCTGGCGTACTGGGCGGTCGGTTTCGGCCTGATGTTCGGCGTCAGCTGGAACGGCGTGGTCGGCATCAGCGAATTCTTCCCCGGCGGCCAGGGCACGTCGCTGGTGAACGTGCTGTACCAGACCTTCTTCGCCGCCACCGCCGCGACCATCATCAGCGGCGCGGTGGCCGAGCGGATCCGGTTCGTGCCGTATCTGATCGGCAGCGGCCTGATGGTCTGCGTGATCTATCCGCTGTACGGCGCCTGGGTCTGGGGCGGCACCGCCGAGAATCCCGGCTGGCTGCGCGCGATGGGCTTCCTCGACACTGCCGGCGGTTCCGCGGTCCACGTGATCGGCGGCTTCACCGCGCTCGGCGCGCTGGTGGTGCTGGGGCCGCGCCTCGGTCGCTTCTCGCGCACCGGCGAAGTGCGGGAGATCCCCGGCCACAACCTGCCGCTGGCGGCGCTCGGTGCGTTCCTGCTGTGGGTGGGCTGGCTGGGCTTCAACGGCGGCGCGGCCGATGCGGATTTCAAGGACCTGGGCATCATCGTGCTCAACACGCATCTCGGTGCGGCCGCGGGCATCGTCGGCGCGATGCTGACGCTCGGCATCCACCGCCGGCCGCTGCTGATGTCGGCCGTGCTCAACGGCGCGCTCGGCGGCCTGGTGGCGATCACCGCGGGCGCGAAATACATGGACCCCGGTTTCGCGGTCCTCACCAGCCTGATCGGCGGCGCGATCGCCGTGGTCGGCCCGGCCGTGCTGCAGCGGATGAAGATCGACGATGTCGTCGACGCGGTCTCCGTGCACGGGTTCTGCGGCCTCTGGGGCACGATCGCGACCGGCCTGTTCGCGCGCGATCACCTGTTCGATCCCTCGCGCATCGGCGTGCAGACGCTCGGGGCGCTGGTCGCCGCCGCCTGGGCGTTCGGCATGGGCTGGCTGGTCTACAAACTGCTGCACCTCACCATCGGCGTGCGTGCGAGCACCGAACATGAGCAGCGCGGTCTGGATTACACCGAACACTACGAAATCGGCTACGGCGAATTCATGGCCGCGCGCACGCATCGCGATCTGGGCGGCGAGGCCTGAGCATGGCCGCGAACGACAGCGGCAGCATGGGGCTGAATTATCGGCGCCGCGTGATCTACCAGGCGCTCAACGAGACCTTCCACGATCCGCAGCAGGTCCGCCGGTATTTCGACCTGTGGCAGCGCGATCACGGCCACGAGGCGCACTTCGTGGTCACCCGCTTCGCCGCGGTGGTGGCGGCGGCGGCCGGCTTCACCGGCGAACAGAAATCGGTCTTCCAGCGTCGCCTGTTCCATGGCCTGACCCAATCCTACGAGAGCCTGCCGCGCGTGCCCGATGCCTGGCTCGCGGGCCCGGGCCCGACCGGCGAAGCGCCGGCGGTGGCCGCACCCGCGATGCCGGCGCGCCATGCACCGCCGCCGGAGCCGGTCCCCGCGGCAAGCTTCGAAGCGCCGGAACGCGTGGTGTTCAAGGCCTTCGCGAAACCGATCGCGGCCGCGATCCTGGCCAAGGCCGACCGCCATCGCGATGTGCTGGCCCAGGCGGTGGACGATCTCGGCGCCACCGCCAGCGGACGCGACCGCGACCTGCATCTCGCGCTCAGGCAATGGTCGCGCGCGCGCTTCGCGGAGGACGCCCTGCCGCCGCTGCAGGCGCCGGAAGACCTGCGCCACCTCGCGCACCAGCTGTATCTGCTGGCGGTCGATTTCATCGGCCCGATGCAGGCCGACCGCCTGCTGGCCCAGGCCGCGACGGACGCGGAGCGTCTGCCCGAAGCGTCGCTCTTTTCGCCGCAGCGCTTGCTGTAAACGCCGGCACCCGAGCCCACGCGCCCGGCCGCAGCCGGACGCGCGTGCGATCCTGTCGCGACGACGCGCGCAGAATGCTTTGGCAACACTGCAAGCGTCAGTGTTGCTGCGGCACAGGGATGTGCCGCGCGCGAATCGATCACGCAAGTGATCGATTCGGCGGGAGCGAGTTCGGGCATGTCCCGAACTCGCGACCACTGAACAAGTGCTGGAGGGACTTGTTCAGTGTTGCCTTTACGGGCCGATGCCGCAGCACAGCGCCGCCGGCAGCGGCGTGGCAGGCAACGGGCTGAGCGCCGTCGAGGGGCTGATCGGCGTCGGCGTGACGGTCAATGCCGAGAACGGCGTCAGCACGGTGATCGCACCGCTCCAGGGCACGCTGCACAGGGTCTTCATGCCGCTGGCGCCCATGCGCACCGAGTAGCCGTCGATCGGATCGTTCAGGCCATCCCAGTTGCTGGTGGTGGCGCCGACGAAATGCGCGCCGTTGCTGCTTTCGGCGACATCGGCCACGGTTTCGACGCCCGCCAAGCCCGCGCCCTGCGTGCCGTAACGCTGGCCCGTGTAACCGCCCGCGGTGTAAGGCGTGAGACTGATCGGCACCATCAGGTGTGACCACACGTCGTTGCTGTTGGCGCCCAGATACGCGCCGACGATATTGCCGACGATGAGCAATTGCCCGGTCGGCACGGTGGTGAAGGTGGTGGCGCGGGTGGTGGTCACCGCCTGCGCGGTTTCGCTTTCGTTGGGCGAACCCCAGTGCACCTGTTGCTGCAATGCGCAGCCGGTGCTGCGGTAACTGGCGACATAGGCCTGCGGCAGCGCGGTGGATGCGGTGCGGGTTTCGCCGACCGCGGTGAACCCGGGCGCGATGGTCGTGCCGGAGGCGCCGTGGCGGGCGATGTCGTTGAAACGCGACAGGCCCTGTCCCGGCTGTTGCGAACCGCAGATGAAGGCGCCGTTGTTGCCGTCGATCTGGAAGATCGCGGCGTTGTTGCCGTAGCCGCCGGCGACCACCAGATTGTCCGCGAGCGAAGGCGTTTCCACTTCGGCGATGCCGCGGCCGGTCAACTGCACGAGCGCGGTCGGCACGCTGTAGTCGCGCATCCAGATCAGCGCGCCGTTGCTGCGCACGCGCACCACGCGCACGAAGTTGGTCGTGCCGGTGTTGTATTCGCCCAGCGCGATCAGATCGCCCGGCGCGGTGCCGAACGCGGCGTCGCCGGTGGTCGCGCGGATGATGTCCCAGGCGATGTGCTTGCCGGCGGTGGTGCCGTACCTGCGGTGCCAGAGCATGTTGCCGTTGCAGTCGACCTTGCTGATCGTCAGATGGGTCTGCACCGGCGTGGTGAGGGCATCGAAGGTGCCGACGACCGCGAAACCGGTGCCGTCGGTGTATTCGACGATGCCGCGACCTTCTTCGGAACGGCCGCTGTCGTAACTGAAACGCCACGGTCCGGCGACGGGGTTCGCAGCGTTCTTGCGCTCGATCACGATGTTGCTGAATCCGGCCACGGTGGGCGGCACGGTCTGGGTGCCGGTCGCCACCTGGCCACCGCCCGCGCAGAACTGCACGTCGGCGACGCCGTGCAATTGTTCGCGATGCGGATTGAGGCCCGAATAGACCTCCCAGCTCTGCGCGACCGCCGACAGCGGCAACGCCGCGAATGCGGCGCTCGCGAGAAGGGACAACGAGTGCGATGTGCGAGTCCTTGTACTCATGGCATGCTCTCCTGGATGAATGCCGACGGCGCGCTGGACGATGTCCGGCGATGCGCTGGCGGCGGACAGCGGATCCGGCGGAAGCCGGACCCGCGATACCGGCGGCGATCGCGCTTACGCGGCGATCGGGGGATCCGCGCGCATGCGGGCGCATGCGATACGCGATGGGAGCGATGTGATCGGAGCGGCGGCTTCGATGTCCGCGCGCGAGAATCCCTGCATCGTCTTTCTCCTCGAACCGCGGCCGCGCCGCGTTTCCTGTCCTTCCGGAGGGTCGTCAGGATCGTCGTCCGGAGCGTTCGTCCGATCCGGTGCGTCCGGTCAAGAAAATCAGGCTACACCCTGCCCCCCGTCAACGCGCATCGGGACGACGAACGGCGGGGCTGAACCGAACACGCCCACGCGCGCGTTCAGTTCACGGCAGGGGGCCCGCGACGACGCAGGTGCAGCACGCCGTACACCAGCATCAGCGCGGCCAGCGCGATGCCGATCGCCAGCCATTCGTCGGGTTTGAGCGTGGTCACGATGGCCACCATCGCCACGAGCGAGACCAGCGGCAGCGCGAAGCCACCGGGCAACCGGAACGGCGTCGCGTCGCCGTCGCGCAGATCGCGCGCCTGCGCGCGCCAGGCCGCGGCGGCGACGAAAGCATAGGTGAGGCAGATCGCGCCGCCCGAGATCAGCGCGAGTTTGTCGAAACTGCCGCCGAGCGCGAGCGCCCAGGCGATGCCCGCATGCGCGGCCAGCGCCAGCAGCGGCACGCGATGGGCGGCGGTGACGCTGCCGAACGCGGACGGCAGATAGCCGTCGCGGCCCAGCGCATACACCAGTCGCGAGGTGCCGAGCAGATTGCCCATCAGGAAACCGGCCATCGACACGCAGGCGGTGATCAGCAACAGGGTGCGACCCGGCGCCCACAGCGCCGCGGCGGTGTCGGCGATCGGGACGCCGCTCTTTGCGAGATCGTCGCCGAGCAGACCTTGGCCGACGATCTGCAGGCCGAGATACAGCAGCACCACCAGCAGGATCGCGGCGACGGTGGCGCGCGGCACGTTGCGCGACGGATCGCGCAGCTCGCCCGAGGGCACCAGCGCGGTTTCCATGCCGGAATACGCGAACATCACCAGCACCATCGACGCGCCCAGCGCCGAAACGGACGGCACGTCGCCGAAGGAAAAACTCACCTGCGACCAGTCGACGAAAAAGATGCCGACCGCGGCCAGCAGGAACAGCGGCGCCAGCTTCAGCGTGGCCAACACCGCGATCGCGCGCGCGCCGAGCTTCACGCCGAAGGCGTTCAGCGCGAACAGCAGCGCATAGACCACGGTGAGCAGCGCGGCGCGCGGCCACGGATTGTCCGGATCGGAGAACACCGGCGCGAGCGTGCCGACCTGCACCGTGAACGCCGCGGCGACGCCGGCGCTGGAGGCGAGATTGCTGATCCACATCAGCGCACCGGCGACGAAGCCGGCGAACGGCCCGAACACCGCGGTGAGATAGGTGTACGGCCCGCCGGTGGCGCGGGTGCGGCTGCCGATCGCGGCGAAGCACAGCGCGACCGGCACGATGGCCATCGCACCCGCCAGCAGCGCGAGCGGCGCCGCGCTGCCCATCTGCGTCGCCAGCGCCGACGGCATCCGGAAGATGCCGCCGCCGATGATCACGTTGATCACGGCGGCGGTCAGCGCGAAGGTGCCGACCGCGCGGATCAGCGCGGCATCGCCCTGCAGCGGGCGGGCGGAGGACGCATCGGACATGGTCGCGGAATCCGGAACGGGATGGAGCGCGCAGCCTCGCACGGCGGCCTCGGGTTTGGCGAGCGTCGCCGCGCTGCGGCGGGGCACTGCAGGAGCGCCGGAAGGCGCGACGGGCCCAGGAAAGATCTTCCGCAACCCGTCGCGCCTTCCGGCGCTCCTACAGGGGGCTGATCAGGCCCCGCCACGATCCGCAGCGGGTTCGGGTTAGCATCGGGCGCACTCACCGGAGACCCCGCATGCGCACGACCCTGCTCGCCCTGTCCCTCGCCGCCGCGCTCGGCGCGACCCTCGCACCGACCGCGCACGCCGCCGATGCCGTGCGGCCCGAAGTGGCGCAGCAGGCGCAGCGGCTGCAGCCGAAGGTGCTGGCCTGGCGCCGCGACCTGCATCAGCACCCGGAACTGGGCAACCGCGAAGTGCGCACCTCGAAACTGGTCGCCGACCATCTGCGCGCGCTCGGGCTGGAGGTGAAGACCGGCGTCGCCACCACCGGCGTGGTCGCGGTGCTCAAGGGCGGCAGGCCCGGCCCGCGGATCGCGATCCGCGCCGACATGGATGCGCTGCCGGTGACCGAACGCAACGGCCTGCCGTTCGCGTCGAAGGCCACTTCGACCTTCCGCGGCGAGACCGTCGGCGTGATGCATGCCTGCGGCCACGACGCCCACACCTCGATCCTGATGGGCGTGGCCGAGGCGCTCGCGGCGATGAAGGCCGATCTGCCGGGCGAAGTGCTGTTCGTGTTCCAGCCGGCCGAGGAAGGCCCGCCGGACGGCGAGGAAGGCGGCGCCGAGGAAATGCTGAAGCAGGGCATCTTCCGCGACTTCAAGCCCGAGGCGGTGTTCGGCCTGCACGTGTTCAGCACCCTCAACGCCGGCCAGATCGGCTGGCGCAGCGGCCCGGCGATGGCCGCCTCCGACCGCTTCAACATCGTGATCAAGGGCCGCCAGACGCACGGCTCGCGGCCGTGGGGCGGGGTCGATCCGATCGTCGCCGCGGCCGACGTGATCGGCAGCGCGCAGACGATCGTCAGCCGCCGCCAGAACATCTCGAAGCTGCCGGTGGTCGTCACCTTCGGCGCGATCAAGGGCGGCATCCGCTACAACATCATTCCCGACCAGGTCGAACTGATCGGCACCATCCGCACCTTCGACGACGGCATGCGCGCCGCGGTGTTCAAGGACCTGCAGAACGTGGCCGAACACGTGGCCGCCGCGCACGGCGCCACCGCGGTGGCGCAGATCCCCGACACCAAGGGCAATCCGGTGACCACGAACGACCCGGCACTGACCGCGAAGATGCTGCCCAGCCTGGTGCGCGCGGCCGGCAAGGACAATGTGGTCGAGATGGGCCTGAACATGGGCGCCGAGGATTTCTCGTTCTACGCGCGCGAAGTGCCGGGCTTCTTCTTCTTCGTCGGCTCGACGCCGAAGGGCCAGGACCCGAACACGGCGCCGTCGAACCATTCGCCGGAATTCTTCCTCGACGAATCGTCGCTGGATGTCGGCTTCCGCGGCATGCTGCAGGTGGCGCTGGATTACCTGCACGGCGCGGGCTGACGCGGGAGCGTCGACGGTAGAGCGGCCTTCAGGCCGCTGCAACGAGGGGTAGAGCGGGCTTGAGCCCGCTGTTTCGTGTGGTGAAGCGCAGCGGCCTGAAGGCCGCTCTACCAGTGCGGGTGCGCGATAATACCCGCATGAATCAGAACGACATTAGACACGGCGACATCCCTCTCGGCCGCGAGGTCGCGTACCCCGACCGCTACGATCCGTCGCTGCTGTTCCCGATTCCGCGGGCGCAGGCGCGCGCGGAGATCGGCGTGGACGATGCGGCGCCGCCGTTCGTCGGCCACGACCGCTGGCATGCCTACGAACTGAGCTGGCTGGACGCGCGCGGCAAACCGGTGGTCGAGACCGCGACGCTCACCGTGCCGGCGACCTCGCCGCAGCTGATCGAATCGAAATCGCTCAAGCTCTATCTGAACTCGCTCAACGGCGTGCGCTTCGAATCCACCGGCGACGTGCGCGCGGCGATCATCGCCGACCTCTCCGCCGCCGCGGGCGCGACGGTCGAAGTGGTGTTCGGCCTGCCGCCGTTCGCCGAAGCCGCGGAAGGTGCCGAATCCATCGACGGCCAGGACATCGCGATCGATCGCTACGGCCCGCCCGACGCCACGCTGCTGGCGGCCGATGATGGCGACGGCGTCGAGGAAACCCTGCATTCGGCGCTGCTGAAATCCAACTGCCCGGTGACCGGCCAGCCCGACTGGGCCGGCGTGCGCATCGCCTATCGCGGACCGCGGATCGATCGCGCCGGACTGCTGCGCTACCTGGTGTCGTTCCGCGATCACGCCGAGTTCCACGAGCAGTGCGTGGAACGCATCTTCGTCGACCTGATGGCCCGTTGCCGCCCCGACACCCTGTCGGTGGAAGCGCGTTACACCCGTCGCGGCGGGCTGGACATCAACCCGTGGCGCGCCACGGCGGATGTCGACGCACCGGCCGCGGGACGCGACGCGCGGCAATAGACCCGGTCGCGCGGCGAGGCGAGGCGAAAAAAACACGCCGTCGATATGGTTTCTTAACATCCTGCGTGTCAATGTGGACACGCCCTCCAGGCAGGAACCCGCCGCCATGACCACACCCGACAAGAAACCCGATTTCTCGAACGTGCAGACCACGGTGACCAGCACCGAACAGGTCCGCCCCGACTTCAGCAACGTCCAGACCACGGTCACCTCCACCGAAGAGATCGTCGGCGGCGAGGGCGGCGGCGGCAGTACCGGCGAACAGACCTACACCATCGAGAAGGGCGACACGCTGTCGCACATCGCCAAGCGCTTCTACGGCAAGGCCAAGTTCTGGCGCCACATCCACGAAGCCAACCGGGACACCATCGAAGACCCCGATCGCATTTTCCCGGGGCAGACGATCAAGCTGCCGGCGATCGATGTCGATGGCGACGGCGATCTCGACGACCCGTCGGCCGACTGATCGGCGACCGATCTCGAATCGATCTCATCCGGTATTCATCGCCTCCGCCCCCAGGATTCCCACAAGACGCATCGAGGACCCACCCATGAATCGCACGCACATGTTCAAGAACACGCTTTCCCAGGTCCTGCTGATCGCCGTGATCGGCAGCGTCGCCGTCGTCGGCTGCAAGAAGAAGGAAGAAGCCGCGCCGACTCCGCCGCCGGTCGCCGCCGAACCCGCGCCGGCACCGGCCCCCGCGCCTGCGGCGACCGCATCCATCGCCTCGGTCGATGTCGGCAGCGCCGTCGACGCGACGATGAAGGTCACCGCCCCCACCGCCAGCTTCAAGCCGAAGGACACGGTGCACGTGTCGATCGCCACGTCGACCAGCGACCCGGCCGCGACCGTCGCCGGCAAGGTCGGCGCCAAGCTGACCTACATGAACGGCACTGAGGAAATGGTGGTCAGCGACGAAACCCGCGACCTCAACATGACCGACAAGGGCACCACCAACTTCCAGTTCGCCAAGCCCGACGGCTGGCCGGCCGGCAAGTACAAGGTCGCGATCAGCCTCGACGGCAACGTCGTGCAGACCAAGGAATTCGACGTCGCGAAGTGATCCGCTTCGTCCCGGATTCCGGCGAGAGGGCGCGGCTTCGGTCGCGCCCTTTTTGCTGTGCGTCTTTCATGCCCGCGGGCGCGACGACCCGTGCCGTCCACGCACTGGAACGCCTCCGGCAATTGGACTAGTGTGGCCCGGCCGCCCTGATCTTGCGGTTTGCGCCGATCCCTTCCGACCCGCCCCAGGAGTGCGACATGGCCTTCGAACTGACGATCAACGGCAAGCCGGTGTCGGTGGATGCGCCCGACGACATGCCGCTGCTGTGGGTGTTGCGCGACATCGCCGGACTGACCGGCACCAAATACGGCTGCGGCATGGCCCAGTGCGGCGCCTGCACCGTGCATGTCGCCGGTCAGCCGATGCGCAGTTGCATCACGCCGGCGAGCGCGCTGGTCGGCCAGCCGATCACCACGATCGAAGGGGCGACCGCCACCGGGCCGGTCGCCAAGGCGGTACAGGATGCGTGGATCGCCGGTGCGGTGGCGCAGTGCGGCTACTGCCAGAGCGGCCAGATCATGGCCGCGGTCGCGCTGCTGGAAAGCAACCGCAATCCCGGCGACGCCGACATCGATGCGGCGATGGCGGGCAACCTCTGCCGCTGCGCCACCTACCAGCGGATCCGCGCGGCCATCAAGACCGCGGCCGCCACGCTCGCCTGAGGGAGAACGGATCATGTTCAACGGTCGCAAACTCTCCGCCCTGGCCACCGCCGCCGCGACGCCCACGCTGTCGCGCCGCCAGTTCGTGCTCGGCGCGAGCCTGCTGGGTTCCGCGCTGCTGGTCGGTTGCCGCATGCAGGCCGACGACAGCGATGCGCCGGCCCCCAGTGGCGCGATCAAGCCTTCGGCAGGCTCGCCCTTCGAGGCCTACATCGCGATCGCCGCCGACGGCATCGTCACCGTGTATTCCAGCCAGTTCGACATGGGCCAGAACTCGTATCACGGCCTGGCGACGCTGGTCGCGGAAGAACTCGATGTGGCGCTGGACAAGGTGCGGGTCGAAGGCCGCGCCGGCAATCCGAAGTGGTACGGCAATCTCGCGATGGGCGGTGCGTTCCAGCTCACCGGCGGATCCAGCAGCATGCCCTCGTCGTGGGAGCGCTACCGCAAGGCCGGCGCCGCCGCGCGCGAATTGCTGAAACAGGCCGCGGCGAAGCAGTGGCAGGTCGCCATCGGCGAACTCTCGACCGCGAACGGCGAGGTCGTGCACGCCGGCAGCGACCGCCGCGCGCCCTACGGCAGCCTGATCGCCGCCGCCGCGCCGTTGCCGGTGCCCGGCGAGGTCGCGCTGAAGGACGCGAAGGCGTGGACGCTGATCGGCAAGGACGCGACCACGCGCATCGACGCGCGCGCCAAGTCCGACGGCACCCAGGCCTACACCATCGACATCCGCTTGCCGGGCATGCTGGTCGCCACCGTAGCCCACAGCCCGCGCTTCGGCGGCAAGGTCGCGTCGTTCGACGCCACCGCCGCCAAGGCGGTGCCGGGCGTGGTCGACGTGGTGCAGATCAGTCGTGGCGTGGCGGTGGTGGCGAACAACACCTGGGCCGCGATCAAGGGCCGCGAAGCGCTGCAGGTGACCTGGGACGACAGCGGCGCGGAAACCCGCTCTTCCGATGCGATGTTCACCGAATACGAGGCCCTGTCGAAGCAGGACGGCAAGGTCGCGCTGCAGCGCGGCGATGCCGCCGGCAAGCTCGCCAAGGCCGCGAAGACCCTCGAAGCGACCTACCGTTTCCCCTATCTCGCGCACGCGGCGCTGGAACCGCTGAACGCGGTGATCCACAAGGACGGCGACCGCCTGCACATCCACGGCGGGCTGCAGATGCCCGACGCGGTGCAGGCCGCGTGCGCGCAGATCGCCGGCGTGAAGCCCGAACAGGTCGACCTGCACGTGATGAAGACCGGCGGCGGTTTCGGCCGCCGCGCGGTGGCCGACTGCGACGTGTTCGTCGAGGCCACCGAGATTGCCAAGGCGCTGGATTTCCGCGCACCGATCAAGCTGCAGTGGACGCGCGAGGCCGACATGGGCGGCGGTCGCTATCGCCCGCTGCACCTGCACCGGGTCCGCGTCGGTCTCGGCGCCGACGGCAGCATCAGCGGTTGGCAGCATCACATCGTCGGCCAGTCGATCATGGCCGGCACACCGTTCGAAGCGATGATGATGAAGGACGGCATCGACCCGACCTCGACCGAAGGCGTCGCCGACACGCCGTACGCGCTGCCCGACATCGACGTGCGCATGACCCATCCGGCATCGCCGGTGCCGGTGCTGTGGTGGCGCTCGGTCGGTCACACCCATACCGCGTACGTGATGCAGACCATGCTCGACGAGATCGCGACCGCGACCGGGCAGGATCCGGTGGCGCTGCGGCTGGCGCTGCTGCCGGCGGACGCGCGCGAACGCGCGGTGTTGTCGCTGGTCGCCGAGAAGGCGGGCTGGTCGCAGCCGGTCGCGGCCGGCCGCTTCCGCGGCGTGGCCGTGCATCAGTCGTTCGGCAGTTACGTCGCGACGGTCGCGGAAATCTCGAAGACCGCCGACGGCGGCATCCGCGTCGAGCGCTGCGTGGTGGCGTCCGATTGCGGCACCGTGATCAATCCGGACGTGGTGCGCGCGCAGATCGAAGGCGGCACCGGCTTCGGTCTGAGCGCGATGCTCGGCGAAGCCATCGCGCTGGAGAACGGCGCGCCGACCGCACGCAACTACGATGCCTATCGGGTGCTGCGGATCGATGCGATGCCGACGGTCGAGGTGCACATGCTGCCTTCGACCGCATCGCCGACCGGCATCGGCGAATGCGCGGTGCCGCCGATCGGCCCCGCGGTCGCGAACGCGATCTTCCAGGCCACCGGCAAGCGCGTGCGCGATCTGCCGCTCCTCAAGGCATGACCCCTCCAGGCATGACCGCGGTGCGCGATGCCGGATGCGCTTGAGCTGTTGATCGCCAGCGCACGGCGGAACGAAGCCTGCGCGCTGGTCACGCTGGTCGGGCTGCACGGTGCGGCCCCGCGCCGGATCGGTGCGCAGATGGCGGTGACCGCCAACGGCGAAGTCGCCGGTTCGTTCTCCGGCGGCTGTCTCGACGGGTCGGTGATCGAGGACGCGCGGCGCGCGCTGGACGAAGGCGTGAGCCGACGCGTGCGCTACGGCGAAGACTCGCCCTACGTGGACATCGTCCTGCCCTGCGGCAGCGGACTGGATCTGCAGTTCGACGGCGTGGTGCCGGCCGCGACCGTCGACGCGATCGCGCAGGCGATCGCCGCACGCAGGCCGTTCGCACTGCGCTGGCGCGATCCGGCATCGCCGCCGGCATGCGTGTCGGATGCGATGCCGGCCGCAGATGCGGACACGGACGCGGTCGTCGTCCAGCGCATGCCCGCGCTGCGCCTGGTGCTGGCCGGTGCCGGCGACACCCTGCTGGCGATGTGCCGGCTGGCCCGCGCGGCCGACATCGCGGTGATCGCGCTCAGCCCGGAGCGCGACCTGCGGGCGCCGCTGGACGCGCTGGGCGTGGATCTGCATGTGCTGCAGGCGCAGCACGCGCTGCCGCTGCTGGATGACGCTGCGTTCGATGCATGGACCGCCGCCATCACCCTGTTCCACGATCACGACTGGGAACTGCCGTTCCTGCAGCGCGCGCTCGACAGCGATGCCTGTCTGGTCGGCGCGATGGGCAGCCCACGCGCGCAGGCGCTGCGCCTGGAGCGGCTGCAGGCGCTCGGCGTCGACGCGGCATCGCTGACGCGGCTGCGCAGCCCGCTGGGGCTGTTGCCCCGCGCGCGCGATCCGCAGGAGCTTGCGGTGTCGATCCTCGCCGAGGCGATGCAGGCCCATCGCGAGCGCTGCCATCCTGCGGACGCGCGCGCGATCTCCCCGACGCCGGCCGGGGCATGAACACCGCGATCGCGATCCTCGCGGCCGGGCGCTCCTCGCGCCTCGGTCGACCCAAGGCGCTGGTGCCATGGCGCGGCCGTACGCTGCTGCAGCGCGCGCTCGACACCGCCGTCGCGGCCTCGCCGCGGGTGATCGTGGCGCTCGGCGCCGACGGCGATGCGCTGTGGCGCACGCTGGTCCTTCCGGCCGGGGGGGCGGCAGTCGCGCGCGTCGACGTGCACGATGCCGACGACGGTCTCTCGGCCTCGCTGCGCGCGGTGGTCGCGCATGTCGATGCGGACCCGGCCATCGAACGCCTGCTGGTGCTGCTGACCGAACAGTACACCGTCGACGCGGCCTGGCTGCGCGCGCTGCTGGCGCTGGCGGCGGCCCATCCGCAGCGGATGATCGCGTCGCGTTACGACGGCGTGCGCGGCGTGCCGGCCGTGTTCCCGCGCACCGTCTTCGCCGCGCTCGCGGCCCTGCGCGGCGACCGGGGCGCGCGCACGCTGCTGCGCGACGAGCACGACCCCATCGATCATCCCGCGCCGCATCCGCCCGGCGATGTCGACACGCCCGCGGACGTGCCGCAGGACTGAGCGCGGGAAAGCATCGAAACGGACGCACGGACATGTCCGGTGGCGACGCCGTCCGGCGCAACCGCCGCCGCTGCGCCGCGATTGATCCGCCTTGGCGGCTCGCGGCCGCCGTCGGGTCGATTACCCTATGCGCCGTCTCCCCGCGCAGAACCGCCATGTCCGCCACCGATCTCCTCGACGACGCCCGCCTCGAACGGCTCTCCGATCTGCTCGACGTCCGTGCGGTGCCGTTCAAGGGCTTCAATCTCGAAGCGCTGGACGGCTTCCTGTCCGCGCTGGCGGTCTCGCCCGAAACCGTACCGCCGGAAGAATGGAAACCGGTGGTCTGGGGCGGCAAACCGCCGCGCTGGGACAACGCCGAGGAAGCCGCCGAGGTCGACGCGCTGCTCGCCGCGCATGCGCGCATGGTCGAACAGCGCGTGCGCCACGACGACGATCTGCCCGATCACCTCGCGCCGCTGCTGTGGCTGCCGGAAGATCCGTCCGAACACGACGACGACGAACTCGATGTCGGCCACGACTGGGCCCTCGGCTTCTTCCGCGGCGTCGAGCTGCGCGAAGCCGCCTGGGACGCCTGGCTCGACCAGCACGACTGGATCGAGGAGATCTTCGATCTGCTCGACCGCATCGCCAGCGGCGAAGTGCTCGGCGAAGATCCCACCGCGGAACCCGCCGCGCTCGACTACAAGGAGCGCATCGGCATCATCGCCGCGCTGCCCGGCATGCTGTCCGACCTGCACCACCACCGCATCGACGCCCTGACCCCGCGCGTCCCGCGGCGCCGCGCGATCACCCCCGACCGCAACGACCCGTGCCCCTGCGGCAGCGGCAAGAAGTACAAGAAGTGCCACGGCGCGTGATCGCGTAGCCCGGGTCTCGCCACCGGCGAGACCCGGGTGAACGGCGACCGACATTCATCCATCGTCGCCCGCATGCGCGCTGCCCTGCGCCACACCCCAATCGCGATGCGTTCCGCCCATCGCGACATCACGATGAAATGTGGAATACGGCCAAGCCGAAACGCGATCGGTCAGACCATGCTTGACCGGGTTGTAGTGAATGTAATCGACGTGCGTCCGCAGATCGTCGTCGTTGCGGATCGTGTGCTCCCAGAAACCCCTGGCCCACACGGCCGGCTCTCCGCGACTGGAGCGCGGAATGCGAACACCCTGAGCTTTCAAGGCCCGAGTGAACCTGCTTTTGAATACCGAAAACCGTATGGAATACGCATCATCGCCTTCCGGTAGACGCCAGATGGCGTGCAGGTGATCCGGCAAGATCACCATCGCCATGATCTGGAACGGACGTTCCGCTCGGGTCTTCCGTAAAGACCATCGCAAGGCATCGATCTGCTCGACGAGTGTCCGCTCGGAGCGGTTCGCCAACGTCAGCGTGAAGAAATACGTGCCACCGGGCACGCGATTGCGTCGATACAGCACCATCAACGCAGGATGCGATCTTCGCGACCCATCCGGCATCGGAAAATTCCGGAGTTGCCGTGAGGTTTCCCCGGGTCTCGCCTGTGGCGAGACCCGGGCTACGAGACTGACAGATTATTTGTAATTTTGCTTCCGAATGTATTGCTTAGGTCAACTCTTCATCAAAGTAATCGCTGTCGAGTTTAGGCACCTTCACGGTTCGAGCTGACACCCCAACCTCATGGTCAATCATCAGCTCGGCAAGTCTTGGACCATCTACCAGAACAATATGCTCAACGGATCGCGCAAATTCGATCGCTTGCGTCGTATAGCCGGAAGTAGTGATGAATACGCCTTTGCGCGCACGTTGCCCTGCAAGAGCGCCATAAAAGGCTTGTATCTCTGGGCGACCAACAACACCCTGCCAGCGCTTTGCCTGCACATAGACTTTTTCCAGTCCCAGCTTATCCAGAGAAATGATTCCATCGATGCCCCCATCACCACTTCCACCTACGCGTTGTAGATCCGAGCGGCTAGCTCCGTAGCCCATACGGTGAAGCAAATCCAGAACTATGGATTCGAAAAAGCTTGGAGAAACGGTTGCGAGAACCTCGAGTAATTCTCCAGCCACGGAACGGCGGAGTTCGGCTAACGCTTCCCCGAGTCGCTCATCTGGACTCGCGATAGAGCCGGCTTGTTCTACGGGTTGAACGAAGGCCACCGCCGCAAGAGATTCACCCGAAAGTGGCGGGCGTAGGCGCACATCCATGAAACCAACAGCCAATTGTTCGATCTCCTTGGCCGTTAGCGGCGACGGATGTGACGTTACAAATTTTCGTCCTTCTTCCGTAAGTTGCCAGTAACCCCTGCGAGGGCTTCGCGATAGACCCGCTCTTTTCAGTCGATCGTGCGCCCAACCAGCTCTATTTTTGTAGATCGGCTGCGTACCGCTGGGCAGAAGCTCTTGCTTATCTTGTTCCGAGATTCCGAGCATGGATGCCGTCGCATCATGGGCCTCAGCAGCGCGAACCTCACCTGGCTTTGTCGCAAGAAAGCGCAGCAGGGGTTCAATGAATTTATCGTAGGTGGGGACCGTCATTCGAGGTTCTCGTACTATCGTTTTCGGAACTATCTGGGCGCCGAGTTGGACCGCTTCGTCGCTGATTTTCTAACGTATCAACCTATCGTAGCGCGCAACAGGAGATCAACGCAGAACCTCTCGACGATTCGATTTGGAGAACGGGTCTGACATCCCCGGCCACAATACGATTCTCCACTTTTTGATAAGTTTTGGAGATCAGATCAAGAGGCGACTTGCGCGGTGGTGCCTCTATCCTGATGAAATCGGGTCACAATCGACACCAAGACAGAAGATCGAACCGCATCCGCCGCTTTTTTTTCGAATTAAAGAACGAAGGCCCGGTCCCGGCCTTCGCCGGAACGACAGTTTCCGTGGCCTTGCGCGCTACGCCGCGCGCTCAACCGCCCTGTCGCGCCTTCCACGCCGCCAACACTTCGATTTCGCGCTCCGGTTTGATGCCCGCACGCGGGCCGGCCTTGCGGCGGTCTTCGGGTTGCGCGTCGTACCACTCGAGCGTCGCGGCGACGGTGTCGGCGAGGCTGCGGAAGGTGAGGCCGGCGGCGATCGCCTTGGCGTTGCTGCGGGTGTGGAAACCCGCGGAATCGCCCGTCGCCGGGACCCACACCGGCATGTCGCCCCAGGGCGAGACGTTCTGCGCTTCGAGGAAGTCGGTCGGCACGAAGACGAAACGCGCGCCCTGCGTGGTCGAGGCGCGGATGCCGTAGAGCATCGCGGCGGTGTCGAGCGCGTAGTCCGGGCCGATGGCGTTGAACGCGCCGCGCGCCTTCCGTTCGGCAAGGCGGATCATCCATTCGCCGAGGTCGCGCGCGTCGATGAATTTCACCGGATCGCGACCGTCGCCGGGACACAGCACGTCGCCGCCGCGGCGCATGCGCAGCGGCCAATAGGTAAACCGATCGGTCTCGTCGCCGGGGCCCACGATCAGCCCGGGGCGAATGATCGTCGCGTTCGCGCCGAAGTGTTTGCGCGTCTCCGCCTCGGTCGCCGCCTTCAATCCGGAATATTTGCCCATGTCGGCGCGCAGCGTCGCCATCGTTTCCTGCAGCGGATCCCCGTCGAAGGACGCGAGCGGCGCGTCCTCGTCTTCGCCGGGAATCGCGTTGCCGGCGTAGGCCGACAGGCTGGAAATCATGGTGTAGGCGCCGACGTGGCCCTTGAGCACCTTCGCCGCGTCGCGGATCCACGCCGGCACGCTGCTCGGGTTGTCGATGACCACGTCCCAGCGCCGGCCCTTCGCGACTTCGGCATTCAATGCGGCGTAGTCGTTGATGTCGCGATCGCCGAGCAGTTGTTCGACGTGGCCGGGCCATTCGCGCTGCTTGCGGCCGCGGTTGAAGATCGTGACCCGATGCCCGCGCGCCAGCGCATAGCGCACCTGGTGCGGACCGGTGAGACCGGTGCCGCCGAGGATCAGCAGGTCGAGCGGTGCGCCGGCCTTCGCCGGGACCGTCGTCTGTGCCGAGGCGTGCGCGCCGACGGCGGCCGCGGCCAGCCCGAGGGCACCGAGTTTCAGGACATCGCGTCGTTGCAGCGTCATGCGGGTGCTCCGGGGATCGATGACGGAAGCGGATGCCGCATCGTTCTCCGAAACGATGCCCACGACCCGTGCCGGAAGTCAGCGCGCGCGATCGCCCTGCGCGAAATGCCTGCTGCGGAAAGGCCGGCTCGGAAAGACGATGCCCCGGATCGCTCCGGGGCATCGCGCATCGACGCGTCGGCGACGCGAACGATCAACCGAGAACCAGGGTCAGGCCGAAGCGGCTGAGGATCGGGTTGATCGGCTGGAACCAGGTGATCGGGCTGGCGACGCCGCAGTTGTTGCTGCTGCCGGCGGGCAGCTGGCCGCCCGAGGTCACGCCCTGGGCCTGGCCGGCACCGGTGATCCAAGAACCGCCGGAGTCGCCCTGGCCGGCGCAGGCGGTGGAACGGGTCAGACCGTTCACCACGCCCGTGCCGTAGTTGGCCGAGTTGTTGTAGGACACGATGGTGCCGCAGCGCCAGCCGGTGGTGCGGCCGGACCGGCAGACCGCCGCGCCGATCGGCGCCACCGTGCTGCCCAGCACGCGCTGCACGGTGCCGTTGTACTTGGTCACCTGGCCGAACAGGGTGTCGGTACTGCGCACGTTCGCCCAGGCCTGATCGCCGCTCGGGTAGAACTGGCCCTGCACCGAACCGACCAGCGTGCCCGACAGCCGCACCTGGGTGCCGACGCCGCCGCAATGGCCAGCCGTGGCGAAGCCCTTGGTGGCGCCGCGGGTCACCGAAAAGCCGATCGAGCACAGGCCGCCGCCCGACTGGTACTCGCTGCCGCCGATCACGTTGAGGAACGGCGTGGGCGCCTGGTACGGCGAGAGTTCGAAACGGATCATGTCCGGATCGATGCTGCTGGCCGCGACGAAGTCGGCCGCGCGCAGCGCATGGCCCGCGGCGACGGTCACCACGACGCGATTGTTCGGCACGTCCACGGCCCAGGCATGCACGCCGCTCAGGCGGCTCTTCTGCATCGTGCCGGCGTGGATGGCATCGAGCTCCGCCGCGGCGTTGCGCAGCTGGCGCAGGGTGTAGCGATGCTGGCGCACTTCGATGCCGCCCACGTTCGCGGCCTTGGTCGAGCCGGTGGTCGCGGCGACGTAGCGGTAATTGCCGTCGGCACCGCGCTCCAGCCAGCTGCCGGCATAGCGGTCGCCCAGCTGTTTGGTCACGCGCGCTTCGTTGACGTAAGCGGTGCGCTCGGCGTTGAAGTACTGCGCGAGCTGCGCGTCGTTCATGCCGAGGTCGCGTTTCATCGCGTTGGCGACGACCTTGCTGAGGACCGGCTCGCGCTCGGCGGCGGACACGTTGCCGATGGCGAACGCGGCGACGGCGAGCGACAGCGCGATGGCGGTGCGGCGGGCGGGACGGCGGTGATGCGGATGAGACATGGACTTCGCTCCTTGAATGGATGTGGCATCGATGGATGTGGCGTCGATGGATGTGGCATCGCGGAAGATCGGCCACGCGTCCGGACAGGCCGGCGGCGGTCGGCGCCGGCATCCTGTTCGCCGGCACCGCGCGACCCTACCGCATGCGCCGATGGTCAGGACGTGCCTGCGCTCTCAGAACGCATGCAATCGAAAATGCATCTCAATATGCCTGCCGGCGTGTGCGGCGCAGCAATCCGCGTGCGTATGGCGCGGGCCTTTCCCCCACCCCCCCGGACCCGCGACAATAGCGGTCTTGGCCGACACCACCGTCGGCCTTCATGGAGAGCGTATGGCCGACTTCACCCCCACGGTGCCCGCTGGCGGCGCCAAGATCACCAAGACCCCGACCGGGCTGGTCGTTCCGGATCGTCCGATCATCCCGTTCATCGAAGGCGACGGCACCGGTCCGGACATCTGGCGCGCCAGCGTGCGCGTGCTGGACGCCGCGGTCGCCAAGGCCTACGGCGGCGCGAAGAAGATCGAGTGGATGGAAGTCCTGGCCGGCGAAAAGGCGTTCAACGCCACCGGCAACTGGCTGCCCGACGCCACCGTCGAGGCCTGCCGCGAATATCTCGTCAGCATCAAGGGCCCGCTGACCACGCCGGTCGGCGGCGGCATCCGCTCGCTCAACGTCGCGCTGCGCCAGATGCTCGACCTGTTCGTCTGCCTGCGCCCGGTGCGCTGGTTCGAAGGCGTGCCTTCGCCGGTGAAGAAGCCGGGCGACGTCGACATGGTGATCTTCCGCGAGAACACCGAGGACATCTACGCCGGCATCGAGTTCGAACCGGGTTCGGCCGACGCGCAGAAGGTGCTGGATTTCCTGCAGAAGGAATTCCCCAAGGGCTTCGACAAGATCCGTTTCGGCACCAAGGCGAAGACCGACGAGTGGAACAAGGCGCTCGAAGGCATCGGCGCCCCGGCGCGCGACCTCCCGGTGCAGGTCGGCGTCGGCATCAAGCCGGTGTCCTACCTGGGCACCGAGCGTCTGGTGCACAGCGCGATCGCGTATGCGATCGAGAACAAGCGCAAGTCGGTGACCCTGGTCCACAAGGGCAACATCATGAAGTTCACCGAAGGCGCGTTCCGCGACTTCGGCTACAAGGTCGCGCGCGACTTCTTCGGCGCGGTCGAACTCGACGGCGGCCCGTGGCACGTGATTCCCGAGGGCCGTCCCGGCGCCGGCATCGTGATCAAGGACGCCATCGCCGACGCCTTCCTGCAGCAGATCCTGCTGCGTCCGAAGGAATACGACGTCTCGGCCACGCTCAACCTCAACGGCGACTACCTGTCCGACGCGCTGGCCGCGCAGGTCGGCGGCATCGGCATCGCGCCGGGCGCGAACATCAACACGGTCACCGGCCACGGCGTGTTCGAAGCCACCCACGGCACCGCGCCGAAGTACGCCGACCTCGACAAGGTCAACCCGGGTTCGGTGATCCTGTCGGGCGAGATGATGCTGCGTTACATGGGCTGGACCGAAGCGGCCGACGCGATCATCAAGGCGATGGATGGCGCGATCGGCAGCAAGCGCGTCACCTACGACTTCGCCCGCCTGATGGACGGCGCCACCGAAGTGAAGTGCAGCGAGTTCGCGGACGAGATCATCAAGCATCTCTGATGCCGCTGGCGGTACGCAAAGCGCCCGGTCGACGCCGGGCGCTTTGCATTGCGGGGGATGGAACCTGCCCGCATGTCCCGCGCCCGCACCGGTTCGGCACGGGCGCACTCACGCATGACGCCGCAGATCGGCTAGGGTTGGCTCATGGACGCGCAACAAGCCCTGTTCCTGGTCATCCTGACCGCCACGCTGGCGCTGTTCGTCAGCGAAAAGCTGCGCGTGGATCTGGTGGCGATGCTGACGCTGCTGGCGCTGACGCTCACCGGCATCCTCGACCCGAAGCAGGCGCTGTCCGGCTTCTCCAGCGACCCCGCGATCATCGTGGCGGCGGTCTTCGTGCTCTCCGCGGGACTGTCGGCGACCGGCATCACCGATCGCATCGGCGCGTGGATCGCGCGCGCCGCCGGCGGCAGCGAATGGCGCACGATCGCGGTGGTGATGCCCGCGACCGCGGCGCTCGCGGCGTTCTCGCATCACGTGATGATTACCGCGATGATGCTGCCGATCCTGATGCGCCTCGCACGCGACCAGAAACTGGCGACCTCCCGCCTGTTGATGCCGATGTCGCTGGCCGCATCGCTGGGCACCACGCTGACCCTGATCAGCGCCCCCGCGTTCCTGCTGGCCAACGATCTGCTCGAACGCGACGGCCAACCGTCGCTGGACATCTTCGCGATCACCCCGATCGGCGCCGCGCTGGTGCTGCTCGGCACCACGTACATGCTGCTGGCGCGCTGGCTGGTGCCCAAACGCAGCGGCGAATCCACCCAGTCCGATTACCTGCGCCTGGAGCGCTATTACACCGAGCTGGTGGTGGAAGCCGAATCGCCGTGGATCGGCAAGTCCCGCGCCGCGTTCGAGAAGACCTTCGGCGACCGCCTGCAGGTGGTGGACTGGCTGCGGCACGGCATGCGCCGCAGACACCAGAACACCGACAGTCCGTTCGAGGCCGGCGACGTGCTGCTGGTGCGGGCCTCGCCGGACGAGATCGCGTCGATCAAGGACGAACCCGGGCTCGCGCTGCATGCGGTCGCCAAGTACGGCGAGAAGCCCGACGCCGGTCACAAGCCCGAGCTGCTGGGCGAGGAACAGCTGGTGCAGGCGATCGTGGCGCCGCACTCGGAGTTCATCGGCCAGAGCGTGGCCAGCGTCGACTTCCTGCGCAGCCTCGGGGTGGTGGTCGTGGGCCTGTGGCGCAAGGAAGGCTGGCTGCACGGCGAATTGTCCGAAATGCCGCTGCAGGAGGGCGACCTCCTCGTGCTGTGGGGCCGCCAGCAGAACTACGAACAGCTGGCCTCGCATCACGGCTTCCTGATGCTGATGCCGTTCGACGGACAGAAGAAGACCCGCAGCCGCGCACCGGTCGCGCTGCTGATCATGGCCGCGGCGATCGTCGCCTCCGCCACCGAACTGCTGCAGCCCCAGATCGCGTTTCTGGCCGGCGCGGCGGCGATGGTGCTCACGCGCTGCGTCGGCGTGGAGCAGGCCTATCGCGAGATCGACGTGCGCATCTTCGTGATGATCGCCGGCGTGATCCCGCTGGGCATCGCCATGGAACGCACCGGCACCGCATCGTTGTTCGCCGCGTTCCTGCTCGATCACGCCGCGCACTGGTCGCCGCTCACCCTGCTGCTGGTGATGTTCGGCGCCGCCGCGCTGCTGACCCAGATCCTCTCCGACGCCGCCACCACCGTGTTGTTGAGCCCGATCGCGCTGGCGCTGGCCGAAGGCCTGGGCCTGCCGCCGACGCCGTTCGTCGTGTGCACGGCGGTGGGCGCGGTGGCCTCGTTCCTCACGCCCATCGGCCACCACGGCAACCTGCTGATCCTCAACCCCGGCAAGTACACCTTCGCCGACTTCATCCGCGTCGGCGCACCGCTGACGCTGATGATCGCGCTGACCACCGCCTGGCTCGCACGCTGGATCTGGCTGGGTGGGCCGCTGCTGCCGATGTGAGCGGCGTCTGTCGCATGTCGTGCCGGTAGAGCGGCCTTCAGGCCGCTGCTTCTATCGCAAAGAACAGCGGCCTGAAGGCCGCTCTACCGAAGCCGCCCATCGTCCGATCACCTTAGTAAGTCGGGCGCTTTGTACGCAGGTTCAGGCATGGCTCTATGAATGCTGGGTCGATGACCCAGCCTACGGGTTACTTGGTTGCAGTAAATACCGTATTTTAACCGCTGTTTGACGGAATCTTCGGTGTAGAAAAAAGCGGCTAGGATTAGAGTGCTAGCGACTGCGCTTTTTCCCTGAAATGAGCTTGCCCGAGAATGATGCATGTCTGCCTCTTTTACGCCCAACACGTTTGAGGCTTTTAAAGCCCACTCTCCCAAGCATCCTTATGGTGAAAATGCCGCTCCCGGCTCTCCGTTCCCAATTCACGACCCCTTTGGTCTGCGCCGCGCAATCGTGCCCGTTTTCCAGCGCAATCCTGATGGCAGCGCACTTGGCGTCGGTACTGCTTTCCACGTTGATGGCTGGGGCCGACTGCTCACAGCTGATCACGTCGTGGACTATACCCGCGAACGGCACCTATCTCAGATTCAGCCAGACTCGTTAATTCAAGTTGACATCAGTCAGTCACCACATGCAGCCGTTCTGCTTGGCTACGGCTTGGCATTTGGAACTGTCGGCATTCCCGAAGCATGTTGGGCTCCGATCAATCGAATAGATGCAATTGTTGAGGAAAGCGACAGAGATCCTTTGGAGGTTTTAAGGGGCGCACAGCGCTATCACGTTGGACCGGACTTGGCAGGTATAACGGCTTTTCTTGATCAGAAGGCCCCTTCCTTACACGCTGTTCCCGTGGATTTCCATTGGTATCCTGAGATCGGTGAGACTGTCTTCGCCGTGGGTTATCCAGATCTCGATTTCCGCGCCATGGATGGAGAAGAGGTCGAACGTTATTTAGAGGAAGGTATGTTCGGCGTGTACGGAACAATAACCAACCTTTTTCCTAACGGACGAGGCAGAGCTCGTCCGACCCCGGTCTTTGAGGTTGAAGCTGAATGGCGTTCTGGAATGAGCGGCGGCCCAGTATTTAATCGACAGGGACATGTGATCGGAGTGGTCAGTTATTCCTTGCTTCCAAGCGAAGGAGAACCTGGTAGAGGCTATGCAACTTGTTTTAGCTTCATACCGGAAGCATCACACTTAGCTCCCACCTTGGATAGCGATAACCCCTGTTGTAGAAGGGGATTTGGGGTTTACAACCCCAATAACTGGCATCTAGCGGATGTAAAGCCATCGAGAGCAGAAGCTGAGCAAGCACGAATTCGGCTAGGCGCTGACTACATTGTTGGCTGGGTAAGTCATCGATTAGGCGGACAAGACTTCATGCTTGGCAGCTCCGACCATCAATCTTGATAAATTAAACTCCATATTAAATTGGCCTCAGCGAGTAGCCCGGGTAAGTGCACAGCACGCACCCGGGAGAACGCAAGCGGTCAAACTCTATGCTGGTTCAAGATCAAAAGCCCCGGGTAAGGCCTTCGGCCTTACCCGGGCTACTCGCTGCACGCACCGCCGTCGCTCACTTCTTCAAGGCTGCGACGATTTCCGAGACGCCGAGTCCGAGTTCAAGCTGAAGGCGCACGTATTCGCGCTCCTTGCGCGAGAGTTTGCGGCCCATCTCGATACGCACATCCTCGGCTTCCAGAATGCGCAGCAGCCTCGGCATCGCGGAGCCGATGGCGTCAGGCCCGTAACCCGCTTCGCGCAAGGCCGCAGTCAGAAGAGCTTTGATATCCATGGTGCGTCCAGATCGATTCGAGGCACTGCATTGTGCACCAGGGGATACGTGCATTTCATGAGCGGGCAAGAAAGCAGCGGCCTGAAGACCGCTCTACCGGTCAAAAGCACGGACGCACGAAAAAAGCCCGGCATTCGCCGGGCTTTTTCTCCTCTCATCGCGACAGGGCTTACGCCGAAATCGCGAGCTTTTCCTGGCGGTAGCGCCAGATCGCGGCGATCCACAACACCGCGGCCAGCGCGAAGGCGCAGCCGAGGTAGATCGCCCATTGTTCGGGCGATGCGGTCTCGCCGCGGGTCGCCTTCACCAGCATCTGGTTCTGCGACAGGAACGGGACGGCGTACTGCCACAGGTCCTGATCCTTCAGCGGATACGCCATCAGCGCGTAGCCCGGCAGCATCGGCATGAACATCAGCCAGACCATGTGGCTCTGCGCTTCCTTCATGCTCTTGGCGCCGGCCGAGATGAAGGTGAGCAGCGCGGTGCCGATCAGCACCATCGGCGCCAGCACCAGCAGCATGCGGCCGATCGCCGGGAACGACACGTCGAGCGCGCTGGCCATCGCGCTGGTGGACAGCGCCGCGCTGAGCTTGAACGACAGCAGCGTGAGCACCACGCTGGCGACGCCGATCAGGCCCGCCGCGGCCATCTTGCCGCTGACCAGGCTGGCGCGCGACACCGGCGTGGCCAGCAACGGTTCGAGCGACTGGCGTTCGCGTTCGCCCGCGGTCACGTCCATGGTCAGGTTGGCGCCGCCCATGAACGCGAACAGCACCAGGATCAGCGGCAGGATGATCGACATCAGCCGGCCCTGTTTCGCTTCCGGCGTGGCCACGTCGCGCTGCGCCACCATCACCGATTGCGCGAGCGACGGATTGAGACCGCGCGCGACCAACCGCAGCGCGCCGACCTGGCGGCTGTAACCGTTGAGCGCGGCGCGCAGGCGTTCAATCGGCACATCGGCGTTGGTGCGGGTGGTGTCGGCGACGATCTCGACCTTCGCGGGCCGGCTGGCGCGCCAGTCTTCGGCGAAATCCGGGGCGATGACCAAGGCCACGTCTTCGTCCTGGTTGCGGATGGCCGCGACCAGATCCTTCGGCGGCGCCTTGGCGCGGATGTCCTGGGTGGCGAGGAAGGCGATCAGGTTCGGTGCGTAGTCCGCGCCGACCACCGGGATCTCCAGCGGTTTCTCCAGCTGCGTGCTGACCCGCGCTTCCATCAGCTTGCCCATGCCCAGCATCAACAGCGGATAGACCAGCGGGCCGAGCAGCAGCGCCATCAGGAAGGTGCGGCGGTCGCGGACGAAGTCGCGCAGTTCCTTGCGGAACACGGTGACGAATGCGGAGAAGGCCGAGGTGCTCATGCGTGCAGGCCCTCCTCCGAGCCGATCAGTTTGACGAACGCGTCTTCGAGATTGTCGTGGCCCGCGCGCGCGCGCAGTTCGTCCGGCGTGCCGGTGGCCTTCACTTCGCCGCCGGCGATCACGACGATGCGATCGCACAGCGCGGCGACCTCCTGCATGATGTGGCTGGAGAAGATCACGCAGCGGCCTTCGGCGCGCAGCTGCAGCAGGAAGTTGCGCAGGCCGCGAGTGGTCATCACGTCGAGGCCGTTGGTGGGTTCGTCGAGGATCACGTTCTTCGGATCGTGCACCAGCGCCCGCGCGATCGCGGTCTTGGTGCGCTGGCCCTGCGAGAAACCCTCGGTGCGACGGTCGAGGAAATCCTCCATGCCCAGCGCTTCCGACATCCGCGCGGTGCGCTGCGCGATGGTCGCGGCGTCCAGACCGTGCAGCTCGCCGAAATAGGCGATGTTCTCGCGCGCGGTCAGGCGTTTGTAGACGCCGCGCGCATCCGGCAGCACGCCGAGGCGGCGGCGCACCGCGGTCGCGTCTTTCGCCACGTCGATGCCGTCGACGCTCACGCTGCCCTCGTCGGGCGACATCAGCGTGTAGAGCATGCGCAGCGTGGTGGTCTTGCCGGCGCCGTTGGGGCCGAGCAGACCGGTGATCTCGCCGTCGCGCGCGTCGAAACTCACGCCGCGCACGGCCTGGACGAGACCGGTCTTGGTCTTGAACGCCTTGTGCAGATTCTGGACCTGGATCATGGGAATAGCCCGTGAAGAAAATTCGTGGATGACGCATGCGCCGCAGCGCTTGCGAATGACGCCCTCCCTTGGCCGAAGGCCAAGGGGAGGGAAGGGGTGGGGTGCTTTGGGATGACTGCATCCCTCCGAACCCCCTCCCGACCTCCCCCTGTGCTGCGCGCAAGGGGAGGGGAAAAGCGTCAAGGCGCGATCAGGGCTCCCAGCCGTAATAACCCGCGAACGGCGGCGACGCCTTCAGCCGTTTCAGGCACTCGGCATCGAGCGCTTTCGCGTCGGCGGTTTCGACGAACTGCGCGTACAGCTTCGGCATGCAGCCGGTAGTGAGCACGCTGTGGCCCTGGCCCGGCAGCACCAGATGGCGACCCTTCGGCAGCGTCTTCACCACGTCGTCGCCATAGCGCGGCGGCGTGACCGGATCGAGTTCGCCGCTGATCGCCAGCACCGGCACGTCGCCCGACAGCGGTTTGCGGAAATCAGGATCACGCGTACCCTTGGGCCACACCGCGCACTGCGCCTGGATGAACTCGGCGATACTGTTGCCCATGATCGTGTTCTCGTCTTCGGGCCGCGACCGGATCTCCGGATCCTCGGTGCAGCTCACCGACAGATGCATGCCCAGCGCCATCGAATCGCCGACATCGCCGCTCAGCGCGCGCGCCTGCGACAACAGGGTTTCGTAACGGCCCTGCGCCGCGTCGTGCAGGATCAGCGGCAGCATCGACGCCGACTCCGGGCGATAGGCGTAGAAGCGCAGCAGCGCGCCGAGATGCGCGAAGCGCGGCACTTCCTCGCGCCATTCGCCGCTGGTCGGGTCGCGATAGCGCACCGCCGCCAGACCGCCGCCCTGCAGCGTGGTGCGCACCTGCGCGAGCAGCGTCGCCGGATCGCCGATGTTGCGCTTGCAGGCGGTATCGGCGACGCAGCGCGCGAACTGGCGCTTGATCGCGGCATCGAGGTTCTGCGCGTGTTCCTGGCCCAGCACCAGCGTGTTCGGCGCGATCGAATCGAGCGTGACCGTACGCGTGTGCTTCGGATAGCGCGCCGCGTACTGCTGGGCGACGCGGGTGCCATAGGAAATGCCGGCGAGGTTGAGCCGCCCCACACCGATCGATTCGCGCAGCAGGTCGAGATCACGGATGTGTTCGGCGGTGCCGTAGAAGCGCAGGTCGGCGTTTTTCGCCAGGCGGTCGCGGCAGCGTTCGGTCAGCGCGCGCATCCGCGCGGGATCTTCGGATTCGGCCGAGGTGTCGTCGAGTCCGGTCAGCTCCTCGCACTGCAGCAGATGCGAACCGCCGGTGCCGCGCGCGTCCATCAGCAGCACGTTGCGGCTGCGGCGCACGTCGCCGAGCGCATCGTGCAGCATCGGATAGCTGTCGAGGATCGATTGGCCCGGGCCGCCGGCGATGATCACCACCGGATCGGCGGCCGCCAGGTTCTTCGCCGGGATCATCGCCACCGCGAGACCGATCCTGCGGCCGTCGGGCGCCGCGGGATTCTCGGGCGCCATCAGCGTGGCGCACTGCGCGTCCACGCTCTGGCCGGTGTCGCCGCCCAGGGTGCAGGGCTTGAACACCAGGCGGCCGTAGCGCAGATCGCCCTTGGCGTCGGTCTTCGGTGTCACGGGTTTTTCGGCCTTTCCGCCGCAGGCGACGAGCGCCAGGGCGAGGACGGTCAGGGACAGCGGTCTGAGCATTGCGGGAACTCCGGTGCGGATCGTGTGCGGGCCGTCGGGCCCGGCGTCGGGAATCATGACGCGGAACGGTGGTCGATGTGACTCATGGCGGGCAGGAGGCGCGAAGATCGCCGCGGTCATGCTGCGGCCGGCCGCGCGGACGCCGCCTCGGCCTCCTGCCGCAGCGATGCCAGTTCATCCTGCAGGAACGGCACGCTGCCGGCGTCGCTGCAGGCCTGCAATCCACGTTCGCCGCGCGCGATCGCAGCAAGCGCGGCCTGCGCATCGCCTGCAGCCAGCGCGAGCGCCGCTTCGGTCAGCGCGCGCGACGCCGGCTCGACCACGCCGCCGCCGGCGCATGCATGCCAGGCCTGCGCGGTCGCGGGATCGTGGCGATAGCGCACGGAGAAGTAGGCGATCTCGTTCGCCAGCGCCTGCCGAAAGCCGGCCGGGTAGGCGTCGTGGCCGGCAGCGACGCGATCGATCCATTCCGCGGCGGCGGCGAGGTCGCGGCGATCGAGCGCGACCTGATAAGCCATCAGCGCGGCGCCGGTGTCGCGCAGCGGTTCGTCGCCGGCGAGCGCCAGCGCACGCGCCAGCGGTGCGGGATCGCGATCGCGCGGGCGCACGCCCGACAGACTCTCGGCATACGCGGCCATCAGCATCGCGCGCTGTTCGACCGCTGCGCCGCCGCGCAGCAGTTCGATGCACTGTCGCCCGTCGCTGAGAAACCCGCCGGCGCGCATCGGCAGCGCGGTGGCGACGAAGATCATCGCCGACATCAGGCCGAGGATCGACAGATGCGCGGACACGCGGCCATCGAATGCGCTGGACAGCGCGAACGCCGACAGCGCGAGCAGCAGACTGGCCAGCGGTCCGCCGATCACCAGCGGCAGCAACTGGCCGCGGATCGGTCGCTGCGGATCGGGCAGGGCCGCCGCCAGACCGCCCATGGTCTGCGCGCTGAAGAACCAGTCGAGCTTCACGCCCGACACCGTGCGCCGCAGACGCAGCGGACCCACGATCAGCAGCAGGAACTTCATGCCGCGCGCCATGCCGCCGGCGAGATGCCCGAGTTCGTGCACCAGGATCACGACGAAGAAGATCAGCGGCAACAGCAGCAGATCGAATCCGACGAGCGCGTCGAGCGCGTGTTCGAGCCAACCGCTCTGCCCGAAGCGCCTGCCGACCAGAATGCCGGCAGAGCCGAGCGCGGCGCCGATCAGCGCCGACAGCAGCAGGGTCGCGAAAAGGCGCGTGCGCGGGGCCGACGCAGCCGGCGACGGAACGGGGCCCGGTGCGATGGGCGTGACATCATCGGACATGCATGGACTCCTGGCGCGTTGCGGACGCCGAATGGCGTCCGCCTGTGGACAGGACGTGGATTCCGGGCGGTTGTGACCGCCCGCAGCCTCACTTGCTGCTGATGTACTTCTCGCGGCGGATATGCGGCACCGGCAGGTGGTGGCCTTTCAGGGTCTCGAAGCAGGCGTCGACCATGTTCGGATTGCCGCAGAGGTAGGCGATGTCGCCATCGGCCTGCGGCGCGAATTCGGCCAACTGGTCCTGCACGTAGCCCTTGCGCACATCGGCGTGCGCATGCGGCGAATCGGCAGCCGGCAGTTCGCGCGAGAAACACGGCACGAAACGGAAGCCCGGGTGCGCGTTCGCGAAGGCGCGGAATTCGTCGCCGTACAGCAGCTCCTCGGGCGTGCGCGCGCCGAACAGCAGCACGACTTCGATCCCGCGGCCGGCGATCTGTTCGGCCAGTTGCGGCAGCATCGCGCGATACGGGGTGACGCCGGTGCCGGTGCCGATCAGCAGATAGCGGCGATTGGCGTCGTTCGGCATCAGGCAGAACCGGCCGTAGGGGCCGCTGGCCTGGATGGTGCCGCCTTCGGGCAGCGACTCGAACAACGCGGTGGCCGCGCCGCCGGTGACGTAACTGACCGCGATCTCCACCGCTTCGTCCGGCGGCCGGCCGTGGTCGCGTCGGGTCGCGAGCGAATAGCTGCGCTTGGTCGCGGTGCCGTCGGGATAGTGGAAATGCACTTGGAGGAATTGGCCCGGGATGTAGTCCAGCGGCTCGCCATCGTCGCGGACGAATCCGAGATGGGCGACGGTGGGGGCCAGCATCCTGCGGCCGACGAGCTTGAGCGGGAAATGGGCGGGCACGGTGATGTCTTGGAATGGAGTGTTGTCCGGCCGATCCCGGCCGGGCGCCTATACTAACCGTTCCGCCGCGCCCCCTACCGCACGCCCCGTGCGGGCTCCCGTCCGCGGCGGCGAGGACCCCCGATGACTGCCGCATCCGCCTCCCCGCCCAGCGGGCCCGCCACCGGACACGACGCCCCGGCGCTGTCGATCCGCGATCTGCGCAAGACCTACGACAACGGCGTGGAGGCCCTGAAGGGCGTCTCGCTGGATGTCGCTCCCGGCGATTTCTACGCCCTGCTCGGCCCGAACGGCGCCGGCAAGTCGACCCTGATCGGCGTGACCAGTTCGCTGGTGAACAAGACCGCCGGCGAGGTCCGGATCTTCGGCGTCGACATCGTCGCCGACCGCGACGCCGCGATGCGCCTGATCGGCCTGGTGCCGCAGGAAATCAACTTCAACATGTTCGAGAAACCGTTCGACATCTGCGTGAACTACGCCGGCTTCTACGGCGTGCCGCGCGAGGCGGCGAAGGCGCGCGCCGAGCAGGTGCTGAAGGACGCGCAGTTGTGGGACAAGGCCGACAAGATGAGCCGCACGCTGTCCGGCGGCATGAAACGGCGGTTGATGATCGCGCGCGCGATGATGACCTCGCCGCGACTGCTGATCCTGGACGAACCCACCGCCGGCGTCGACATCGAGATCCGCCGCGGGATGTGGAAGACGCTGAAGGAGATCAACGCCTCCGGCACCACCATCATCCTCACCACGCACTATCTGGAAGAGGCCGAAAACCTCTGCCGCAATCTCGCGATCATCGACAAGGGCCGGATCGTCGAACAGGGCCCGATGAAGGCGCTGCTGGCGAAACTCGATGTCGAAGGCTTCCTGCTGGACATCGACGGCAACCTGCCGGCGCAGCTGCCCGCGATCGCGGGCGCGACCCTGATCGCCGCCGACGATCACACCCTGGACATCGACATGCCGCGCGCGATGGACCTCAACGGCGTGTTCGCCGCGCTGGACGCCGCCGGCATCCGCGTGCGTTCGATGCGCACCAAGACCAACCGGCTGGAGGAACTGTTCGTGCGATTGACCGGGAACGATCATGGCGGCGGCGACAAGGCGGTGGCGGCATGAGCGGCGAGTCGATGAGCATCGGCCAGCGCCACCGCATCGCGCTGCTCACCATCGTCCGCCGAGAAGTCAGCCGGATCCTGCGCATCTGGGGCCAGACCCTGGTGCCGCCGGCGATCACGATGACCCTGTATTTCCTGATCTTCGGCGGCCTGATCGGTTCGCGCGTCGGCGAGATGGACGGCATCCGCTACATGGATTTCATCGTCCCCGGCCTGGTGATGATGAGCATCATCCAGAACAGCTACGGCAACATCTCGTCGAGTTTCTTCGGCGCCAAGTTCGGCCGTCACGTCGAGGAACTGCTGGTCAGCCCGATGCCGGCCTGGGTGATCCTCGGCGGCTACGTCGCCGGCGCGGTGCTGCGCGGGCTGATGGTCGGCGCGATCGTGCTCGTGATCGCGATGTTCTTCACCAAGGTCCGCGTGCCGCATCCGCTGGTGACGCTGAGCACGGTGATCCTGGGCGCGACCATCTTCTCGCTCGCCGGTTTCGTGAATGCGGTCTACGCCAAGAAGTTCGACGACATCGCGATCGTGCCGACCTTCATCCTCACCCCGCTGACCTATCTCGGCGGCGTGTTCTATTCGGTGAAGCTGCTGCCCGGCTGGGCCGAAGCCGCGACCCATCTCAACCCGATCTTCTACATGGTCAACGCCTTCCGCTACGGCCTGCTCGGCGTCTCCGACGTGCCGCTGTGGCTCGCGTATGCGCTGATGCTCGGCTTCGTGGTCGCGCTCGGCGGCCTGGGCCTGTGGCTGTTGAAGCGCGGCGTGGGATTGCGCAGCTGAGGAATCGCGGGGCTGCGTTCGACGACGCCCGCATCGTCGACGTAGGCTGGCGCTGAGCGCAGCGAAGCCCAGCGTTTCCGTCAGGCTGTCGCTCCACCCCAGTTCCCGGTGAATGCTGCCGGGCTTCGCTGCACGAAGCCCAGCCTACGCCCCAGCGCTGAGCGCTCAGCGCCAGCCTGTGTCGCCACGGCGACTGTTGCGTTGCGGCATGCATGACGCTCCGCGACGGGAGTAAGGTAGGGACGGATGCGCGGTGGTCTGCCGCGCACCGGCGCGTGAACAGAAGGGCGCCATGAACACAAGGACGAGGCGATGTCGAACATGACGTTCAAGGACCGATTGTCGCGCGCGGCCCGGACATCCGTGCCGTTGCTGCTGATTCCTGCGTTTTTTCTGATCGGCCTGTACGCCGGCCCACGCTTGATCGGCGCTTACCGCACGGTGTTCCCGCCTGCGCAATACACCACCGGCGATCATGCCGCGCTGTACGCCAAGGCCGGACATCCGGTCGTGATGTACGCCACCACCACCTGCCCCTATTGCGCGAAGGCGCGCGCGCTCTTCGCCGAACAGGGCGTGGCGTACACCGAATACCAGATCGACAAGTCCGAGGCGGCGAACGCGGAGTTCACCGCGAAGGGCGGCATCGGCGTGCCGTTGCTGTACATCGGCGAGCGCAGGATCGACGGTTTCCGCGAAAGCGCCATCCGCGACGCCCTCGCATCGCTGCGCAAGTGATCCGCGGGCCGCGCGGCGATGTCCGCACGGCCGGGAAGGGCCCGGCGATCCGGCTTCCAACAGGATCGCGCATACCGAGGAGAACCACCATGAAGACGAAAACATGGGCACTGACGGCGATGATGGCGATGGCGGCGGGTCTGGGCATGTCGATGTCCTCGACCACGGCGGCGGCCGGCAACCAGTGCATCCGCGCGTGCCAGGCGGAGTACACGGCCTGCTGGTATTCGTGCACGCCCGGGCAGGGCTGGTGTTACGACCTGTGCAAGACCAACTACGAGAATTGCATCACCGACTGCTGATCCCCGCGGCACGCATCAGGACTCGTGTCCCGCGTGCCCATACGTCGTCGAAAAAGGAGATCCCGATGAAGCCCAGAACCTTCCTGATGTCTTCGCTGCTCGCGGTCGCAGCCGGCCTCGGCGCCGGAACGTCCTTCGCCATCCCGCCGTCGCCGAATCCCTGCGCGGACGCGTGCTGGCGGGCGTACAGTCGCTGCATGTACGCCGGCCCGGAATTCGCGGACATCTGCGCCATGCAGCGCGAGGAGTGCCTGATGTGGTGCGCTCCGGTGTGATGCCGCTGGTCTCCGTGGTCCCGGCAGGATCCACGGCATATCTTCATCGTTGCGAAGGCGGCGGCTTCGGCAGGCCGGCGTGGGTGGGGCTGAGCGCTGCGCAGCCCCGCGCTTTCATGCCGCGCGTCGATCGAACGGTGCTGTCGTGGACGGATGGCTGGGCTTCGCTGCGCTCAGCGCCAGCCTACGTCGTATTCAGACGGAAGAACGCCGTCGCCGTCGCCGTGGTCGCGGCGGCGACGGCATCCACCGTTTCGCCGCGATCGCGCGCGAGTTCCTCGACGATGTGCGCGAGATACATCGGCTCGTTGCGCCGATGCGATGGCTGCGGTTTCACCGTGCGCGGCAACAGGTAGGGTGCGTCGGTTTCGATCATCAGCCGGTTCGCCGGGATGTGCCTCACCAGCTCGCGCAGATGGCTGCCACGACGCTCGTCGCAGAGCCAGCCGGTGATGCCGATGTACCAGTCGCGATCGAGGCAGTCGAACAGTTCCCTGCGGCTGCCGGTGAAGCAATGCACCACCGCCGGACCCAGGCGGCCGTCGAAGTTCTTCATCATCGCGACGAAATCGTCGTGCGCGTCGCGCTGGTGCAGGAACAACGGCTTGCCGGTCTCGGCCGCCAGTTGCAGCTGGCGCTCGAACGCCATCCGTTGCGCCGGACGCGGCGAGAAATCGCGGAAATAGTCCAGACCGCATTCGCCCACCGCCACCACTTCGGGATGCGCGTGCAACGCGCGCATTTCCGCATCGCATTCGTCGGTGTACTCGACCGCATGGTGCGGGTGCACGCCGGCGGTGGCGAACAGTTCGCCCGGAAAGGTCTGCGCGAGGATCAGCGCCCGCGGCGAATGCTCGCGACTGGCGCCGGTGACGATCATCTTCGCCACGCCCGCGGCGCGCGCGCGCTGCAGCACCGCCTCGCGGTCGTGGTCGAAACTTTCGTGGGTGAGGTTGGCGCCGATGTCGATCAGGGTCATGCGATGCGCGTGCGGCAGGAAAGGAAGCGACCATTGTACGTAAGCCGGGCGACGGGCCAGACACAACTGTTCACAACTCCGCGGTGCAGGCAGGTCAACGCCGCGGCCGATCCCGACGTTCATGGGCGCGTCCCCACCACCACAAGGAAGACGCACCATGTTCCGAACCCTTTCCGCCACCTTCATCGTCACGGCCGCCCTCGCCGCCGGACTGGGCGCCGCCGGCCCCGCGCGCGCGGTGCCGATCTACGACTTCGCGCCAGTCACCGCCGAAATGCAGAGTTTCGTGCAGACCTATTCGCTCGACGGCGCTTCGCTGCGGGTCAACAAGGCCGGCAATGTCGTCTACCGCCGCGCCTTCGGCAATTACACGCTGGGCACGCGGGTCCGCATCGCTTCGGCCAGCAAGTGGCTGTCGGCGCTCACCATCGCCCGTGTGGTCGAGAAGGGCCAGCTGCGCTGGAGCGACACCGTCGGCCAGTATTTCCCGAACGTCGAACCGGCCAAGCGCGCGATCACGCTGGAACAGCTGTTCTCGCATACCAGCGGACTGCCGGGCGGCGACGATTTCTGCATGTCCAATCCGCTGTACACGCTGGAGACCTGCGCCAACCGCATCCTGACCTCGACGATGATCGGCACGCCGGGCAAGGTCTTCTCCTACGGCGGCAATTCGATGCAGGTCGCCGGACGCATGGCCGAACTCGCCACCGGCAAGGCCTGGGACGACATCTTCATCGCCGAGATGACCACGCCGCTGAACCTCAACGCCACCGACTTCGCCACGTCCTCGACCGAACCGGGTTACGTGCGCACCGACAATCCGCGCATCGCCGGCGGCGTGCGCAGCACGCTGGAGGACTACGGCAAGGTCGTCGACATGGTGCTGGCCTACGGCTGTCTGGATCTGCGGATCGATGGCGGTTGCCTGCCGGGCCGTCGTTTCCTCAGCCGCGCCACCATCGACTTCATGGCGCGCGATCGCACCGTGGGCACCGTCGACATTTCGCGCCCGCCGACCTCGACCGGCTTCGGCTACGGCCTCGGCCAGTGGATCGATCCGAGCTCGCCGCTGATCGTGTCCAGTCCCGGTGCGTTCGGCTTCACGCCGTGGGTGGACCGCAACACCCAGGTGGCCGGCGTGTTCCTCGTCGACGACGTGAACACCCGTCTCTCGGACGACATCACCGACATCCGGCTGATGGTCAACGCCGTCACCGCCGACGGCCAGGGCCGCCGGATCGCGATGCCGAAGGCGCGTCCGTCGTCGAGCGCGGCACCCGCAAAGACCACGGTACGGACACGCGTGCCGCAGACGCGCTGAGTCCATCGACGCGGAGGGGATCATGCCCGAGGCTTGATCCCTTCCGTCGCCCCAGCGCTACCCCGCAGGATCGATCGGTGCGAAACGCGGTTGCGGACGGCCGTCGATCTCGATCCTTTCCACGAACATCGCATACGGCCGCACCCACAGCGCGCCCTCGCCGTAGAGCGCGCGATACAGCACATGCGGTTCCAGCGTCTCGCTGTGGCGGACGACATCGACGACGTCGTATTCGCCGCCCTTGTAGTGGCGGTAACGACCCGGCCTCAACGTCGGCAACGGGGAAAGCGTGTTCATTGCGATGCGACCCTCGAACAGATGACGGGTATCCGCGCGGATGTCGCGGACAGTATGCGGCCACGAAAGCGACCACGAAATACTTCCACGAAAAACGCCGGCGGTGTCCCGCCGGCGTTTCGTCGTGCATCGCGATGTCCCGCGAATCAGTTCAGCTGGCAGGACGCCGGCTTGGCCGAGGTGAACAGGCTCGAAGTGGCCCATTCCGGGTGATCGATGAACGGGTTGCGGTTGCCCTGGAAGCTGTAGATCACTTCGTTGCGCGCCACTTCGGCGGCATCCGGCGGATCGGCCTGGTGCCAGGCGAGCAGCGTGGACAGCAGGCCCATGTAGGCCGGCGAGCTGGAGGTGGCGACGATCAGGCTGGCGTTGTCGGTGAGTTCCAGGTCAGGCTCGTTCTGGCCGGTGGTCGGATGGGTGCCGCCTTCGTAGCGGATCGCCATGTACAGCACCGCGCGCGCCATGTCGCCCTTGCGCTTGCCCCAGGTCTGGAAGACGCTGCCGTTGAACCAGTTGGAGTTGCCGGGATACACGCCGCTGCCGCCGCCCGCGCCGTTGTAGACCTCGGTCACGCGTTCGGTGCAGCCGCTGCAATTGCCGTACGGCTTGTTGCCGCGGTCGGCGTTGTAGTTGGCGTCCGACAGATACAGCATGTGGGTGTCGGTGTGCGGCGAGTTGGGCAGGCCCAGATTGCCGGTTTCCGCGCTGAAGCCCAGCGACTTCGGCCAGGTGTGTTCGCGGTTGTACTTGTTGGTCGAGCTGGCGCCGGCGCGATCGGTGACCTTGGCGTAGCTGCGGTTGCGATACACGTCCAGGATGCGGCCCGAGTTCAACGGATCTTCGTCGGCGATTTCCAGGATCGTCCAGGTGTTGGTGGTGCCGCCGCTGTACGGATACGCGGTGTGGCCCTTGATCGTGGCGTGCAGCGAGCAGCGCAGCTGCGACGGGCTGCTGGTGTTGACCTTCGAGTAGTACCCGGTGCCGCCACCGCCGCCGGAGGCGACGTTGAAATTCACCACCGTGTCGGCGGCGGGATGCAGGCCGCCCGCATCGGTGATGCGGCTGGCGATCGCGGTGAAGGTGCAGGCTTCGCCGGCCACCAGCGCGGTGCCGGTGTTGATGGTGAAGCTGGTGCCGCTGGCGGGCTGGATCAGCGAAATGCCGCCGGACGTCGCGCAGGTCAGCGTGAAGGGATTGGGGCTGGTGGTGACGCTTTCGCTGAAGGTGATGTTGAGGTCGCCCGCCGCCGGGAAGTTGGTGGCGCCGTTCGCCGGCGTGGTCGAGACGACCGTGGGCGCGGTGTTCGGGGAGCTGAAGGTCTGTCCGGTGTTGCAGGCGCCGAAGGTGGCGGTGGCCGGGGCCTGCCAGCTGAAGTTGCTGTAGCTGGTGCCGGTGCCGGCGAGGCGCAGCGAGCGGCCGGCCGGGTCGGAACCGGTTTCGGAAACCGAGAGATTGGTGCTGGTGAGACCCGCCGCCGGACCGTTGCTGGCCTTGATCTGGCCTTCGTAGCTGATGAACTGCACGACCTGGCCGCTGGGATTGACCAGGGCGATGCCGTCGTTGGAGCCGTTCTGGATGCCGTTGGTGGCGTAGCTCAGCGTCGCGATGCGCACCTGCGAACCGCAGGTGACCAGGCTGCCGGCAGGCACGAGGTCGTTGTCGTAGGTGACAGCCGCGGTCGGCGTCGAACCGTTGTACAGATAGACGCGGTAGCTGCTCAGCGTCTCGCCGGCGGTGGCGACGACTTCGATGCGCTCGCCGGTGTCGCCGGCGGCGGTCGAATCGTCGTAGTGGAATTCGTTGATGAAAACTTCGGCCTGGGCGGCGCCGGATGCGAGCAGCAGGGCGCAGGCCAAGGGTGACACCGTGGACAACACACGCGACATAAGCTGGGTCTCTTCGTTGGGATGGATGGAACAGGCACGTCCTGGGCGTGTTCCGATTGCAGGCACGACAACCCCCGGCCCGCAGGACTGACGACGCGGCCCCCTGACCGCGCGGGCGGTCCGCACCCGGCGGACCGCGATCGATCGGGAGCGTCACGCTTCCGATGAAGGACGGGGCAATCTAGCCGAGGTCTGTGACAGCCGCCACCGGATTCGCATACCGGCCCGTATCGGCCCGACGGACGGCACCCGGGTGCGACCCGGAACGGGTGCTTGCCGCGGCTGTTAGCCTTGTCGGGATGACCCCGCACGACGCCTTTCCCATCGCCAGCCTGCTGCCGGACATCCGGCGTTCGCTCGCCGAACACCCGCGCCTCGTCCTGGAAGCGCCGCCGGGCGCCGGCAAGACCACCCAGGTACCGCTGGCGCTGCTGGATGCCCCCTGGCTGGACCGCCGCACGATCGTGATGCTGGAACCGCGCCGGGTGGCGGCGCGCGCGGCCGCGCAGTTCATGGCGAAACAGCTCGGCGAGGCGGTGGGCGAAACCGTCGGCTATCGCATCCGCTTCGAGAACAGGATCTCGGCGAAGACCCGGATCGAAGTGGTGACCGAAGGCATCCTGACCCGCATGCTGCAGGACGATCCGATGCTGGAGACCGTCGGCGCCGTGCTGTTCGACGAATGCCACGAACGCCATCTCGCCGGCGATCTCGGCCTGGCCCTGGCGCTCGATGTGCAGGCCGGTCTGCGCGACGATCTGCGGATCGTCGCGATGTCGGCGACGCTCGACGGCGACCGCCTGGCGAAGGTGCTGGACGCGCCGCGGCTGTCCAGCGCCGGCCGCAGTTTTCCGGTACGCATCGCGCACTTCGCCGCGCGTCGCGACGAGGCGCTGGAGCATCAGGTGAAGCGCGCGGTCGAACACGCGCTCGCCGGGCACCCCGGCGATGTGCTGGTGTTTCTCCCGGGGCAGCGCGAGATCGGCAAGGTGCAGGCGTTGCTGGCCGATCTCGCCGCCGCTGCCGCCGTCGACGTGCTCGCCCTGCACGGCGAGCTCCCGGTCGAACAGCAGTCGCGCGTGCTGCAGCCGGCCGAGGATGGCCGTCGTCGCGTGGTGCTGGCGACCAACGTCGCCGAATCCAGCGTGACTCTGCCGGGCGTGCGCGTGGTGATCGACAGCGGTCTGGCGCGCGAGCCGCGCTACGACCCCAACAGCGGTTTTTCGCGGCTGGACGTGGTGAGCATCGCGCAGTCTTCCGCGGATCAGCGCGCGGGTCGCGCCGGCCGCGTCGCCGAAGGCTGGGCCTACCGGCTCTGGCCGGAATCGCAACGGCTGGAACCGCAGCGGCGGCCGGAGATCGCGCAGGTGGAGCTGGCCTCGCTGGCGCTGGAACTCGCGGCCTGGGGCAGCGACGCACTGCGCTTCATCGATGCGCCGCCGACCGGCGCGATGGGCGCCGCGCGCGATCTGCTGCAGCGGCTCGGCGCGCTGGACGCCGGCCGCGCGATCACGCCGCTCGGGCGCAGGATGCTCGCGATCGGCACCCATCCACGCTTGGCGGCGATGCTGCTGTCGACCGACGACGACGTCGAAACCGCACTGGCCTGCGATGTCGCCGCATTGCTCGAAGCGCGCGATCCGCTGCGCGCAACGCCGGGCAGCGGCCGCAGCGATGCGCTGGCCGCACGCTGGCAGGCGTTGGCCGCATTCCGCGGCGGGCGGACACCGGCCGAGGCTTCGCGGTCGTCGCTGCAGGCGATCGACGCGGCAGCGGCGCAATGGCGACGTCGTCTGCGCTGCACCGCGAAACCGCCGGCGAGCGTGCCGGCACATGCGCTGGGCGACCTGCTCGCGCATGCGTTTCCCGACCGCATCGGCCATCGACACGGCAGCGATGTTCGCCGCTATCCGCTGGCCAACGGACGCATGGCGCAGCTGTTCGACGACAGCGCGCTGATCGGCGAGCCGTGGATCGTCGCCTGCGATCTGCGCTTCGAGGCGAAGGACGCGAAAGTGCTGCGCGCGGCGCCGGTCGACGAAGTGCGGCTGCGCCGCGATTTCCCGACGCGGTTCTCCGATCGCGACGAAGTGCGCTGGGACGACGGCAGACGCGCGCTGGTCGCCGAACGCGTGCAGCGCTTCGACGGCATCGTGCTCGATGCGCGGCCCGCGGGCCGGGTCGATCCCGCGCAGGCGGCGCAGGCGCTGACCGACGCGGTGCGCACGCTCGGGCTTGATGCGCTGCCGTGGCGCGAGTCGCTGACGCAGTGGCGCGCGCGGGTGCGCTGCCTGTGCGCCTGGATGCCCGAACTCGCGCTGCCGGATCTGGCGGACGACGCGCTGCTCGCTTCGCTCGACGCATGGCTGAAGCCCGCCTTCGCCGGCAAGACCCGGCTCGACGCGCTGAGCGAGGACGATCTCGGCGATGCGCTGAAATCGGGCATCGACTGGTCGCTGCGCCAGCGCATCGACGCGCTCGCACCGACCCGGATCGTGGTGCCATCGGGCATGGAGCGGAAGATCGAATACGCCTACGACGCCGCGATCGACGCGCCGCAGCCGCCGGTGCTCGCGGTGAAACTGCAGGAGCTGTTCGGCCTCGCCGATACCCCGCACGTCGCCGATGGCCGCGTCGCGGTGGTGCTGCACCTGCTGTCGCCCGGCGGCAAACCGCTGCAGATCACGCGCGACCTGCGCAGCTTCTGGGAACGCACGTACCCGGAAGTGAAGAAGGAAATGAAGGGACGGTATCCGAAGCATCCGTGGCCGGACGATCCGTGGAGCGCGACCGCGACGCATCGGGCGAAGCCGCGCGGGACGTGATCCGCGCGACGGGAGACCGCGAACATCGCGCGAAATACACGATGGACACGGGCACTGCGCACGAAAATCGCCGTGAAAACGCGCGTTCGGCGCCAATCTGAATCGTCACGCACACGCGAAACGCGCTGCATCCGGACGCCTGCGATCCCGCGACAGAATGCAACCGCACCGCGGCATCGCCGCACCGACGCACCGATACGAGGAGTCCCATCGCCATGAACACGATCGACCACCTTTCCGACCGCAGCCTCGCACTGGTCCACCGCACCCGCGACGGCCTCGACGCCGCGTCTTCCCACCTGCCGCAATGGTTGAGCGCGGGCGCGGCGCTGTCGCTCGCCCGCAGCGGAACCAGGGTCGCGACCACGCTGGTGCGCCGGAATCCGGCGGCGGCCGTCGCGATCGGCGTGCTCGGCGTCGGCGTTCTGGCGTATCGCCTGTACCGCAAACGCGCGAACACATCCGATGCCGCAATCGCACACGACGGCACGACGGCGGATGTCGCCACGGAGAACAAGAGCAGGGAAGTGCGGCCCGTGCGCAAGCACGCGCAGCGCAAGACGACGGCATCGAAGGCCGCGCGCGGCGAGGCGTGATCCCGCGCCGCTGAAACCGGAGCGTCGAACCTCTCGCTTCAATCCCGCACCGGGCGCCAGGCGCCCGGCGCCAGATCGTCCAGCGTCCAATCGCCGATCGCCACCCGCACCAGCCGCAGCGTCGGCAGGCCCACGGCCGCGGTCATCCGCCGCACCTGGCGATTGCGGCCCTCGCGGATCGCGATCTCCAGCCAGGCGTCCGGCACGGTCTTGCGCACCCGCACCGGTGGGTCGCGCGGCCACAACGTCGGCATCTCGGCGTCAATGTCGATCCGACGAACCTGCGCGGGGCGGGTGGGACCGTCGTTGAGCACGATGCCGCGACGCAGCGCATCGAGCTGTTCCGGCTGCGGATCGCCCTCCACCTGCACGCGGTAGGTTTTCGCGCGCTTGTGCCGCGGATCGGTGATGCGGTGCGCCAGCCCGCCGTCGTCCGTGAGCAGCAGCAGGCCTTCGCTGTCGTGATCGAGCCGCCCGGCCGGGTACACGCCGGCCGGCAATCCGAAACCCGCGAGCGTCGGCCGCGGCGGCAGCGAGCGGTCGGTGAACTGACAGAGCACGCCATACGGCTTGTTGAACGCGATCAGCATCGCCGGCCACCGCCATCGCGCGGCGAGCCTATCCTGTGCCCAGGCCACTTTTTCGCGAGCACCGCCATGGGCAACCACGAACTCACCGGACTCTCCACCCGCTGGCTGGGCAAGGCCTGGGAACATGCGACCGCCGCCGAACGCGCGGTGCTGACCCAGATGCATCGGCGGGAACGCACGACGCGGGCGCCCGCGATCGCCGGCGACGACGATCGCACCTTCGGCGAACGCGTGGCCGATGCGGTCGCGCGACTGGGCGGCTCATGGACGTTCATCGGGATGTTCATGGTCTTTCTTGCGGCCTGGGTGACGACCAACGTCTGGCTGCTGCGCGCGCATCCGTTCGATCCCTATCCCTTCATCTTCCTCAATCTGCTGCTGTCGATGCTCGCGGCGCTGCAGGCGCCGGTCATCATGATGAGCCAGAACCGGCATGCGGAGCGCGACCGCGAAGCGGCCGAACACGACTATCAGGTCAACCTGAAGGCCGAGCTGGAAATCATGGCGCTGCACGACAAGCTCGACCAGCTGCGGGTGGAGCAACTGGAGAAGATCCTCGTCGCGCAGGGCGAACAGATCGTGCTGCTGCAGCAATTGCTCGAAGCGCGACAGCGGTGAGTGCCGGGTCACGTTGAAGCGAACCCGGCGGTCATCCGTTTTCGCCGGCCGCGCGCGCGGCCGGGAAATCGCGTCGCGTCCCGTCAGTCCCGGGCTGGCTTGCGGAACCGCAGCGTCATCCGGTCGCTTTCGCCGATGGCCTGATACTTCTGCGCTTCTTCCGGGTCGTGGCGGTTGGTCGGGGGCAGCGTCCAGACGCCGTTGGGATGATCGGCGGTGTCCTTCGGATTGGCGTTGATCTCACTGCGCGCTTCGAGTTCGAAGCCGGCCTTCGTGGCCAGCTCGATCACCATCGCCTCGGTGAGATAGCCCGACTTCTTCATCGTTTCGAGGTCGGTGCCCGGTTTGGCGCGATGGTCGACCACGCCCAGCGTGCCGCCCGGCTTCAGCGCGGCGTAGAACGCGGCGAAATAGCCGTCGACGGTGCCGCCGGCGACCCAGTTGTGGACGTTGCGGAAAGTCAGCACGGTGTCCGCCGTGCCCGGCGCCGCGAACACCGGCTGCTTCGGATCGAAACCGGCGATGCGCGCGCGATCGAACTGCGCCGGATGCTGCGCGAGTCGCGCCTTCAGCGTGTCCATGGTCTTCTGCTGGTTGTCGCGGCTGCGACCTTCCGGCACGGCCGCCGGATCGACCAGCGCGGCGATGTAGGCGCCGTCCTCGCGCAGATACGGGGCGAGAATCTCGCTGTACCAACCGGCGCCGCCGGGTGTGATCTCGACGACGGTCTCGTCCGGCGTGACCTCGAAAAAGCGCAGGGTCTCCCGCGGATGGCGGTACGCGTCGCGCGCAGCGTTTTTCGGATCGCGCCAGGCGCCGGCGATGGCCGCGTCGAGCGTGAAGGCCGATGCCGTGGCCTGTTCGGCCCTGTCGGCAGCGTTCGATTGCGCGGTCGCGCACCCCGTCATCAACGGCAGGGCAAGCAGCAGCGAAACGGCGAGGCGGGAAATCGCGGGCATGGAGGTGTTCCGGTTGGGGGAATGCCGGCGATTCTCCGCGATGCATCCGACACTCGCCAGTGTGGGCCTCCGATACGGGTGACAGCGGTGACGGCCGCGGAATTGTGCACTGCATCAAAAATCGGCAGCCTATGCTGCGTTGCAACATGAAGCTGCAACGTTTCAATGCCAAAGATGTCCGGTCTCACGACGCATCGAAGGAATCGCAGGCGCACCGCGCCTTTCACCCCACACAGGAAGACAGACCATGTTCCGTTGCACCTGGCTTTACGCCACCCGCGAGCGCCCGCTCGCCACCCGGCTCTACACCCGCACTTACGGCCGCACCTATGGCCGCCGTCCGGTGGAGACCGATCAACCCACATCGCTGCCGCGCGAGCTGCACCTCAGCGACTCGCCCGCCGCGATGGCCCCGACCGACAACCACGAAGCCCTCGCCAACATCGGATCGCTGGCCGCCTGAACCCGCCGTTTGGCGGGTTCATTTTTCTGAGATCCGCCGCATGGCGGGTTCACTTTTTTGAGATCCGCCGCACGCCGGGTTGATCTTTTTGAGAATCGCCATCCTGCGATTCGTGTTTTCAGCAGAACGGCAACCGCACGGCGTCCGGATACGGCGGCACATCGAAGTGCTCGCCCGCAGCCAGCCGGCCCTGCACATCCCGCCACCAGGCCGGATCGAAGATCTCGCCATGCACCGCGCGCAACCGCGCGCGCAGCGCGGGGGCGATCCCCAGGAACTGCGGGAACAATTCCGGAAACACGTCGTCGGCGCCGGCGTACAACCATTCGTCCAACGGCCGCGTCTCGTCCTCTTCGCGCATGGCCGGCACCGCGCGGAACCGGCATTCCTCGACCAGACACAGCTCGTCGTAGTCGTAGAACAGCACCCGACCATGGCGGCTCACGCCGAAATTCTTCAGCAGCAGGTCGCCCGGAAAAATGTTGCTGCGCGCGAGATCCTTGATCGCCTGGCCGTAGTCGAGCACCGCGCGTTCGGCGGCAGGCGCAGCAGCCTCGCGCACGTACAGATTCAGCGGCCGCACCCGTCGTTCCACGTAGCAATGGCGGATCAGCACTTCATCGCCGTCGAGCTGCACGGTCTGCGCGCATTCGCTCAACAGCTCCTGCAATGCCGCAGGGGCGAACTGGCGTTTCGGAAACCGCAGGCGCAGGAACTCCTGCGCATCGACCAGTCGGCCGATGCGATCGCGACGGAACACCAGCCGGTATTTCTCCTCGACTTCGGCGCGCACCATGTCCTTGGGATAGGCGAAGCGGTCGCGGATCAGTTTGAACACCACCGGATACCCGCGCGGCGTGAACACCGCCATTACCATTCCGCGCTCACCGTCGGCCAGCACCAGTTCTTCGTCGGGATGCTCAGCGAGATGGCGGAACACCTGGCGATAACGCTCGGTCTTGCCCTGCTTGATCCGGCCGACCACGGTGAACAGTTCGTCCAGCGGTTTGCGCGGCAGCAGCTGATGCAGGAAAGCGACGACATCGCCGACCCGCGCGAGATCCGCGTGGAAATGACTGCGCGAGAAGCCGAACAGGATCGAGATCTGCTGATCGTCGACGATCACCGCATCGGCGCGCACGCCGGCGACATCGCTGACCAGCGCGACCACGACCGGGTAGGTCGCACCCGAAGCGCCGTGCGCGCGTCCGACCAGGTACGCGCGCCGTTCGCGATAGAACGGCGTACGCAGCATCGAGACGCCGATCACGCCGCGCGATCGCAACGCTTCCGCCACCGCGCCGGCGCTGGCTTCCAGATCGGCCCAGCCGTTGCCGTAGGCGAGCGCGCGGAAGATCGCGCACCACACCTCGACCGCCTCCTCGCCGAACGCGTGGTGGCGCAATTCTCCGGGGCAGGCGGGATCGCCGGTCGGCACGATCTCCAGCGCCAGGAATTCGACGTCGGGGGCCACGCCATCGATCTGGAAGAACCGGCGGACCAGCGAGTTGTAGAAGGTCTTGTACAGCTCACGGTCCGGACGCGTCGCGATGCGCGCGGCATACGCCGGCAGGATCGCGCGCCACAGCGGGCGCGAACGCACGCGCTCCTCCAGCAGCGCTTCCAGCCCCGACAGGGTTTCGCGCACGCATTGTTCGTACAGATCGATCCGGGCGGTGGCGTCGGTCTGGGCATGCTTCCAGTCGCGACGCTCGAAACGCCGGCGCGCACGGCGGGTGATGTCGGAGAAGCGCGCGTTGTAGTCATCGAAACCGCCGGCGATCAGCGTCGCCGCGCGTTGCGCGGTGTCGGAAACCGGAGCGGCGGGCGGCGGCGACATGACCGCAGTGTACGTCAACGCGGGCCGTGCAATCGCAGTCCGTGAGACCTCGAAACCCTATCATTTCTCCCATGACGGAGATACGAAAACCCCAATAAAACAAGGGTTTTCGAGGCGACGATCTCCCGGCCCGGATGCACTGCACGGCGACGCCGTCGCAGTCCGCGAGACAGGCTCGGGAGACACTGATCGTCCGGTTCGCAGGGATGCGCCAGGAACAGGAAACGCCGCGACGCAGCCGCAGAGGCGCGGGCGGGAAAGACGTTTCCGGGCACAAGGATGTGCCGCCGGGCACCCCGACGAATCCCCGTCCATCGCGCCCAGACACGCCGATTCGCGCCGCAGGCGCATCGGCGTTCCCCGTACCGCCGTCGCGCAAGGCGGTGGCATCCGACGCATGCAACGCGACCGGCCACGGTTTGTCGCGTGCGTGCCGCATGCCGCGAGCCCCGCACGTCGATCACAACCCGCGTTGATCAACGCACATTCCCCCGCACCGTGTCCAAGGAGAGACCCATGCAATTGTTCAAGACCGAAATGATCTTCCTTCATCCGCCCCGAACCCGGCGCGAGTACGGCGTTCGCGCGCTGCGCTACGGCCGTCGCGTATCGCGGTATCCGACGCACGCCGATCTGCCGCGGTTGTCGGACGGACTGCTGCGCACGGATGCGCAGGACTTCACCCCCGCGATTGAAACACCGGTGCGCGTGGACCGCGCCGCGTGAAGGTTTCGCCCCAAAGAAAAACCCGGCTTTCGCCGGGTTTTTCGTGAGCTCGTGATGCCGTCCGTGGCGATGCGGTGCGGGAACCGAGGCTCCCGCCCGGACATCCTTGTCCGGGCCTGAAAACCCGCGCGAATCGGCGATAGGCCGATTCGCGAACGCGGGTTTTCAGCCACCCGGTTTGAAGCCGATGGTGCGGCGCGTGGTGACCGGCGAAGCCACCGGTTGATAACGCCAGCGCTTGACCGCGGCGACCGCTTCGCGATCGAACACGCGCGGCGGATTGCCGCGCACGACACGGGCGCTGCTGACCGAACCGTCGGTGGCGACGGTGAACTCGACCAGGACTTCGCCCGACGTTCCCGCGCGCAGCGCTTCCGGCGGATAACGCGGCGGCGGCGTGCTGATCGCGCGCAGGTCGTTGGCGCTGGCGGCAGCCGGTTGTGCGGCGGCGGCGCGCTGCGCGGCTTCGCGTTCCGCAGCTTCGCGCTGGGCCGCTTCACGCTGGGCAGCAGCACGCTGCGCGGCTTCGCGGTCGGCAGCTTCGCGCTGCGCCTGAGCGGCGGCGGCCTGCTGTTGTTGCTGCTGTTGGGCAAGACGCTCCGCGGCCTGGCGCTGGGTTTCTTCCTGGGCCTTCTTGCGGTCCTCCTCCAGCTTGGCCAGACGCGCCTTCTCGGCTTCGGCGTCCACTTCCTGCTGCTGCTGACGCTGGGCGAAGGTCGCCTGGGCATCGGTGAGCGACTGCTTCAGGCGCGGCAACGCCGGTGCGGCCTTGTCGGTTTTTTCCATCAGCGCGTACAGGCGCTGGGCTTCGGCGAAATCGTCGCGCGCGATGCTCTGCTCGGCAGCGATCAGCGCATAAGGCATCAGATCGGTCAGCGCGCTGGCGACCGCAGCGTCGTTCGGCTGTTTGTCGCGCAGGGCGAGGTAATACTCCATCGCGTTGTTGCCGGATGGGGCATACATGCGCTGCTCGGCCTGGGCGGCACGCGCCGCCTCGCGCAGCTGGTCCACGCTCATGGCGGCGACCTGGGCCGAAACGGCCTGTGCGGGCGCCTGCGTGGTCTGTGCGGCGGCCTCGGGCGCGGCGGCGGCATCATCGGTGGCCGGCTTGTCGCCGCCGCAGGCCGCGATGGCCAGAACCAGCGCGGCGGACAACGCGGCGGTACGCAGAGCGTTCCGGAACGGGGGATTCAGTGATTGGGCGGTGTCTTGGGCGGCGGACATCACGTTGGTTTCCTGCAGGCTGGTCTTGGTTTGCAAGCACATCCTGTGCCAGCGCACCCCCTGTCGCGCACGCCCGCATCCCCCGGGCGGCTTCGTTGTCTACTTTCCGATACAGAAACGCGAAAAAATGTGACCGAGTAAGTCGTCCGGAGCCACCCTGCCCGTGATTTCCCCCAGGCTGTCGTGGGCGGCGCGCAACGCTTCGGCGGCCAGGTCCAGCATATCCCCTTCCAGCTGTTGCCGCGCAGCGGCCAATTCATGACGCGCACGGCGCAAGGCGTCCACTTGACGCCCACGCGCGCTGAACGCGCCTTCGCTGCCTTCGGCCTCAAGACCCGCCAACGCGCGCAGGCGGTCGTGCAACGCATCCAGACCGGCGCCGGTCCGGGCCGAGACCCAGACCGCATCGGCGGTGTCCGTCGGCGGGCCGGGCAGCAGGTCCGCCTTGTTCATCACCCACAGCCGCTGCGGTACCCCGGCGATGGCCGCTGCGACCGCGTCCCGTCCCGCCGCGACATCGCGCGCGTCGAGGACCACGATGGCCAGATCGGCGCGGGTCAATTCCGTCTCGGCACGGCGCATGCCTTCACGTTCGATCGCATCGCCCCCGGTCCGCAGGCCGGCGGTGTCGACGAGCGTCAGCTCCACGCCATCGACGCGCACGGTTTCGCGCAGCAGGTCGCGGGTGGTGCCGGCGATGTCGCTGACGATGGCGCGTTCGCTGCCGGCCAAGGCATTCAGCAGCGAACTCTTGCCGGCATTGGGCGGACCGACGATCACCGCATGCAGACCATCGCGCAGCTTCTGCCCGCGTTCGGCCTCCACCAACAGCGCATCGAGATCCACCGCCGCCTGCGCAAGCCCGGCGCGCAGCTGCGCGCCGCCGAGCGTGTCGAGCGGTTCGTCGACGAAATCGATCGCCGTTTCGACATGCACCCGCAGCCCGAGCAGCGCATCTGCGAGCGCATCCACGCGTCGCGAGAACACCCCGTCCAGCGACCGCCGCGCCGCGCGCGCCGCGCGCGCATCGCCGGCCGCGATCAGATCGGCCACCGCCTCCGCCTGTGCGAGATCGAGCTTGCCGTTGAGGAAGGCGCGTTCGCTGAATTCGCCCGGTCGCGCCATCCGCGCGCCCAGCGCACAGCAGCGATCGAGCAATGCGCGCAGCACCGCCGGGCTGCCGTGGGCCTGCAGTTCCACCACATCCTCGCCGGTGTAACTCGCGGGTGCGCGGAAATACAGGGCGATGCCATCGTCCAGCGTCTCGCCATGCGCGTCGTGAAACCGGGCGTAGTGCGCGAAACGCGGCTTCAATGGTCTGCCGCAGAGCATTTCCGCGATCTCGAGTGCTCGCGCACCGGACACGCGCACGACGCCAACGCCGCCGGCTCCGGCAGCGGTGGCGATGGCGGCGATGGTGTCCTGACTGTGCATTCGGTCGACCTCGGGTGGAAACGCCAGCCTTTAGGATCGCAGGGATTGGGGGAGTCGGTGAAGCGATGGCGCATGGCCGACCGCCTGTTCGTTCGGGCCTCCCATGTTCCGCATCCGCGTGTCCCGATTCCCCGACATTTTCGATCTCAGGTTCGATCGCGCGTCTGCGCCGCATCCGGCGCAGACGCGATGCCTTGCATCGCTTTACTCCTTCGCTCCGACAAAGACAAAGCCCGCCTTTCGGCGGGCTTCGTCATCGGGTCGTACGGATCCCGGGTCAGGACTTGGCGACGGTCTGCGTGGACTTGTCGCCGTACAGCCGCATCATCCACCACTGCTGCAGCATGCCGAGGGTGCCGTTGGTGACCCAGTACAGCACCAGTCCGGCAGGGAAGAACGCGAACATCACGCCGAAGATGATCGGCATCATCTGGAACATGCGCTGCTGGATCGGATCCACGCCGACCATCGGCGTCATCTTCTGGGTGAACCACATCACCGCGGCGTTGATCACCGGCAGGATGAAGAACGGGTCGCGCGCGGTCAGGTCCTGGATCCACAGCATCCACGGCGCCTGACGCAGTTCCACCGATTCGATCAGCACCCAGTACAGCGCGAGGAACACCGGCATCTGGATCAGGATCGGCAGACACCCGCCCGCCGGATTGATCTTCTCTTTCTTGTACAGCTCCAGCATGGCCATCTGGAATTTCTGCTTGTCGTCGCCGTAGCGTTCCTTGAGCTGCTGAATGCGCGGCTGGAATTTGCGCATCTTCGCCATCGATTTGTACTGCGCGGCGGACAGCGGATACAGCGCGAGCTTGATCAGCAGCACCAGCAGGATGATCGCGAAGCCCCAGTTGTGCGTCAGCTTGTGCAACTGCGCCAGCAGCCAGTGGATCGGCTTGGCGAGGAACGTGAAGATGCCGTAATCGAGCGTGAGGTCGAAACCCGGCGCCTGTGCGGCCAGCTTGTCCTGCAGTTTCGGGCCCATCCAGAGTTTGGCTTCGGTGCTGGTCTGGGTGCCCGGGGCCACGGTGAACTGCGGACCGGTCGCGTTGATGCCGTACATGTCGGCGCCCTGCGCCAGCTCGTAATTCGCCTTCTGATCGGTCTGCGGAATCCAGGCGGCGAAGAAATAGTGCTGCAGCAGCGCGATCCAGCCGCCCTGGACGTTCTTCGCGTCGATCTGTTCGAGCTGTTCGTCGTCGAGGAACGCGTCGTAGCCGCGCTTCTCGTATTTTTCCGCCGGCGTGTACCAGGCGGCACCGCTGAACGCGAACGTCTCCGGGTTGAACATGCTGCGCTTGAAATCGTGCGGCAGGCGCGTGAGCTGGCGATAGACATAGCCGGTCCACGGCTTGGCGCCGCGATTGACGATCTCGTCGCGCACCTTCAGCGCATATTCGCCGCGCGCGAGGGTGTAGGTACGGCGGATGGTCACGCCGTCCGCACCGGTCCATACGAAGCGCGCGCTGACGTCCTTGGCGCCGTCGGCCAGACGGAGATCGGTGGCCGACTGTTCGGCCACGAAGCCGCCGTTGTGGCCGGGTGCGCCCTGGTCGCTGGTCCAGCCGCTCTGCGCGATGTAGAAATTCTTCGGCGTGTCGTCGAACAGACGCACCTGCGGCGCATCGGGCGCGCGGCTGGTGCGGTATTTCAACAGCTCCGCGCGGCGCACGTTGCCGCCGTCGAGAACGATGCGCAGCACGTCATTGGTGAGCGTGAAGGTCGGCGCCGCGGCTTCCGGAGCCGGGGTCGCCGCCATCGTCGGCTGCCCCTGCACGGCCGGTGCGGATACCGTCGGCACGGCACCCGCGAGCGTCGGCGCCGGCAGGCCCTGCGGCTGGGTGGTCGGCGTGGTGACCTGGGTCGCGGCCACCTGCGCCGGTTGGCGCTGTTCTTTGTTCCATTCCATCCACAGGATGATCGCCACGAGAACCCAGGCGAAGATCAGAAAGGTGCGCAGTTGATTCATGGGGCGGCGGGACTCGTCGCGCCATCGGAATGCGGCGCTGGGGAAGGAGGAGGGGAGGCGGGCGGCATTGTGCCGTTCGCGATGGATGGGGGCAACGCGAGCCTGCGCAAGGCATGCCGGAAGGCACTGGCGAGTTCGGGTCCGCTGGCGCGCGCGGCGGGCGCACGGGCGACGATGACGTAGGCGCCGCCGGGGAGTTCGGCGCGACTGCGGCGGAAGTGATCGCGGAGGACGCGTTTGATCCGATTGCGAACCACGGCGCGGCGGTCGACCTTGCGCGATACCGCGAGTCCGAGGCGCGCAGGGCGATCATCGGCGAGGTAATGCAGAGCCAAAGTCGGATTGGCGGCACGGCGTCCGCTGGCGAAGACGGCGTCGAATTCCGGACGCGCGCGTACCCGCGCGGTGCGCGGGTATCGGGCGGAAACGGCGGCAGGGCGACCGGTGGCCATGAACGGCGTGCCTTAAATACGCACGCCGGGGCCGGAAGCGTCGGACAGGCTGCGGCAGGGCGCAGCCATGGCCGTAGCCGTCAGGCAGTGAGGCGCTTGCGGCCCTTGGCGCGACGACGCGCGAGGACCTTGCGGCCGTCGGCGGTCTTCATGCGGGCACGGAAACCGTGGTCGCGCTTGCGCTTGAGGTTGCTGGGCTGGTAGGTGCGCTTGGTGGCCATGATCGGGCTCGTTGCATGTCGTGTGGCGTGACGCGGGGTCGACTGGATCGCGCCAGGCGCGACTGCGAAACCGCAAGAACCGGCAATTATGCAGGCGCGGCCCGGGGCGGGTCAAATGGCCGCGGACCCGGCGAAGCGCGACGGATGCGGGGGGGCCAGCAGGGTGGTAGTCTGGCCGACTCCCACCGCCCCGCTCCGTCAGGCGTCCGGGCCCGGCCGCCGCGCCGGCCCGACGGCCCACGGCATGGCCCGGTGCGCTCCCGCCGTCTCTGCAAGTTCCCGAATACCGATGGATGCCTGGCCCCGCTGTCTCGAACGTCTCGAAGCCGAACTGCCGGTGGAGGAGGTGCAGACCTGGTTGAAGCCGCTGCAGGCGCGCCTGCGCGACGACGGCATGGTGCTGTACGCCCCGAACGCGTTCGTGCGCGACGCCGTGCAGGCGAAATACCTGCCGCGGATCAGCGAGCTGCTGGATCACTATGCCGGCAACGGGACGGTCTCGCTGGAAATTGGATCAGCGGTGCGCCCGGCCGCTGCGCCGCCCACGCCGACTCAGGCGCTGGCGACCGCGCGCGCCAACGGGCCTGCCTCCGCCGAGGGTTACGGCGGCAATCTGGACAATCACTACACCTTCGACAACTTCGTCGAGGGTCGCAGCAACCAGTTGGGCCGCGCTGCTGCGTGGCAGGCGGCGCAGAAACCCGGCGACCGCGCCCACAATCCGCTGCTGTTGTACGGCGGTACGGGGCTGGGCAAGACCCATCTGATGTTCGCCGCCGGCAACGAAATGCGCCGGCAGAATCCAGGCATGCGGGTGATGTATCTGCGCAGCGAGCAGTTCTTCAGCGCGATGATGAAGGCGCTGCAGGACAAGACGATGGATGCGTTCAAGCGCCAGTTCCAGCAGGTCGATGCGCTGCTGATCGACGATATCCAGTTCTTCGCCGGCAAGGACCGCACCCAGGAAGAGTTCTTCCACACCTTCAACGCGCTGTTCGACGGGCGCCAGCAGATCATCCTGACCTGCGACCGCTATCCGCGCGAGGTGGAAGGGTTGGAGCCGCGGTTGAAGTCGCGTCTCGCCTGGGGGCTGTCGGTGGCGATCGAGCCGCCGGACTTCGAGACCCGGGCCCAGATCGTGCTGTCGAAGGCGCGCGAACGCGGGGTGAACCTTCCCGAGGATGTCGCTTTCCTGCTCGCCAAGAAAATGCGCAGCAACGTGCGTGACCTCGAAGGCGCGCTCAACACGCTGTCGGCGCGGGCGAACTTCACCGGGCGCGCGATCACCCCGGAATTCGCGCAGGAAACGCTGCGCGACCTGCTGCGCGCGCAGCAGCAGGCCATCGGCATCGCCAATATCCAGAAGGCCGTGGCAGACTACTACGGCTTGCAGATCAAGGATCTGTTGTCCAAGCGCCGGACCCGCTCGCTGGCTCGCCCGCGGCAGGTGGCGATGGCCTTGGCGAAGGAACTGACCGAGCACAGCCTGCCGGAGATCGGCGATGCGTTCGCGGGGCGCGACCACACCACGGTCCTGCACGCGTGCCGCCAGATCCGGACGCTCAGCGAGAGCGACGGCAAGCTGCGCGAGGACTGGGACAAATTGATCCGCAAGCTCAGCGAATGAAGGGTTGTGCACAGCCGCGTCTCAGAGAATGAGAACAGGCTGGAGACAATCTGTGGATAAGTGCGAGGCGCAAAACCGCATCCAAAGTTGTCCACAGGGTGTCCCCACCGTCTCCGGACGGTTGTACAGACCTTCGCAAGTTCGGAATTGTTATTGAATTCAAGAGCCTGGATGCGTTACCCCCGGCTTTCGGCGACACCATCACCACCATCTTTTAAGATTTTCCATCTATTTGAAGCTTGGCCGGCACGTCGGTCGAACGAGGGGAATCCACTCACATGCGTTTCAGTCTGCAACGCGAAGTGCTCTTGAAGCCGCTGGCCCAGGTCGTCAACGTGGTCGAGCGCCGGCAGACCCTTCCGGTCTTGGCCAATCTCCTGGCCCGGGTCGAAGGCGATCTGCTCTCCCTGACCGGCACCGATCTCGAAGTCGAGATGGTCGCGCGCACGAAGATCGACGACGCCGAAGCCGGCGAGACGACCATCCCCGCGCGCAAGTTGTTCGAGATCGTGCGTGCTCTCCCGGACGGCAGCAAGGTCACCGTCAGCCAGTCGGGCGACAAGATCACGGTCTCGGCCGGACGCAGTCGCTTCACGCTCGCCAGCCTGCCGGCCAACGATTTTCCGGCGCTGGACGAAGTGGATGCGACCGAGCGGGTCAAGGTCGGCGAAGCGGGGCTCAAGGAACTGATCGAACGCACCGCGTTCGCGATGGCGCAGCAGGACGTTCGTTATTACCTGAACGGCCTGCTGTTCGATCTGCGCGACAAGGCGCTGCGCTGTGTGGCCACCGACGGGCACCGACTGGCGCTGTGCGAAGCGGTCCTGGACGAAGCGGTACAGACCAAGCGCCAGATCATCGTGCCGCGCAAGGGCGTGCTGGAATTGCAACGCCTGCTGGAAGGCGGCGACCGCGAACTCGAACTCGAGATGGGTCGCAGCCATATCCGCGTGAAGCGCGACGACGTCACCTTCACCAGCAAGCTGATCGACGGTCGTTTCCCGGATTACGAAGCGGTGATTCCGATCGGCGCCGATCGCGAGGTCCGGATCGATCGCGAGGCGTTTCGCGCTTCCCTGCAGCGCGCGGCGATCCTCTCGAACGAGAAGTACCGCGGCGTGCGTATCGAAGTGTCGCCCGGCCAGCTCAAGATCAACGCCCACAATCCGGAGCAGGAAGAAGCGCAGGAAGAAATCGAGGCCGACACCAGGGTCGACAGTCTGGTCATCGGTTTCAACGTGAACTACCTGCTCGACGCCCTGTCCGCGCTGCGCGACGAGCATGTCGTGCTGCAGTTGCGCGACGCCAACTCCTCGGCGCTCGTCCGTGAGGCCAGCAGCGAGAAGTGCCGTCACGTGGTGATGCCGCTGCGCCTCTGAACGGGCTCCCCGTGATGGAGGATGGGTTCCACGTGGAACATAATGAGACGCATACGATTCGCCCGGGCTTTCCCGGGCGAATTCGTTTGAGCCGAGGTGCAGACTGGAGTCATCCATGCGGGTGACGCGTCTGCAGGTGGCGAATGTCCGCCGTTTGGCGGCCGTGGAGTTGCTCCCGGCGCCGGGTATCAATCTCGTCACCGGCGACAACGGCGCGGGCAAGACCAGTCTGCTGGAAGCGCTGCATCTGCTCGCCTACGGCCGCAGTTTCCGCGGCCGGGTCCGCGACGGTCTGATTCGCACCGGGGCGGATGCGGTCGAAGTCTTCGCGGAATGGCGGGAAGAGAACGACGGCCGGACCCGCCGTGCCGGATTGCGCCACGCCGGCCAGCGCTGGGAAGGGCGGCTCGACGGCGCGTCCGTCAGCCAGTTGGGAGAGTTGTGTGCGGCGTTGGCCGTGGTGACGTTCGAGCCCGGCAGTCATGCTCTGGTGACCGGCGGCGGCGAGCCGCGGCGCAGGCTCGTGGATTGGGGTTTGTTCCACGTGGAACCAGATTTTCTGCCGTTGTGGCGCCGCTATGCGCGGGCGCTGAAACAACGCAATGCCCTGCTCAAGGCCAAGGTGCGCGACCGACAGCTGGATGCATGGGACCATGAGTTGGCGGATGCTGGCGAGCCTCTGACCCGGTACCGTCAGGCGTATCTGGATGCCCTCGAACCGCTGTTGCAGGCGACGAGCACGGACCTTGCGCCCGGGTTGGGTCACGCGTCGCTGCATTTCCAGCCCGGGTGGTCCCGAGACCAGTTGTCGCTGGCGGATGCCCTCGTGATTGCTCGCGACCGTGATCTGGCCAATGGTTTCACGTCGATCGGTCCGCATCGCGCGGACTGGCGGATCGATTACGCCGCATTGCCGGGCCGGGAAACCCTTTCCCGCGGACAAGCCAAGCTGTCGGCGCTCTCGGTGCTGCTGGCACAGGCCGAGCGGCATGCCCAAGGCTGCGGCGAATGGCCGGTGGTGGCGTTGGACGATCTGGCCTCGGAGCTGGACCGGAACCACCAACGACGCGTCCTGGAGCGTTTGATCCTCTCGGGTGCGCAGGTCTTCATCACCGGGACCGAGATGCCGCCCAGTGTGTCGACACTGGATGTTCCGGTTCGCTTGTTCCACGTGGAACATCGCGGGTCGGGATCCGTGCTCAGACCCCTGGACTGACGGGCCGCATCGGGCTCAAGCCCGCTTGGCACCGGGATCGGGGACCCGTTAGGCTGTGGCTTGGGCCTTCAGGATGGCCGTATGCGCAGTCTGTCGTCTCACGTGTTTTCGTCGATCCTCCCGCGCGGTCGGCGCAACGCCATGGCCATGGCCGTCGTTGCGTTCGTGCAGATGATTTCAGGGTGCCACCCCGCCATGACTTCCCCGGTTTCGCAAAACGCCGTTGCCTCGGCGGTCGATGGCCCCGCTTCGGGGACCGTCGCCGACTGGCCGTTGACCTTCGAGCGCCACCTGTTCGGTGCCGTCTGTTTCGATACCCACGGCTGCAGCGTGCGCTACGACGGCCGCGAGCATGGCACCACCGCCGATACGCCGCCGGTGTCGAGCCTGCCGCCCGGGCGTTTCGATGCGCTGATGATCGCCCGCTACGGCGATCTGCCCAATTTTCCGGGCCCGGCGCAGTTGCGCTGGCGTGCGAAGGACGGAGCCGAGCTGACCGCCGAGGTCGATCTCGGCGAGATCTTCGGCGATAGCCTGATCCGCCACGAGGTTCCGCGCGAGGACATCGCCGAGGGCGTCAGCATGGGCTTCACCCATGTCCTGATCGAAGTGAACGACCGTACCGTCAACGTGTATACCCGGACCCTGATTCCGACCAAGCGCGAGCAGGTCCCGGGCAACAAGCACAGCCAGTTCCGCGACGATCTCATCAAGGTCCATAGCCGTAGCTACTGATCCGGAGCGATCCCATGAACGAACCCGTCCGTGCCCGGCAGTCCGATGGTGTCGATGTCGCTCCGGTCACCCGTGCCGATCTGCAGGCGTACACCGATGCCAACCGTGAGCTCGGGCGGATGCAGGTTCCGGTGATGGTCAGCGACGATCGGCCCAACGAACGGCTGTTCGTCGCGGTGCTGGATGGCACCGGCAACGACATGAACGACCCCGGCAGGGGGCCGCCGACGGGTCCGGCGCAGATCTTCGCGCAGATCCGCGATCAGCAGAACGCCGGTCAATTGACCAATGTCGCTGCGGGTTACCTCCAGGGGCCGGGCACCGGCTCGTTCGGTACCTGGGACGGTGCCCGCGGCTATACCTTCGAAGAACGCGGCGAAACGATGTACCGCCAGTTCATCGAACAATCGGCGCGTTGGTTGCGCGAGAATCCCGACGCCGATATCCGCGTGGCCGCGATCGGTTTCAGTCGTGGCGCGGAACAGGCCGCGTACTTCACGCGCCTCGTCGACGAACGCGGGATTCAGGACCCGACCGGCGCGGTTTACACCACCGGGGACGATGGTCTGGTCACCGGTGTCCGCTACACCAGGCCGCCGCTGGTGGCGCCGGGCCAGGTGGCGCAGGCAGCGGTGCTCGAAGACCCCGTCGCCACGGGCGACCCGCGGAACTACGACCGCCGCCTGCCGCCCAGCGTGATTTCCGCGATGCAGATCACCGCGCGCGACGAAACCCGCGACCAGTTTATCGGCACGCAGCATCTGCCGACCGGCCTCAGCGACGATCAGCGTTCATTGAACATCACGGTGCCCGGGGCGCACAGCAACATCGGGGACGGCTACGAGGCCAACGGGCTGGGCATCCGCAACACCAACATGGCGTCGCAATATCTCAACGGCTTGGTCGACAACGATCGGCCCTTGCTGCGGCTGCGGACCGAGCCGGCGTTCGGAGATCCGAGCAACGTCATCCACGACTCCGAGGGCCACAACTCCTGGATCTATACCCGGCGCGGTTTCGATCGGGATGGCGTCCGCGATGTGAATCATCAGGTCGGCGCGCCGGAATACGCCGTGACCATGGATGGCATGCCTTATCAGGTGCCGCCCAGCGCAGAGAACCGCATGCGCGAGCCCATGGATCAATCGCTGGCGGAACGGTTCGATTACCGCGCGCTGCCCCTGGCGCCGATTCCCGGCCCGCTGGACCCGCGCCAGGGTGCCCTCGATCCCGCGCGCGATGCCAGTCCGTTCGATCGTCTCGGTCGCGCCGCACTGGCTGGCGATGTCGACGGCACGCGCGGCATCGGTCAGCAATTCCTCGAGACCGGCCCGGGCCAGAGTTGGCTGCAGGAAGGCCGCGCCTTCAATCTCGAACAGGCGCGATTGCGCGATCAGGCCGCGGCCGTGCCACCGCCGACGGTCGATGAGCCCGCGCGCCAGCCGGCGATGGCGCGCTGACGGTCCAATGATCGCCGCCATCACATCGACACGGGATTGAGCGATGACCCCAGAGGCGTTGCAGGACTTCGCGCTGAAACTGGCCGCGGTGGCCGATATGCTCGATCAGCGCAGCACGCAGGCCGCGCAGTCGGCCGCGCAGGGTGCCCAACAACTGCAGTCGGTCGCGCAGAGCCTGGTGCAGCAGCATCGGCAGATGACCGAGCAAACGCTCGGCACCATCGGCACCCAGGCCCGGCAGTCGATCGAACAGGGCACCGCGGAATCGCTCGAACAACTGCGCAAAGAATTGCGCCTGGCCAGCGAAAGCGCGGGACAGAGCGCCAAGCTCATCGCTGACCAGGCCCAAGCCTTGCAGAAAGCCCAGAAGGGCATGCTGTGGAAAGCCGCACTGGCCCTCGTGATCGGCGCGGTGCTCGCCGCGGGCGGCACCGCGTTCATCGCCTGGCGCAGCCTGCAGCAGTTCAAACGCGCCGATTTCGCCGAGGACGTGCTTGAAGCCACCCGCAGCGGCGCCATCACCCGCTGCGGAGAGGCGCTGTGCGCGCGTGTGGGCGACGCCCCGCGCAAATACGGCCGCAAGGGCGAATATCTGCTGCTCGAGCCGTAGCGCGCGGCACAGTGCGCCTGCGGGCCTGTCGATGCGGTGGACCCGCCGAACCTCCCGACGCGCTATAATTCCGCCCTCGTCACCAATAGCTAATGTGTCGTGCAGCGCACGGCCATCCGCCTGCCGCAGCGGATTCAACGACAGCCGAACCAACAGCAGCCAAACCCAGCAGCCGACCGAAGCGAATGACCGAAGACACCCAGCAGCCCGGCGCCAACAACACCTACGACTCCAGCAAGATCACCGTGCTCCGCGGCCTGGAGGCCGTGCGCAAGCGGCCTGGCATGTACATCGGCGACGTCCACGACGGCACCGGCCTGCATCACATGGTGTTCGAAGTGGTCGACAACTCGGTCGACGAGGCGCTGGCCGGCCATGCCGACGACATCATCGTGACCCTGCACGAAGACGGTTCGTGTTCGGTCTCGGACAACGGCCGCGGCATTCCCGTCGACATCCACAAGGAAGAAGGCGTGTCCGCGGCCGAGGTCATCCTCACCGTGCTCCACGCGGGCGGCAAGTTCGACGACAACAGCTACAAGGTCTCCGGCGGTCTGCACGGCGTCGGCGTGTCGGTGGTGAACGCGCTGTCCGAACATCTGTGGCTGGAGATCTGGCGCGACGGTCATCACTACGAACAGGAATACGCGCTCGGCGAGCCGCAGTATCCGCTGAAGCAGCTGGAACCGTCGGACAAGCGCGGCACGCGCCTGCGCTTCAAGCCGTCGGTCGAGATCTTCACCGACGTCGAATTCCATTACGACATCCTCGCCAAGCGCCTGCGCGAACTGTCGTTCCTGAATTCCGGCGTCAAGATCACCCTGATCGACGAACGTCGCGACGAGCGCGGCGACACCCGCCAGGATGTGTTCCAGTACGAAGGCGGCATCCGTTCGTTCGTCGAACATCTGGCGCAGCTGAAGACGCCGCTCCACCCGAACGTGATTTCGGTGAGCGGCGAGCAGAACGGCATCACCGTGGACGTGGCCCTGCAGTGGACCGACGCCTACCAGGAAACGATGTTCTGCTTCACCAACAATATTCCGCAGAAGGACGGCGGCACCCATCTGATCGGTTTCCGCGCCGCGCTCACGCGCACGCTGACGAACTACATCGAGCAGAGCGGCATCGCCAAACAGGCCAAGGTCACGCTGTCCGGCGACGACATGCGCGAAGGTCTGATCGCGGTGCTGTCGGTGAAGGTGCCCGATCCGAGCTTCTCCTCGCAGACCAAGGAAAAACTGGTCAGCTCGGAAGTGCGTCCGGTGGTGGAAAGCACCTTCGGCGCGCGCCTCGAGGAATTCCTGCAGGAGCATCCGAACGAAGCCCGCGCGATCACCGGCAAGATCGTCGACGCTGCGCGCGCACGCGAAGCCGCGCGCAAGGCGCGCGACCTCACCCGCCGCAAGGGTGCGCTCGACATCGCCGGCCTGCCCGGCAAGCTCGCCGACTGCCAGGAAAAGGATCCGGCGCTGTCCGAACTGTTCATCGTCGAGGGCGACTCGGCCGGCGGCTCGGCGAAACAGGGCCGCAATCGTCGCAATCAGGCGGTACTGCCACTGCGCGGCAAGATCCTCAACGTGGAACGCGCGCGCTTCGACCGCATGCTGTCGTCCGCGGAAGTCGGCACGCTGATCACCGCGCTCGGCACCGGCATCGGCAAGGACGAATACAACCCGGACAAACTGCGCTACCACCGCATCATCATCATGACCGACGCCGACGTCGACGGCTCGCACATCCGCACGCTGCTGCTGACGTTCTTCTACCGGCAGATGCCGGAGCTGATCGAGCGCGGCCACATCTACATCGGCCTGCCGCCGCTGTACAAGATCAAGCAGGGCAAGAACGAGCTGTACCTCAAGGACGATGCCGCGCTCGACGCCTATCTGGCGAGCAACGCGGTGGAGAACGCATCGCTGGTGCCGGCGGCGGGCGAGGGCGCCATCCTCGGCGCGCATCTGGAAAAACTGCTGCTGGTCTACGCCGGCGCGCGCGATGCGATCGCCCGCAACGCGCATCGTTTCGATCCCGCGCTGCTCGAAATGCTGATCGACTTCGCGCCGATCGACGCCGCCGCCATCGCAGGTTTCGCCGACGATCGCAGCGCGCTCGACGCCCTCGAAGCCCGGCTCAACCGCACCGGTCTCGGCCGGCCGCGTTACCGCATCGGCGTGCAGGCCGCGACCGACGCCCAGGCGGCGGCGCTGCTCGTCACCCGCACCCACATGGGCGAATCCATCGTGCAGGTGTTGCCGGCGGCGAGCTTCGAAACCGGCGAACTGCGTCCGTTGCGCGAAGCGGCGAAGGAATTGCACGAGCTGCTGCGCGATGGCGCGAAAATCCTGCGCGGCAACCGCGAGGAGCCGGTGGCGAGTTTCGCCCAGGCGCACGGCTGGCTGCTCGATGAAGCGAAGAAGGGCCGCCAGATCCAGCGCTTCAAGGGTCTCGGCGAAATGAACCCGGAGCAGCTGTGGGAAACCACGGTGAACCCGGACTCCCGCCGCCTGCTGCAGGTGCGCATCGAGGACGCGGTCGCCGCCGACCAGATCTTCAGCACGCTGATGGGCGATGTGGTCGAGCCGCGCCGCGAATTCATCGAGGACAACGCGCTGAAGGTGGCGAATCTCGACGTGTGAGCCGGAGATCCGGCGCCGGGGCTCGACCCCGGGCGGCGCACCCGCGCGTTCGAAGCCGCGGTGCGCCAACGCGTGCCGGAGCGGGGTCGGTATCCCCCCGCTACGGCCCGGAGGCTGCGACCATTGTCGCGTCTTCACCGATCGGCGGCGCCGATTGACGAAACCTTAATCCTCTTCGGATTACAACAGTCGCCCCATCCACCCCGGAGCTGCCGCCATGCCCCAACCGAAACACCGGTCTGCCGCGCTTGGCGTCGCCCTGGGGCTGGCCTGCACCGTGCTGGTCACTGCCTGCGCCACGACCACGTCCTCCACCGGGCGCAAGCAATATGTCGGCGGGGTGTCGCAGCAGCAGCTCGATCAGCTGGGCGCACAGGCCTTCGATGAACAGAAGGCCAAGAAACCGTTGACCCAGGACGGCAAGCAGTCGGCCTATGTGCGCTGCGTGGTGGATGCCATCGTGCGCGAGCTGCCGCCGCAGTGGCAGCAGGGCGGCTGGGACGAGGCGGTCTTCGTCGACAAGAATCCCAATGCCTTCGCATTGCCCGGCGGCAAGGTCGGCGTCTACACCGGCATTTTCGATGTGGCCCGCAATCAGGACCAGTTCGCCGCGGTGATCGGCCACGAAATCGGCCATGTGATCGAACGCCACCACGACGAGCGCGTCACCCGGCAGATGGGCGCGGCCGGCGCGGTCCAGTTGTTGTCGGTGCTCGCGGGTGCCCGCTACGGCCAGAGCGGTTCGCAGCTCGCCAGCCAGGGCGGCAGCGTGATCGCGCAGACCGGCTTCCTGTTGCCCGGCACCCGCGAGCAGGAAACCGAAGCGGACGTCGTCGGCCAGCGGCTGATGGCCCAGGCCGGCTTCGACCCGCGCCAGGCGGTGGATCTGTGGCAGAACATGCTCGCCGCCAGCGCCAGTCGTCCGCCGGAATGGCTGTCCACGCATCCAGACCCGACCTCCCGCATCGGCGAGCTGCGCAAACGCGCCGAAAGCCTGATGCCGGTGTATCAACAGGCGCGCGCCGCCGGCCGCAAACCGGCCTGCGGCTGAGCGTTCGACCATCGAACTCCTTTCCGCCCCCATGCCATTCCGCACGCGGCCCGTCCGCGCCCACCGCAACGGCCGCCGCGCCGTGAACGACGCTCACCAGCCTCCGAGAACCGCCATGACCGCTTCCACCCGCCGCTTTCCGACCACCGTCCTCGCCGCCACCGTCGCCCTCCTGCTCGGTTGCGCCTTCGCCGGCAGTGCCCTGGCGCAGGACGACGACGATTACGACGACAAGCCGAAGTCGGATCGCATGAGCGGCAGTGCGGCGGCCGCCGCCGACCGCGCGCGTCAGCGCAAGGCCGAAGCCGCGGCCAAGGCCAACCAGCAGCCCGAGATGTTCCCGCAGGCCACCCGCAAGCCGCCGGAGCAGAAGGTGTCGCAGAAGGACGCCAAGGTCGCCAACGGCATCCAGGCCGACTTCGACGCCAAGAAATTCCCCGACGTGATCGCGAAGGTCGACGCCTACGCCGCCGGCAGCCAGAACGCCTATCTGCTCAGTTATTTCTATCAGTTGGCCGCGAGCGCGGCGATCGAGCAGGACGACCGCGCCAAGGGCGTCGACTACTACCGCAAGGCGGTGGAAGCCAACGGCCTCGACAACAACGGCCACTACCAGATCATGTTCAACCTGTCGGTGATCCTCAACGAACTGGATCGCGATGCCGAAGCCCTGACCTGGATCGACCGTTATCTCGCCGAGACCAAGAACGAATCCGAACAGGCCCTTGGCCTGAAGGCGTATCTGCTGAGCAAGCTCGATCGCGCCGGCGAAGGCGCCGCGCTGTACGAGAAATTGCTGGCCGCCAATCCCGGCGACCGTGCGACGCTGATGAACGCGGTGTCGCTGTACCAGCAGGCGGACAATTTCGACAAGGCCAACGCGCTGCTGGAGGCCGCGCGCGCGCAGGGCCTGCTGAAGGACGCCAACGAATTCCGCACGCTGTTCGTGGGTTACATCAACGCCAACAAATACAAGGAAGCGCAGGCCGTTCTGGAAGACGGCGTGGCCAAGGGCGCGATCCCCGCATCGCAGACGCTGGCCAACGACTATGCGGTGATCGCCCAGAATTATCTCGCCGAAGACAAGGTGGCCCAGGCCATCGACTTCTACGGCCGCGCGGCCAAAGTGGCGACCAACGGCGAAGCCGCGCTCAATCTGGCCAAGGTGCTGCGCAACGAGAATCGCATCGGCGAGGCGAAGGCGGCGGCCCGCGAGGCCCTTGCCAAAGGCATCAAGAAGCCGAAGGATGCGAACGATATCCTGGCGCTGCCGGGCAAGTAATGCGAAACCGCCCGATACGGTCACGTATCGAGCGGCGTTTCAGGCAGGGGTGTTGGTAAGTCCTGCTGCGATTGGTATAAGCTTACAGATTCCCGCGACCGGTTCTCACTACGAGGGCCGGCCGCGGTTCGACCATTCCGGGGTGTCGTGGTTGGGGGTCGGGTTCACTTTCAGGGATTGATCGCGAACGCGATACCGAATCAGCACCACGAGTCCGCTAAACCGAGCCTGCTGCGCATGACCCAACCGTTGCCGACCCCTGACAAGCGCGACCGCGAAGAACCCGGCCTGAACTGGCCGCGGATCACCGCCATCAGTTTCGCCATCGCGCTGCATATCGCGGCGCTCATGCTGTTGCTGGTGCCGGTCACTCCGCCGGGCGCCGAGCAGGAAGAAGAGCAGAACACCAGCGTCGTCATCATCGAGCCGCCGCCGAAGCCGCCGGAACCGCCGCCGCCGCCGCCGGAACCGCCGAAGGAAATCAAGCTCACTCCGCAGGAAGTGCCGCGCGAAACGCCGCCGGAACCCCAGCCCGAGCCGCCGCCGGTGATCTTCGACGAACCGTCGCCGATGGCCGAACCGGCCCCGCCGCCGGTTCCGCCGGCGCCGCCGACCCCGCCCGCGCCGACCGGTCCGCCGCGCAACGACAACGACCTGCGCGCCAGCCTGTGCGTGCGTCCGTCGCTGGCCCCGCTGCAGCAGGCCGCCAGCCGCGCCGGCGTCGCCGCCGACCTCGCCCTGATGATCACCTACCAGGCCGACGGCACCATCACCAATGTCGACATCGTGAAGAGCAGCCGCAACCGCGATCTGGACCGCGCCGCACAGACCTGGGCGAAACGCGCCAAGCTGTGTCCGGGTTCCGCCGGTCAGGGTCGTCTGCCGTTCTCGTTCGCGACCGAATAAGTCAAGGCGTCATCCTGCTGATCCAGCGACACCAGGTTCAGCAAACCAGATTCAGCAAGACCCGCTTCTGCAATTCAGCTTCCGCAAATCCGTTTCATCCCGCTCCACGTACCCTTCGTTAGATCCTTCCACACACAAGAAAGGTAAGCGTCATGCTGCAGGAAACCACCACCGCCGCAACCGGGGGCAACGCCGCCGCTCTGAAGCAGATGGGCGTCGACCATCTGGCGCGCGAAATGCTCGGCAACCCGGGCGACTACGTCGTCCAGCTCGTGGTTGCCGCCACCCTGGTCATCATGTCCGCGATGTCCTGGTACTGGATCGTGGTCAACTTCATCAAGAACTCCAACCTCCGTCGTCGTGGCGATTCCGTCACGCAGACGTTCTGGGAAACCCCGAACGCGCAGGACGCGATCCGCTTCATGGAAGAGCAGCCCAAGAGCGAGCCCTTCTCGAAGATCGCCCTCGATGCCGCCCAAGCCGCTGCGCATCACCAGCGTCATGAAGGCTCGCGTCTGGTCGAGTCGCTGAACCGTTCCGAGTTCGTCGACCGCGCGCTGCGCCAGGGCGTCATCCGCGAATCGATGGGTCTGGAAAGCGGCCTCACCGTGCTCGCCACCGTCGGTTCGACCGCGCCGTTCGTCGGTCTGCTCGGCACCGTGTGGGGCATCTACGGCGCCCTGATCAAGATCGGTGCGACCGGCCAGGCTTCGATCGATGCCGTCGCCGGCCCGGTGGGCGAGGCGCTGATCATGACCGCCGTCGGTCTGTTCGTCGCCATCCCGGCGGTGCTCGCGTACAACTTCTTCGTGCGCCTGAACCGCATCACGAACAACAAGTTCGACACCTTCGCCCACGATCTGCACGACTTCTTCGCGACCGGCGCCCGCGTCGGCGAAGTCGGCGGCAAGCGCTGATCCGCACGCCCAGATCGAACACCTGACGGAGCACAGTCATGGCCTTCAGTACCGGCAACGACAGCGGCGGCCCGATGTCCGAAATCAACGTCACGCCCCTCGTGGACGTGATGTTGGTGCTGCTGATCATCTTCATGATCACGGCACCGCTGATGTCGCACAAAACCAAGGTCGAACTGCCCGAAGCCAACTACGACAAGCGGGAAGAAAAACCGCTCCAGGCGACCCCGATCACGATCGCGGTCACCGAGGAGGGCAAGTACTTCTACAACGACGAGCCGGTCACCCTCGACCTGCTCGGCAGCCGCTTCTCGACCCAGGCGCAGATGACCCCGCAGCCGCAGGTCAACGTCCGCGGCGACAAGGCCACGCCTTATCGCTTCGTGAAACAGGCGGTCGATCTCGCCCAGGCCAACGGCATGCGCAAGGTCGGTTTTGTGGCCACCCGCGAACGCAACTGACGCGCATCGACGAGAGAGATTGAACCATGGCATTCGCTTCCAACTCCGGTTCGGGCCCGATGGCCGACATCAACGTCACGCCGCTCGTCGACGTGATGCTGGTGCTGCTGATCATCTTCATGGTGACCGCGCCGATCCTGTCCTATCCGATCGACATCGATCTGCCGCAGCCCAATCGTCAGCCGCCGCCGGAGACGGAACCGCCGCCGCCGATCAAGCTCCGCATCGATGCCGCCGGTGCCGTGTACTGGAACGACAGCACCACGCCGATCTCCGCCCTGCGCAACATGATGCAGGCCGAAGTCGAGCGTGATCCGAACAACCAGCCCACGCTCGAAATCGACATGAACGAGGATGCGCGTTACGAAATCCTCGCCAAGGTCCTGGCCTCGGCCAAGGACTCGGACATGAAGAAGATCGGCTTCGTCAAGAAATAAACCGCACTACCGGCCGAAGGTGGACCTGCAGCCCGCCTCCACGCCTCCAACCGCTTGCCTCTTTTCGACGCCGCCCCTCGGGGCGGCGTTTTTTTGTGCCCGCTCGGACATCGTGCCGGGGGCTTGCCGACGCCGCGGGGACAGGCATAAGGTGAGGTTGTCACCCACACCGGAGGAGCGTCGCCATGGCTTTCGCCCAAGCACAGACCCGGCAGGACAGCCTTTCGCAGATCAACATCACCCCGCTGGTGGATGTGATGCTGGTGATGTTGGTGATCTTCATGATCGCGGCGCCGGTCTTCAGCCGGCCGATTCCGCTGGACATCGGGCGTGGTGGAACGCCGCCAGAAAATCCCCCGGCGCCACTCGAACTGCGGATCGCCGCCTCCGGCGAACTCTTTCTCGGCGGTCGGCCGATGCCGATGTCGGCCTTGCCGTCGGTGTTCTCGGCCGAACTCGAACGCGCCGGTGGCCAGCCGCTGATCCTGAGCATCGACGCCAACGGCGATGCCGATTACCAGACCGTCGCCAGGGTGCTGGCCGCTGCGCAAAACGCCGGCCTCGCCAACATCCGCTTCGAATAAGACATCGCGCTCGAATGCGCGTGGGCGGCCGTTCGCCGCCCGCTGCGCTCAACGTCCGTCGAGGATGGCGAGATACGCCTTGACCGTGGCCTCGAGCCCGGCATACAGCGCTTCGCCGATCAGCGCGTGGCCGATCGAGACTTCGAGCACGTTCGGAACATCGCGGAGAAACCGGCCCAGATTGGCCTGACTCAGGTCGTGGCCGGCATTCACGCCCATTCCGTGCGCGGCTGCAGCGCGTGCGGTTTCGGCGAACAGGGCGAGCTGCGTATCCGCCGATCCCGACGCGTAGGCTTCGGCGTAGGGACCGGTGTAGAGCTCGATGCGATCGGCGCCGCTGGCGGCCGCGGCCGAGAGATCGGCGCCGGCGTCGGCGAAGAGGCTGACCCTGCAACCGAGCGCCTTGAGCGTGGAGACCTGCTCTCGCAGCGCGTCGCGCTCGCGGACGAAATCGAAACCGTGGTCGGAAGTGAGCTGGCCGTCTCCATCCGGGACCAGGGTCGCCTGGGCGGGGCGCGCCTCCGCACAGAGCGCGTGGAAGCCGGGATAACCGTCGCGCGGTGGCGCGAAGGGATTGCCTTCGAGGTTGAATTCGACGCCGTAACTGCGCGTCAGCTCGGCGAGCGCGAACACATCGTCGGTGCGGATATGGCGCGCATCCGGTCGCGGATGCACGGTGATGCCGTGAGCGCCGGCGTCGAGACAGGCGCGGGCGGCGGTCACCACGTCCGGATCGTGCGCACCGCGCGAATTGCGCAGGACCGCGATCTTGTTGACGTTGACGCTGAGGACGGTCAAGACGGTGTCGCGACGATTCAGGGCTGCGGGACGTTCTGGTCGACCTGTTGGCCGTTGCCGGCTTCCGCGCGCTTGGCTTCGGCCTGTTCGCGCAGACGACGCAGTTCCTGCGGATCGATCAGCATGGCTTCGCTGCGGGCGCTGTTGTCCACACGCTGGGCCAGCAGGGACATCACGCTGAATACGGTGAGCCCGAGGGATGCCAGGGCGCAGACCACCAGGAGAGCCATCGACGTGGTCGTCAGCGCGACCATCAGCAGGGCGGCGGCGATGAGGAGGAGCAACCAGGGCATGAGGGCGTCCTTCACGGGGGACTGAGGGGCGGGCGCCAGTCTACTCCGGGCGCCGCCGTCGCCGACAGCCCGCCGGGCCGGCCCACGCCTGCCGTCCGTCGCCCGTGCGTGGCGGGCAGGTCCGCTGGCTGCAGAAGCGGCCGGCTACAGCAATGGCGACATCAACCGCGCCAACGCCTCCGGCAGGCGGGTCCGGAACAGGCGTCGCTGGCGATCGTTGCGGACCCGCGGGGCGCGGACGAACTCGCCTTCGATCAGCTTCGCCATCCGCGCGCCGAGATCGCGGTCCTGGAACAACACCGCGACCTCGAAGTTCAGGCGGAAGCTGCGGTGATCGAAATTCGAGCTGCCGACGATCGTCGAGGCATCGTCGACCAGCAGCGCCTTCGTGTGCAGCATCCGTGGCCCGTATTCGTAGATCTTCACGCCCGCAGCCAGCAGATCGTCGTAGTACGAACGCGCCGCCAAGGTCACCAGTTTCGAATCGCTCATCCGCGGTACCAGCAGGCGCACGTCCAGTCCGCCGAGCGCGGCCGACGTCAGCGCCATCATCGCCGCTTCGCCGGGGACGAAGTAGGGCGTGACCAGCCACACGCGTTCGCGCGCCGCGTGGATCAGGCCGACCTGCAGGCGATGGATCGCTTCCCACGACGAATCCGGCCCGGAGGTCAGCACCTGCGCCGAAATCGCGCCGCTTTCCGGAACGGGCAGCGTGCGCGCGATCTCGGAGATGAAACCGCGATCGCCGGTGGCGTACACCCAGTCTTCGGCGAACACCAGCTGCAGCGCGCGCACCGCATCGCCCTCGATCCGCAGGTGCAGATCGCGATAGGCGTCCGCGCGGATGCGCTCGTTCTCGTCGTCGGTGACGTTGATGCCGCCGGTATAGCCGATGCGGCTGTCGATCACGGCGATCTTGCGATGCGTACGCAGGTTGAGCCACGGTCGCCACCAGAACCGCCAGAAATGCGTGGGATGGAACCACGCCACTTCGCCGCCGGCATCGACCAGCGGCGCGAGGAACGTGCCGGTGCAGGCGCCGGAACCGATCGCGTCCAGCAGCAGGCGCACCTTCACTCCGCGCTTCGCGCACGCGACCAGCGCGTCGCGCAGCGCCGCGCCGCTGCGGTCCGGCGTGTAGATGTAGTACTCCAGATGCACCTGATGCCGTGCGTGAGCGATGTCCTCGATCAGCGCGTCGTACTTCGCCGCGCCATCCACCAGCAGGCGCACGTCGCGGGCGGTGCCGGGCGGCAGCCCGGTCGCGCCCTGCGCGAGCCGCGCCAGTTCCTGTGCCTCCGGCGAACTCGCGGCGGGGCACAGGCCGCCCTCGATCACGTCGCGCTCCAGCCGGCTGCGCGCGCGGCGCAGGCGCTGCCGCTGGATCTTCTGCGGGCCCAGCAGGTGATAGATCAGAAAGCCGATGTAGGGCAGCAACGCGAGACCGAGCAACCAGCTCAACGTCGCCACGGGCTCGCGCTTCTGCAGCACGATCCAGCCGCCGAGCACGATCATGTAGACGACCCAGCCGACGAACAGCGCCAGACCCAGCCACGGACCGAATCCGGGTATCCGGTCGATCCAGTCCCACAGTGCGAACATCCGGAGACCTCCGTCGCAGCGATTGCGAGCCGTGCGCTAGCCTACCTCGCCTGCGATGACAAACAAGGTCGACGGGCGGGAACCGGGCGGCCGCGATCGCGCCTGCGATCATCGAACGGCTTCCGCGGCGACCACGCCCCGCGGAGCGTGGTCGCAAGCCGTGCATAATCGCGGCTCCACCCTTGCTCTCCGTCCGTCCTTTCATGATCAACTCCCAGGATGCACTTCCAGACGATGCGCAGTGGCGGACGTTGACCGCATCGCCGGAGAAGCGCGCATTGTTCGGCCAGGACCTGTATTTCCGCGAAGCCTGGGCCGATGCCCGGGCGGTTCTGCACGGCGATCCGGCCGCGTCGTTGTCCGCATTCGCGCTTCTGTGCGCGAAACCGGATGCCGTGGCCGGACGTCGCCTGCGACCGATGCTCGACTACGCGATCGAACGCGGATTCGCGCCCGTCGGCGTCGCCGGATTCGCGTTCGGACGCCACTCCATGCGCGAAATATGGCGATACGATTGGCATGTCTACACCGTCGATCGCCTGCGCTTCTCGACCCTCTGGTACACCAGCGCGCCGTCGCTGATGTTCGTGCTGGAAGACCGGTCGCCGGAGCCCGGAATTCCCGCCTCGGTTCGCCTCACGTCGCTGAAGGGAAACGCGCTGGCGAGCAAGCGCGGCCCGGACGATCTGCGCAGCCGTCTCGCGCCGCCCAACCAGGTGCTCAATTTCGTGCATGTCACGGATGAGCCTGCGGATCTGATTCGCGAACTGGGCATTCTCCTCGAGTCCGGCGCGCGTCGTGACGTGCTGCGGTGGATTCGCGATCGCCCCGATGGCGCGATGGACGCAGCCGCGGCGATCGAAGCGCTGTATGCCTCGCATGCCGCACACGATCTCGATCCGCGGGCATCGCTGCGGAGATTGCGCGATGCGGGTGCGATCGAAGACGACGCGGCGCGACGTCTGGAAGCCTGTCTGTCGGCGGAGGAAATCGTGGATTGGGAGACGCTCTGCGCGCTGGCGCCGTCGCACGCATCGGCCGACCATCGCTGGGATTTCATCAGTATCGCCAGCGCCGTGGTGCCGAGGGAACGGCCGCTCGAGGGCTTGCTGCGAAACCCCGACATTCACGACTGGCGACGCTTGCGCCAAGCGCACGCCTGATTCAGCCCATGCCCCAGCGCGCATAAGGCACCTGCATCTCGGTCTCCGTGCACGAGCCATGATCGAACCGGTGTCCGTCGAAGGTCGCGAACGTGTCGCCTTCCGCGATCATGACCACCGGACCGACGCGCGGGAATGCCGAGCCTGCGACATCGAACAACGTGTCGGCGCGACAGACGCGGGCGATGCCGGCGAAACGCGTCTCGAGGCGGGCGAGCATCCGCTCTTCATCGTGCGCCTGCGGATAGAACCAGCGGGTACGCCCGGCGCCGCCGGCGTCGCAGGCGAAATCCCGTGCGCTGGCCTGCAGCATCGATTCGATCTCCGGCTCGTGCCGGGTGGGGACCAGGCCGTGATCGGAGTGCGCCACCACGATCGCGCCGTCCCGCGTCCACGCCGTGGCGAGCGTATCGATCATCTCCAGGAAGCGCATCGTCTCCGTGTCGTAACCGTGCATGTGGATGTAGCGGTCCACCTCGACGAAACACCAGATCAGCCGCGGCACGCCGTCATCGCTGCGCTGCGCGTCCACCGCTGCGCGCAGCGCTTCGATCGTGTCCTCGGCAGTCGGCGTCGCGACATCGGCGTAGAAGCGATGTCCATCGACGCGCTCCGCATGCCGCAGCAGGGTGTCGAGCCAGGGACCCGGTGCCGCTTCCAGGTCCGCTGACACCGCAAGCGCGCGATACCCGGCGGCGACCGCATCGCTGAAAAGGTTGCCGCGATCGGGAACGCCCAGCGGTTGCCGATGGGCATAGACGTTGATCGGTGCCGGCGTATCGAGGCGGAAGACCACGCCGGGAATCCCGTGTTCGTCGACCGTCATGCCGGTAAGGCTGCTCAGCCAGGCGGTCGATGACGTGCTCGGGAAGACCGAGTCCATGCGCGAGATGTTCGCGTGCGGCCAACAGCGGCGCGCGAGCGCCAGCGGAATCCCGTCGAGCGCGAGGACGATGATGTCCCGCCTCGCCGCCCCACGCTCTTCCGACAGCAGCGTCGCGATGCGATGCCGGAAGCCGATCAGCGATGCGGGTGGTTCGCTCCGATCCAATGTGGCCGCTCCTGGTCGAGGAGCACTCATTATGCGGGTGGGCCAAGCCCGCGGGCACCGCTTCCGACGCTGCGCCGGAGGCGCGGAATCCCCGGTCGAAACGAGGGTCCGGCGGCTGTTGACAGCCTTGGCAGCGGAGGTCCATAGTCGATGCCGCAGTACTCAGTTCGCCTTCAACACTGGAGGGACGCCAGCATGTCTGCAAAAGAGAAAGGCCCCGTGAATCCGGGCGCAGCCGCCCAAGTCAGCGTCGCCGCCGCAGTCGCCGGTGCGACCAGCGTCGCGAAACCCGCCGTCAATGTTCCCGTGGCCGATTCGGCCATGGTCACCGTCAGCGCCGCAACCCGATTGACCCATGTCGCCACCATCGTTTCCTCCCTCGTCAACGTGGGCGTGTCCGCCACGGTCCGCCTGCGCAGCGGAAACAAGGAAACGCTGAAGTCGGCGATCGCCTCGCTCAATGAGAAGACGGAGATCGTATCCGCCGCTCTCACGCTGCGCGGCGCGAAACCGGTCGGGTAACGCGTTGCCTGTCGTCCAGGCATCGGACATCGAAGGAAACGCGCTTCAGTCCGGAGAGTCCGGCTGGCATGCCATCGCCTGCCGCATCCTTTCGGATTACGCCGATGCCGAAACAGGCAGACCGCATGAGTCGATTCCCGACTCCGCGTGGGATCGTTTGCGTGCGATGAAAATCGACGGCCTGTTTCGGGCCGCCGACCCGCGTTCGGGCCTGCTGCAGTCTGCGTATGCGCGTATCGAGGCGATGCAACAGGCGTCGGCTGCGGAAGCGGTGCAGGCACTGCTTGCGCGCGACGTGACACCGCTCGCGTTCAAGGGAGTCGATCTGACGCCGCGTTATTTCGCCGATGGCAGCCCATCGGCGATGAACGACATCGACCTGCTGGTGAAGCGGGACGAAATCGGTCGTGCCCGGACCGCATTGCTGGGCCTCGGGTTCCGTCAGGCGTACTTCGACGAGACCCGTGGAGCGCTGGTCGATGCCGACATCGCCGACATCGCCGACGTCGAGCGCATGCACTACGAGCTGTATCCCTTCCGGCGGATTCTGCCGATCGATTTCGAGCCGGCAGTCGCTGCCGAACTGCGTGCTTCTCCGGCGAAACAGCCGTTGGTGTTCGACGACGATGGCGGCGCGTGGCTCGTCGATGAAATCGATCTTCATCACAGCGTCGCCCTCGATGTGGATCCGCAGCCGCTGTTCGCGCGTGCGCGCATGTCGGTCGTGCCGGGCGCCCTCGCCCTGGATGCCGCCGATCACCTGTGGTTGATCACCAGTCGCTGTTACAACGAGGTGGCGCTCCACGGAAAGCGTTCCTTGCGGGATTTCGCCTATATCGTCGGCATCCTGCGCCACGAAAGCGTCGATTGGAGCCGGGTGCTGGCGGTGGCGTCCGAATACGAGATGCGGCCGGCGCTGTACTACTACCTCCGCTTCGCCGACAGCCTGTTCTCGAATCGCGTCGTCGACCCCGAGGTCTGGTCCCGGCTCGACCCGCGACAGGGCTCGCGGGCGCGCGATTGGGGATGGCAATTGGCCTGTCTTTTCGACACGCTCGATGCGTTTCCGGAGTGGGCGAAGCGCCCCGGCGGCGGTCATCCGCCAGCGTGCCCGTGATGCGTCGCGAAGCGGCGACTGCCGCCGTGTGTCGGCCGATTTCCTGGAATGGATCGGCGGCTGCTGGCGGCTATTGACACGGCTGCCTTGACGCAGGTATATCAGATGGTACGTCGGCAGATTGGTCGGCGTGTCTGTCCAACCTCGATACAGGAGTATCCGACATGCAGAAGCATCAACAGGCTGGCTTGGCCCCGATCAGCAACTTTGATCTGAAGAACACCCGGGTGGACCTCATTCAATCGTCTGCGACGGCCCAGTCGGCCTTCGTTTCCCTGAACGAACTCGAAGCCGCCCGCTCGAGCCGTCGTCCGGTTTCCGCTTCGAAGCACGGCCTCGAAGTGATTTGCGGCGGCAGCTGCGAAACCGGCGCGCAGTAAGCGCAGTCGAACTTCGGAGCCGTCCCTGAGCGATCAGGGACGGTTTCGGTTGTCCATGGAGCCAATGGCTCCATGCTTGGAACCGGCGCCGTTCCATCATTCGATACCTTCGCAGCATCGCGCGCAATCAATCGCGAATTCCCGGCGCCGCAAACGAACCGGCATTCCGCCGGAGCTGCGGTTGCGCGCAAGCGCATGAGAAAGCGGTGATCGACGGGTGGCGGACGCCCTGACCCAATGGAACGCTCAGGATGAATGTCGCTCAAAGAGACCGCACCAAGGCCGGCCCCATCGTTTCTCTCGTGACGACTCACGGCCGTCAGGAACTGACCTCTCAGGGCGACGAACGCCTCTTCGATTTGCTGGAGCGCCATCGCGTTCCCTGGTCCGCGGTTTCGATCTACGTCATCCCGACGGGCGGCGGCGATCCCGTACTCGATCCTTGCCTGGATCGCAGGCTTGAGGATTTCCACGAAGCCTCCGAGATCCTGCTGTACTTCAACCGCAACGTGAATCCGTTCAACTTCTCGTTGAACCAGTTCAAGACCATCGCACCTTCGGTCGGCTCCCTGCAGGCCACCGAATATTTCTACCAGCGGATGGACAACGCCAACGGTTCGACCGAGGCCTACCTCAAGAAGCTCAGCCCCGAAGAGTGCAAACAGATCATCGCCGATCGCGTCCGCGACGCGATTCTGGCGACCGTTCCGCCGGATACCGACCTCGTCGTCGGCGTCAGCGGCGGTGGCGACAGCAATGCCATGCTCTATGGCCTCAGCCAGCTTGCGGACCACGGTCTGCGCGTGCACCCCGTGATCATCATGGGCATCCCCGACTGGGACAAAGGCGTGCCTCGCGCCCGCGAACTGTGCGCCAACTACAATCTCGAACTGACGGTGATGGAAGAACCCGAGGTCAAGGCCTTGCTGGGTATCCAGAACGACGGCACGCCCCTGATCGACCGTTTCGAGAAGGAGTTCAAGGGCGACGACTTCGAATTCCTCGGTACCCTGCTGGTCCGTCTGGCGCTGGTGAAACGCGCCCGCGATCTCGGGACGACCTATCTGTGCACCGGGTTGAATCTCGAAGACGTGCTCTGCGAGGCCTTGTTCCGCATTTCCAGCGGCATGATCCCGGCGCCGTTCCCGAAGCGCGAGATCGGCGACATGAATCTCGTGTTCCCGCTCTGGCTGTGTCCCAAGCGCATCATCGACGGCTGTTTCCCGAAGATGTCGCTGGAGAACTACGAGTCCCGTTATCCGTGTTTCTCGCTCGGGCGTAATCTCTATTACAGCATGATCTATGCGATGCAGTCGCAGTTCCCCGGATACATCGAGCAATTCGCTCACGGGTGTTCGGAAATCTCGATGCGCAATCCCACCCACTACGTCTTCGACGAACAGCTGGGTTTCCACGTGGAGCGTTTCGTGCCTCTGGCGCTGCGGCAGAAATTCAGGAAGATGCTCGGCCACGCAGATCCCGTCGCGGTCGTGTGACCACGGCAGCCTCGCCCGAAGGGGCGATGATGCCGCCGACGGCTCCACCGGACAGGTTGCGTCTCGCCATCATCGGCGGTGGGCCTCTGTGCGTGTATGCGCTGGAAAGGCTGGTCGCCCGTCTTTCCGCGGCGTCGGGCGTGGATGTCCCGGGTCGCGGGCTGCGCATCGACATCTTCGAACGCAGCGGGCGTTTCGGCGCCGGTGAGGTCAACAGCGACCGTCAACCGGCGACCAGCCTGCTGAACCGGATCGCGGCCCAGATCGGGTTTTCCGCCGATGAATCCAATCATCGGCTATCGGCGTTGCTGCCCCGGGCGACGCGGCCGACCTTTCACGAATGGACGCAGCACCGGCTTCGCGAGACCGGCGATCCGGCCTATGCCCTCGGTCCGATGTCGATTCCACCGCGCCGCCTGCATGGCGAGGCGCTCGCCGAAATGTTCGCCGCGCATGTCGCCGCGCTGGCCGCTTTCGGCGTCGAGGTGCATGCGCATGCGGCGGAAGTCATCGATCTGGTCCCGTCCTCGGACGACGCGATGGGGCTGCGTGCGCGCTGCGTCGACGGGGACAATGGTCTGGATGTCGACCGCGTGCTCCTGGCCACCGGCAACGCCGCCAGTTTCGCGCGCGCTCCGCCTTCGCAGCCCGATGCCGGAGGTCCATGCCGCATCGCGCAGGCCTATCCGTTGCAACAGCAGCTGGATGCCCGGGTCGTCGCGCCCGGAACGGACGTGGCCATCCGCGGTCTCGGTTTGACCGCCGTGGACGTGATGCTGCATCTGACGGAGGGCCGTGGCGGACGGTTCGAATCCGTCGCCACCGCGGAGCCGGCATTGCGCTATGTCGCCTGCGGTCGCGAGCCGCGCCGCATCGTCGCCTTCAGTCCCAGCGGCATGCTGCCGTGTTGCCGTGCGCAGAATTTCAAATTGCTGGATCCCGCGCTCGCCTATCGCGGCGTGTTCTTCACGCACGATGCCATCGCCCGTTTGCGCAGGGTTCGCGGCGTGCCGATGTCGCTGCCTGACGGAGAGACCGCGCTGCAGTTGGATTTCGAGGCCGACGCGCTGCCGCTGGTGGTACTGGAGCTCGCGCGGGCGTACTACCTGACGTTGCTCGGGCCGGCGTTCGATGAGCGCGCCGTCGCCGAAGCGATGCCGGTTTACGAGTCGTTTTTCGCTGCCGACGCCGCCGTCGGGCTGCGGGGCGAGGTTGCGATCGATGCCTTGCTCGCGCCGCTGCAGACCGCGTTCGCAGCGGCATGTCGTCAGCTGGACCCTTCGCATCGCACCCTGACCTCGGACGACGCGGTTTCCGCATCGCAGCGGGATGCGATGCGTGATGCCTTCGACGCCGTTCTGTTCGCCCCGGCCCTGCCCGGCCGACCACAGCCGGGCGACCTGCCTGCGGTGCGGCCCGAAAGCTCGCCCTGGGGCCACCCGCAAGCCCTCTCCGAACATCGATTCGACTGGCGATGTCTGTTCCACCCGTTGCGCGATCCGCGCTTCGCCGGTTCCGGCGAGCCGCCCGTCGCGGAACCGGCCTGGCGCAGCAGGCTGCTCGCCTTCGTGCGCCAGGATCTGCGCAACGCCAGGCAGGGCAATCTGCGCAACCCACTGAAGGCCGCCTGCGATGGCGTGATGCGCGATCTGCGCGGCGTTTTCGGTGCCCTGGTGGATCGCGGCGGTTTGCATGCGTCGTCGCATGCGTCGTTCCTCGACGGCTTCATGCGGATCTACCACCGTCTTTCGAACGGCGCGGGGATCGAAGCGATCGAGAAGACGGTCGCCTTGCTCGATGCGGGCCTCGTCGATCTCGATGTCGGGCCGGGCGCGTCCGTCGCAACCGATGCGGAGGGGTTCGTCGTCTCCGGCCCACGAACCGGTGCGACGCGACGCGCCAGCGTGCTGATCGAAGGCAGGCTGCCGGCGTTCGATGCCGCCGATCCGGTCGAACCGCTGTACGCGAACCTGCTGCGTCGAGGTCTGGTGCGACGCTGGATCAATCCCGGGCGAGCGCCGGACGCCGATTTCGTTCCCGGTGGACTGGATCTGTCGCCGCGATTCCATCCCTACGATGCGGCCGGTCGCGAGGACGCACGATTGACCGCAATGGGAACGCCCGCCGAAGGCCAGCGCCTGCTGCAATCCGCCGCTGCCCGGCCGCACTGCGACAGCGAAGTATTCAACCGTCTCGATATCTGGGCGTCTGATATATTGGATGCATTACCGCCGTCGCGGTTTCCAGGGATCTAGGAAGCGAGTGATCGATCATGCATCTGGGTGCGATGCTGTATCCGACGGGCTATCACGTCGCTGCATGGCGCGACCCGGCAGTTCCGCCGCGTGCAGGCATCGACTTCGCGCATCTGTCGGCGCTCGCCCGCGTCGCCGAACAGGGTAAGTTCGATTTCGTCTTCCTCGCCGACAGTCTCGCGGTCCGTGGCCGCGACCTGCCTGCGCTCAGCCGGACCGCGATCCGCTACATCGGCCAGTTCGATCCGCTGACATTGCTCTCGGCGCTGGCCGTCGCCACCGACCGCATCGGACTGGTCGGCAGCGCCTCCACCACCTACAACGAGCCCTATCATCTGGCGCGCAAGCTCGCTTCGATCGATCACATCAGTGGCGGTCGCGCAGGCTGGAACCTGGTGACCTCGCAGAACGAAGACGAAGCGTTCAACTTCGGCCTCGATGCGCATCCGCCGCACGCCGAGCGCTACCTGCGCGCTGCCGAGTTCACCGAGGTGCTGACCGGTCTGTGGAACAGCTGGGAAGACGATGCCTTCGTCAACGACAAGGCGTCCGGCCAGTTCTTCGATCCCGACAAGGTCCATGTGCTCAATCATCGCGGCGCGCATTTCTCCGTTCGCGGGCCGTTGAACGTTCCGCGCCCGCCGCAGGGCTATCCCGTGCTGGTGCAGTCGGGCTCCTCCGATGCGGGCAAGGATCTCGCCGCACGCATGGCGGAAGTGGTGTTCACCGCGCAGCCGACGCTCGAGGAGGCGCAGGCGTTCTACGCCGACGTCAAGGCTCGCGTCGCGCGTGCAGGACGCGATCCTTCGCAGGTGAAGGTGCTGGTGGGCGCCTTTCCCTATGTCGGCCGGACCCGGGAGGACGCCGAGGCCCTGCGTGCGCGATTGAACGCGCTCATCGACCCGGTGGTGGCGTATTCCCTGCTCGCCACCCAGCTCGGCAGCGACGTGTCCGGCTATCCGCTGGATGGTCCGGTGCCGCAGGATCTGCCGGAAACCAATCTCGGAAAATCGCGACGTGCGCTGCTGTTGGAGATGGCGCGCCGCGAACGGATGTCGATCCGTCAGCTCTGCGAATTCGTGGCCGCCAGTCGCGGCCACTGGACGCTGTGCGGTGGGCCCACGGAGATCGCCGACGACATGCAGGCGTGGGTGGCGGCTGGTGCGGCCGACGGTTTCATCGTGATGCCGCCGACGCTGCCGGAAGGTCTGACCGCCTTCGTCGAGCATGTCATTCCGGAACTGCAGCGGCGCGGCGCGTTCCGTCGCGAGTACGCCGGCACGACCCTGCGGGAGCACTTCGGGCTGCCGCGGCCGGCGCATCCCGCGGCCATCGCGAGGGACGAGGCACGATGACGACAGCCTTCGACGATGCACCCGATGCGGAACGCGATCGCGAAGCCTGCGCCGCGCTGCTTGCGTTCGCCGGGATGCCGCTGATCCCCGACCGCGCCGCCGGCGTGTGCGACAACATCCGCGAAATGCGCAGGCTTGCGGCGCTGGTGCGCGAGGTCGTGGCCGACGATGTCGAACCGGCGGCGATCTTCGATCTGCCGGCGATCGTTCGCTCCGCGTGATGCGCGGCCTTCCCCTGCACGAGTGGTCCATCGCCGAGGCGGGCCGCGCCCTGCGCGACGGTACGCTGACCGCGACCGCGCTGGTCGAGGACGCGCTGCAGCGCGTGCATGCGCTGGATCCGGCGATCCACGCCTTCGTGCGTCTCGATGCGGCGCGCGCGCAGGCGGATGCGGCGCGCGCCGATCGCGAGCTGGCCGCCGGCATCGACCGGGGCCCGCTGCACGGCATTCCCTATGCGCTCAAGGATATCTTCGATGTCGCCGGCATGCCCACGAGCTGTCATTCGCATCTGATGCGCGACCACGTCGCGGCGGAAGACAGCGCGGTCGTGACCAGACTGGTGGATGGCGGAGCGGTATTGCTCGGCAAGCTGGCGACGCACGAATTCGCGCTGGGGGGGCCCAGTCCCGAGCTGCCGTTTCCCCCGGCGCGCAATCCGTGGGACCCCGAACGTTTCACCGGCGGATCGTCGTCCGGTTCCGCGGCGGCGGTCGCGGCGGGCCTGACGCGCCTGACGCTGGGCTCGGATACCTCCGGTTCGATCCGAGGGCCCGCCTGCTATTGCGGCGTCGTCGGTCTGAAACCCACCTACGGCCGCGTGTCGCGCCGTGGCGTTTTCCCGCTGTCGTACGCCCTGGATCACTGCGGCCCGCTGACCTGGACCGTCGAGGATGCCGCGATCGCGCTGCAGGTGCTGGCCGGACACGATCCGGCGGATGTCGCCAGTGCGCCGCAGTCCGTGCCCGACTATCGCGACGGACTGGCGGATGGGCTGCACGGCATGCGCATCGCGTTCCCGCGTCGCTTCTGGTCGGACATGGCGGCGACCACCGGCGAAGTGTTGGCCGACCTCGACCGCGTCGGCGAGACGTTCGCCGCCCTGGGCGCAGACGTGGTGGAGGTCGAGCTGCCGCCCTTCGAGTGGTTTTCCGCCTGCGGCCGTTTGCTGATGACCGCGGAAGGGTATGCCATCCACGAGCGCATGCTGCGGATGCGCGGCGCCGAATACGGCCGCTACACGTATCAGCGATTGTTGCCCGGCGCGGCGATCTCCGCCGCGGACCTGGTCCACGCGCAGCGCTTGCGCCTGCAATTGTCGGCGACGCTGGAGCGCGATGTGTTCCGCCACAGCCACGCGATGATCTCCGGCGGATGTCTCTCGCCCGCGCCGCGACTGGACGCGTTTCCGCGCGATTGGCCGCCGACCGACGCATCGAAGCTCACCATTCCCTTCAATGTCACCGGACATCCCGCGCTGGCCGTGCCCTCGGGCTTCGATCGCGCCGGGATGCCGTTGGGGTTCCAGATCGTCGGGCGCGCGTTCGACGAAGCGACGGTACTGCGTATCGGCCATGCCTATCAGTGCGCGATGGGTTACCCCGATCGCCGCCCTCCGGGTTGTGCGGCATTGCTCCCGGGTGCGCCGTCATGACGCTGGCCATCGATACCTACCGCGCCGTGCCGACGCTGGGCGATGTGCCCGGGCTGTTGAATCTGTCGTGGACGCTCGACGAACGCGAATGGTTGGCGGCGGATCTCGACGCTCTGGTCGCCGCACGGCTGGAAGAGGAACTGGCGTCGGGATTGCCGGGGCTGCATCGCTACCTCGTGAAGGATCCCTACGGCGGCGAGACCCTCGGGCCCGCGGTGGAGCGGTATTTCGGTCTGTCGGGCCTGGCGCCGCACGTCAGCTGCGCGGCGGGCGTCAACGGGCTGCTGCATGCGCTGGCGGCGCTGCCGGGCCCTGACGGCGTGGCGATGGCCGGCAGCGTCTATCCGGATTTCTCGCACTGGCTGCTTCGGCGCGGCATCGCGATCCGCGCCTTCGATGCCGATGCGTCGGAGCGGCTGGAGGACTGGTCGGCCCATCGTGGCCTCGTCCACCTCGAACGCCCCGCCCTGTTCGCATCGCCCTGGGACTCCCTCGATGCCCTGCGCGCGCTGTGCGCGCGCATGCCGCATGCGATCGTGCTCATCGACGAGTCGAACGCGAATTACTGTCCGCCCGCATTCAGCGCCGCGACCCTCACCGCGACGTTCGACAATCTCGTCGTGCTGCGCGGGCTGTCCAAGGCCTACGGCATGGGCAGCCTGCGCCTGGGCTACGCCGTGTCGTCGCCGGCCCTGACTTCGCGGGTCCGCAGCCATCTGCCCGCGCTGGGCGTGTCCACGCTGTCGCTGGTCGTCGGCGGCGCGATCCTCGCCTGCGGCGACATCGGCGCGCCCCTGCGCGCGCGCATCGCCGAGGCGAAGACGCAACTGCGCACGTCGCTGGTCGCCTGCGGGGTGGATGCGGCGGCGCTGTTGCCGGCCGGCGAGGCCTTGCCCTATCTCCTGTTCGATGCCTTGCCCGCGGTGCTGACGGATTCCGGCGATCCGGCGACGCTGCGCATCGGGACCAAACGGCATCCGCTGTGGCACCCGCAGGGAATGCGCACGATCCACCGTTGCAGCGTTCCGTTGCGTCCCGAGCGCATGGCGCTGCTGCAGGCCCGCCTCGGCGCAGGGGCCGCCGACGCGTCTCGGCTTGGCTGAGGCCATCGCTGCCGCGTTCGCGGCTTCGACCGCGACGGATCGCGTTATCATCGCCTGCATCGCCGGGCGGCAGCCGCACCTCTTCGCGCCGCGCCCATCTTCCGTTTCCCATGGACCTTATTGCGCATCGACATGACCACGATCAAGCGAGTTTTCGGATATGAAGTCCTCGACAGCCGCGGCAACCCGACCGTCGCGGTGGAAGTCGAACTGGCCGATGGCGGCTTCGGCAGCGCCGCGGTGCCCTCGGGCGCATCGACCGGTATCCATGAAGCCGTGGAACTGCGCGACGGCGACAAGTCGCGTTACCTCGGCAAGGGCGTGCGCAAGGCGGTCGATGCGGTCAACGGCGAAATCGCCGATGCGCTCGTCGGCATGGACGCCACCGCCCAGATCGCCATCGACGAAACCATGATCGCGCTCGACGGCACGGCCAACAAAGGCCGCCTCGGCGCCAACGCCATTCTCGGCGCCTCGCTCGCCACGGCGAAGGCCGCCGCCGCCAGCGTCGGCCTGCCGCTGTACCGTTACGTCGGCGGCAGCCATGCGCATCAATTGCCGGTGCCGATGATGAACATCATCAACGGCGGCGCGCATGCCGACAATCCGATCGACTTCCAGGAATTCATGATCATGCCGGTGGGGGCGCCGACCTTCACCGATGCCGTGCGCATGGGCTCCGAAGTGTTCCATACGCTGCGCAGGCTGCTGTCGGATGCCGGGCACAGCACCAACGTCGGCGACGAAGGCGGCTTCGCGCCCAACCTGCGCACCGCCGAGGAAGCGCTCGAACTGATCGTGCGCGCCATCGAACTCGCCGGCTACAAGCCCGGCGACGACGTGAGCCTGGCGCTCGATCCCGCGGCGAGCGAATTCTTCAAGGACGGCGTCTACGATTACACCGGCGAAGGCATCAAGCGTTCTCCGGAAGAGCAGGTCCGGTATCTCGACAGCCTGGTGTCGCGTTATCCGATCGTGTCGATCGAGGACGGCATGGCCGAAGAGGATTTCGATGGTTGGATCCTCGCCACCTCGCAGATCGGTGCCCGTTGCCAGCTCGTCGGCGACGACGTGTTCTGCACCAGCGAAGCCCGGCTGCGCGACGGCATCCGCCGCGGCATCGCCAATTCCATCCTGGTGAAGGTGAACCAGATCGGCACGCTCACCGAAACCATGCGCACGGTGCATGCCGCGCACACCAACGGCTATACCGTGGTCATGTCGCACCGTTCCGGCGAGACCGAGGACAACACGATCTCCGACCTGGCGGTCGCCACCAACTGCGGCCTGATCAAGACCGGTTCGCTCTCGCGCTCCGATCGCACCGCGAAATACAACCGCCTGATGCGCATCGAGATCGATCTGGGCCGCCAGTCGCGTTACGACGGCAAGCACTTCCTCCGCGGTTGACGATACGCGTCGCGCCGGACATGGAGCCCGTCCGCGATGCCTGGATCCGCATGGCCCTGGACGCCGTCCCCATCGACGGCGTCATGGCCCGGCTCGCGCGACTGATCGAACACGATCGCTATCAGGCTTCGACGGGCATCGCCGCGGCGGCGGCGATGGTCGCCGAGGCCGCGCGCGAGGCCGGCCTGATCGACGTGGCCGTGCATGCGTTCGCAGCGGACGGAGAACGCACTTTCTGGACGTTCGCCGCGCCGCGTGCCTGGACTCCCAGCATCGCCCGCCTGCGCGTCGGCGAGGCAGACGCTCCCGGAACCCTGACCCTCGATCACGCATCGCAACCGTTCCTGCTGGCGACGTATTCCGCGCCGACGCCCGACGCCGGCACGCGCGCGCGCCTGGTGTCCATCGCCGAGGCGGACGCGCCGCTGCACGATGCGATCGTGCTCGTGGATGCCGACACCTATCGCGATCCCGAATGCCTGCCGGCATTGCGTGCACGCGGTGCGCTCGGCTTCGTCACCGACGGCCCCTGCTGCGTCGATCCGGACACCGGTACGGCCTATTCCGGCAGGATCGAACTGGATGCATGGGCCCAGTGGTTCGGATTCAGCGTCACCCATGCCCAATTCGCCGCGTTGTCGGCACTCGCCGCATCCGGTGCGCATGCGCATGCGACCATCCTCGTCGATCGCGATGCGTCCATGCCGGTCGTGACCGGCGTGTTGCCGGCCCAGCAGGACGTCGCAGACGAGCCTGCGAGCCCGGCGGAGGTCTGGATCACATCCCACCTCTGCCATCCGCGCCCCGGCGCCAACGACAACGGCTCCGGGGTGGTCGGACTGCTCGGCGTGGCTTCGACCCTGCAGGCGTTGTCGTCGCAGCCCGCGTCCGCGTGGCCTGCGCGCAGGCGGCCGATCCGCTTCGTCTGGGCGCCGGAATTCGTGGGCACCGCCGCGTTCTACCGCGCCCGTGTCGAGGCGGCAGGCCTGTCGGCGGTGCCGCATGCCGTGCTCAATCTCGACATGATCGGCGAAGACCAAGCGCGCTGCGGCAGTCCGTTCGTGGTCGAACGCACGCCGGCCACGACCCTGTCGCCGTTGGTGCCGGTCGCCGAATGGGTGGTCGACGGCGTGTTCGCAGCGACCGCCGGCGCTGGCGGCCGTTGGCGTTCGGTGCCGTTCCTCGGGTACTCCGACCACGCGCTGTTCGCCGGCCCGCACCTCGCGGCGCCCGCGGTGCAGTTCGCCCACTGGCCGGATCGTTTCAACCATTCCGCTGCCGACACGCTCGACAAGGTCTCGCCGCTGGAAATGCGTCGTTCGATCGCTGCCGCGGCGCTGCTGCTCGCCCTGGCCGCCGACGATTACGCTGCGTTGGCCGATGGGTTGCGGGCGTTGACGCGGGACTGGTGCGATCGCGATGCGCAGGCGGCCGAACATGCCGCGGCGATGGCCGGCGATCCGGCCTGGCGGGATACGTATCTGCGCGCGGTCGCTTCGGCGCACCGGACGCTGCGTGCACAGGTCGGCGCGCTCGCCGAAAACGAGATGCCGGACGTGCCGACGGCGCATGGCCGGAATGCCGGTTCCGAACCGGAGGCTGCCGCCATCCGGCCCATCCATCCGCAATGGGACGGGCCATTCAATCTGCGTGCGATGATCGGCGCGTTGCCGGAACCGCTGCGCGCCCGCATGCAGGCCGAGATCCGGCACGACAAGCGCACGCTCGCGTGGCTGGCGAACATCGCCCTGCACATCGATGGCCGCCGCGACGCCCGCGCGATCCTGGACGGGGCGTCCCACGCCATGCGCCAGCCGCTGGATCCCGCGCGCGCGGATCTGTTCTGGCAGGCGTGGCTGCAGTCCGGCTGGGCCGCGCCGCAGCCGCCCGCATGAACGGAACGCACATGCCGCCTCGGCCTGTGCGTTCAGTGCGTGGTTCTTGCGGCCTGCTTCGCTTCCTGCAGCAGGATGCCGGCCCATTCCCCGGCCTGCACGACCGCCGCCTGCGCCTGGAACGACAACGGCCCGGGCGCTTCCAGCGCCTCTTCGTACTCGCGCAGCGCCCGCTCGAACAGCGAAGCCAGAGCCACGAAGTCGTCTTCCGCATTCGCGCCGCCGCCGTGCGCCCGCACCCGTGCGCGAGTCTCGCCGAAGCAGCGTTCGTGCGCGGTGCGCAGCGCCGGCCAGTAGGCCTCGCGATGACAGACGCTGCAATGGAACAGCAGTGCGGCCAGGCCTTCCGAGGCCGGCAGGATCGCGTCGAACGCGGGCAACGCGGCGCCGTGGCGCGAAAGCAGATTGATCACCCGGACGTACAGTCGCGATGTGCGATCGAAATCCTCGGGCATGCGCGATGTGCCGCTGACCATATGCGAGACGCATTCGAGGCTGCGGTAGATGAAGTAGGCGTACTGGCGATCGAGGATCGCCGCGACGGCCGGATCGGCGTCCGTTTCGACGGCGCGGGCGAGCGGATCGGTCATGGTAGCTCCTTGCTGCTGCTGACGAGGAGGGGCGAGGGCGTGGCTCGCAGGCGTTCGAACAGCCATTTGCGGTTGCCGTGGGTGCAGTCCCCGCAAAGCGACAGTGCATACACGCCGCTGCCGCCGCTGAGGTAGAGACCCGAGCCGGCACGCAACAGATGCGTGCCCGCTTTCGATTGGAAGGACATGGGAATCCCGGCGACGCGATGCCCGCTGTCCAGGACGAAGCGTACCAGCGCCGGCCGGGACGACCACGCGGCCGACCAGCGCGCATCGGGGCGAAACCGATAGGCCTGCCGCGCGGCGGCCAGCAGCCCCGAAGCGAGCGCGTGTCGCAGCCGGCCACGGGGGCGTGGATCGCGGCGCGCTTCCGCATCGGCGCTCGCGCTCGGTCTGGCCGGCGCTTCCCCCAGCGTCAGCAGCGGCGCCGGCAGTGCGTCGAGCAGGCCCTTGGCGTGCGCCGCCGCCAGCAGTTTGTCCACGCCGCTCATCAGCCCCAACGTGCGGACCCGCGCTCGCAGATGGTCGATGTCGATGGACGCCGGCGCGTGGCGCGCCACCAGCACGACATCGGCCAGGTGCCGGACCGAGATCGGCGATTGCCGGCCGACGAAATCGGCCAGCGCCAGCAGCAGCTGCGCGGTGGGCGCGAGCGTCAGATAGGCCTTGCCGGGCAAACGTTCCGCATCCCGGCAGAGTTCGTCGAAGCGCAGGCACTGCCGTTCCGAGATCGGGAAGCCGCCGACCTGGACTTCGATCGACACCATCCGCTCGTCGCGCTCCGGATGCCAATAGCGAAGACTCGCGAGCGCCCCGTCGAAACCATCGTCCGCACGAAACCCCCAGAGCCCGGAACCGAACGGAACGTAACCCTGCGACTGCAGGTGGGCGTGCAACGGGCCGAGGTCCGCGTATCCCCGCAGCATCAGATCGACGTCGCCGCTGTAGCGCGCCGCGCCTGCCGGATAATGGCGGTGGATGTTCGCGCCCTTCAGCAACACCGTTCCGGCAGGCAAGCCTTCGAGGATCGCGAGGCTGGACAGATGCTGCGTTTCCAGGGCTTCGCGCATGTCCGTTTCCGCGGCATCCAGCCCGCGCAGCCGCCCGAGGTGATCCAACAGGTTCGGCAGGCAGCGCTCGCGCCTGGCGATCTCGACCACGACGCCCGGATCCTCGTCCTGCAACGCCGCCCTCACGACCGTGTCGGCGGCGTCCGCCGGCGTGGTCAGCAGCTGGAACAGCGCCCGGCAGACGGTCGCGCTCATGTCGCGGGCGGCTCCTGTTCGCGCGCGATCTCGGTGAGTTGTCCGCCGCTGAGATGCAGGACCCGGCTCGCCGCGTTGATGGTCTCGGGCCGATGCGCGATGACGATCCGGGTGATCCCGATCTTCGAGATTTCGTCGTTGATCTGGCGTTCGCGCTTCACGTCCAGCTGGCTGGTCGCTTCGTCCAGGAACAGGATCAGCGGCCTGCGGTACAGGGCGCGCGCCAGGAACACGCGCTGTTGCTGCCCGCCCGACAGGACCGAACCCATGTCGCCGACCAGCGTGCGGTAACCCATGGGCATCTTCGCGATCGCATCGTGGATGCCCGCCATCCGCGCGCACTCCTCGGCGAATGCGAGGTCGGGCGCCATGTCGAACAGACAGATGTTCTCGAGGATCGACCCGGAGAACAGCGTGTCGTTCTGCAACACGACGCCGATGAGGTCGCGGTAGCGCTCCTTGCCGAGAGACGCCATCTCGACGCCGTCGATCAGCACGCTGCCTTCCTCCGGCTCCAGCATCCCCAGCATGACCCGAAGCAAGGTGCTTTTGCCTTCGCCCGAGGCGCCGGTGATGGCGACGAACTCGCCGGGCTCGATCTTCATCGTGGTGTCGCGCAGGATCCACGGCGCGTTGGGGTCGTAGCGGAACGACACGTCGCGCACTTCGATGCCGCCCTTGAGCGAAGCGATGGTCAGCACGCCGCTGCCCTGCATGGATTTTTCCTTCTCCACCGCATACACGTCGCTGAGCTTGGCGCGGTGGATGCTGAGCATGTTGAAGTCCGAGATCCGGTCGATCAGCGTCGTCAGCCGCAGCGAGAACAATTGCACGAGGCTCAGCGACGCCAGCAGCGCGCCCAGGCTCAGGTCTCCATTGATCGCCATCCGTGCGCCGTACCAGAGACTCGCGCCGAAGATCAGCAGCTGCAGGGTCGCGGCCGCCGCCGAGAACACCGACAACAGCGTCTGCATGCGCGCGGTCGCGTTGAACCAGGCGGAAAGCAGGGCGCTCCAGGTCGAGTCGCGCATGTACTGGTTGTTGTGGACCTTGATGCTTTCGATGCCGCGCATCGTCTCCACGAAGGTGGTCAGGGCCACGGACGCCTTGACCATCTGCTCTTCGTTCATCATCACGTAGCGGGTCTGGAACGCGTAGCGCAACAGGGCGTATGCGGCCATGCCCAGGATCGCGATCGTGCCGATCGTCGGACTGTAGACCAGCACCGCGACGATGGCCACGGCCATGGCGAGGCCATCGATGATGGCCTCGACGAAGGCCGTGCTGATCAGGCGCTGGATGACCCGCAGCGATTCGAAGCGCGCGACGAGATCGGAACTCTGGCGGCGCTGGAAGAAATCCAGCGGCAACTCGATCAGGTGCCTGAACAGGCCGCGCGCCAGATGGCTGTGGATTGCATTGCCCAGATACACCAGGGTCAGGCCGCGCGAGAAATGGCTCACGAACAGGGTCGCAAGCAGCAGCAACAGGCCCACGCCGACGACATTGAGCGTGCGCAGATCGCCCGCCGGGACCACGCTGTCCACCAGGAACTGGCCGACCAGCGGCACCGAGATCGCGAGCAGCTGGGTGAAGAGGGCAAAGATCACCCCGTGCACCAGGGGACGGTGGTCGTGCAGCGCGCCGCGCAGCAGCACGCGGAACGGCAGCGCCGTACGCACCTTCTCGCGCTTGAAGTCCTGGGCCGGCGAGAGTTCGACCGCGACGCCGGTGTAGTGGGTGGAGGCCTCTTCCGCGCTGTAGGTGCGCCGCCCGGCCGCAGGGTCGTGGATCACCAGCGAACCGTCGGACTTCGTGCCCACCAGCACCACGAAATGATTGAAGTCCCAGTGCAGGATGGCAGGCGTCTTGAGTTTGGGCAGCGCCGCGAGCGGCGCCTTGATCGCACGCGTCGACAGATTGAGCCGGCCCGCGACTTCCAGCACTTCGCGCAGCGTGGCGCCCAACGCGGAAAACACGAAACGCTGGCGGATCGTCGCCATGTCCATGTCGTAGCCGTGGTACCCGGCGACCATCGCCAGGCACGCCAGACCGCACTCTGCGCGCTCCGACTGGAGGATCTGCGGAACCGAACGTTTGATGCCGAGGTATTCGAGAATCATGGATTGCATCGCCAGAAGATGTGCGGGCCGCGTCGTGTCGCGACCGTCGACGCGCGCGGCGGCGGACCGGTGTCGCGGGTGCCGCCGGGAGCGTTCAGTAGTTGCGGCCTGGCAACAGGATCCATTGCAGGAGCGTCCGCGTGGTCTTGGGAATTTCCACCTGCGCCGACATTCCCGTCAACAGCGGTCGCATGCCCTGCGGCGTGCGTACCCGCTGGGCGAGCGGTTGCACCATCACGCGGTAGAGCGGTTCCTGCGCCTGGCGCGCCGCCTCGCCGGGGTTGGCCGGCGCGCCTCGCCAGGGCGAACGGTCGATGCTGCTGACGCGGCCCTCGAAGCTGCCGTAGTAGTGATAGGGAAACGCGTCGTAACGGATGCGGACGCGCGCCCCCGCGCGCAGGCCGACCACCGCGCTCGCGCCGACCAGCGCGCGGATCTCCAGCGCTTCGCCGGGCGCCGTGGTGGTCGCCACCGGCGTGTCGACGTCCACGTAGTTGCCCGATTCGACGTGGATCGCCTGGATCGTGAGGGCGCGCGGCGCCCGCAGTTCGATGCGGCGGTTGCCCTGCGCCGAGGCGATCCGGCTGTCCACTTCCGCCATGTCCTGCTGCAGCCGCTCGATCTCCGCACGCGAGCGATCGCGCAGATCGATCGCATCCTGATTCAAGGCCATCGCCTGTTGCCGCAGCGCCGCGATCTGGCGTTCGACCGTCGCTCCGTCCTCCTGCAGGGACGCGACTTCGGCGCGCAGCGCCGAAAGCGCTTGCGACGAGACGAAACCGTCGCGCTGCAGCGCCGAATTCCGTTCCAGCTCCGCCTGTTTGATGCGCAGGCGTTCGGCGACGAGCGCCCGCTGCTGTTGCTGGCGCGCGATCTGCGCATCGATCAATTCCGATTGCGTCTGCAGCGAGGCCAGTTGCGCCTGCGAGGAGCTCCCTGCGATGCGGTCCTCGCGGACCAGGCTGTCGCGCTTGGAGACCAGGTAGGCCAGGCCCTTGTCGGTCAATCCGTTCGCGGCTTCCACCGACGCGGCGGCTTCCACCCATCCCAGCAGGCTGTTGGCGGGCAGTCGCGCGCCGGGCTTGAGCGTCGGCGCGAGGTGCACCCGCCCCTCCTGTCCGGCGACATGCACCGTGATGCCCGAGTGCGGGCTGACGATGCCCGTGGCGCGATAGTACTGGGTGTAATCGCTCAGGCCGAGGAACGTCACCAGCGCGACGGCGACGATCGCGGTCCCCCAGCCGAGCCTGGAGAGGGAAAGCGGGTAGGGCATCGCCGCTTCGCCCTGGAATTTTTCCCGCTGCGCGGCCAGGGCTTCGCTGCGGAAGGTCCCCTTGGTGCTCGTCGTAGGCTCCATGCCAGCGGAGTCAGCGCGCGACTCGGGCGGTACCGATGAACTCGCGTATCGCCGCGGAGGCGCGCGGCTCAATGCATCCTGTCATGGGAACGGACCTGGAGTTCGGAAACCCTGCGCGGGCAAGGATTGGCGTCATCGGCGTAATAGGTATAGATCTGCCGCAGGCGTTCGACGCCCACGCGGTGGAACATCAGCACCCGCTCGGTGATCCGGATTTCGTCTTCTTCGCCGATATGGTCGATGTGGCGGAAGCACTGCCGACTGATCGTGCCGTGCTCGCGGTTGTTGTTGATCCGGTCGTGCTCGCGATGGCTGTCGATGTAGGCCTGTGGCGCGCGATTGCGCTGCAGCATCTGCAGATAGCCTTCGCCCGCCTGCTGCCTGCCCTCGACCACGAACAGGCAGGCGATCATCGCCAGGGGGTCGACGTGGGCCAGATAGAAAAGTTCGTTGATCACCGCGCTGGTGTAGGCCAGCGGCACCACGTCGAGGACATCGCGCTCGCCGTAACCGCAGGCCTCGAGCGCGCGCAGCAGGATGCGGTCGTGGCGGTATTCCTCGATCACGAACGACGCCATCGTCGCCTGGCACTGGCCCGAAACGCGCGCCAATGCAGGCGCGATCGCATCGTAGGCGCCGAGGGTGATGAAGTAGTACTCGAACGCATTGCCGACGAGCTGGCGCTGGTTCCAGCCGTTGCGGTCCATCGTGTCGGCGAAATCCTGTTCCGGCATCGCCTCGATCTGTTCGAGCACGCGCTGCTCGATCCGGCTGAGCACGGCGGTGCCGCTGCGGTCGTTGCGCTGCGGGGACTGTTCGACCACCAGCCCTGCCGAGTCCAGCGCACGCAGCACGGCGATATCGACGCCTGAAGCCTGCCTCGTCACGTCGAGCAGGGGCGCCCGGGCCGCATTGCATTTCTGGAGCCAATCGTGGACCGGCTGCACGTGTTGCGGGGGCAGGCCCTTCAGCCGTACGCCGCGCGAAGCGCGCGAGACATTGAGCACATTGTCTTCGATGCGCACCTGGACGTCATCGAGCAGACAGGGATGGCTGAAAAATTCTTCGGTCTTCATCGTCGGACGGACAGCGATTGAATCCTTGAAGTGAGTGTCATTCCATCTGCTGCGGGGATCGCGACGCCCGACGCAGCGACTTCCGAACGACAACGTAAAGGGGCCGGCCCCTGTGCCTTGGAAAAGGCAGAGACCGACCCCCGAGTGTCGCGAGTCCGAACTTAGAGGTGCGCGGCGACGGCGCTGATGGCCGCACCGGTGATTTCAGCGAACTCGCAATCCGAAAGGGCTTCGCAACCTTCCGGGAGTTCCTGACTGACGGCGTTCAGGTTGACGGCCTTGTTGACAGCGTCTTTCTTTGCGAAAGAAAACATGTGGATCTCCTTGAAATATGGGTTCGATTGGAGACGGCTCGAACAAGCCATTTGCAGGCTAGCAAATCGACATTGACGAGTCAACATGCATGAAAATCTTTTCTTTTCAGTTGCTTACGTGGTTCTGTCACCCTCGCGGAGACCCGTTGCCTCGGTTCGGCATCGGGTCGCGCAGCCGGCCGGATGCCGCCGCTCGGGTCGCCCCGATGGGCGGCTGCTACACTCGCCCGGCCGCTGCGATGGCGGCGGCCGCCCGCACTCGCCGACTCCGTGCCCATGATCGATTGGAACGACCTCTCGCGTATTCCGCTCAAGGCCGAGCTCTACGGCCGGGAGACCTACTTCCGCGAAGCGCTCAGCCAGGCCGAGGGCCTGTGGGGCGAACGGGCGCGATCCGTGTTGCATCGCAGCGCGCTGCTGATGATCAAACCGGACGGTCTCGTCAGCGGCAAGGCGCAGCGCATCGTCGAGTTCCTGCATGCGCACGATCTGCGGATCGTCGCGGTGCGGAAATTCGCGATGCACCGCCTGCAATGGCGGGAGCTGTGGCGCTACCAGCTCACCGCATCGACGCTCGACCGGTTGATGGTCAACGATCTCGTGTTCGCCAATCCCTGTCTGATGCTGTGTCTGTGCGATGTTTCCGGCGCCGCGCTGCCGGCGACGGTGCGGCTCAGCGTCCTGAAGGGCCCCTCGGACGTGTCGCAACAGACGCCGGACTGCCTGCGCAGCCGGATGGCGCAGCCCAATCGCGTCTTCAGCCTGTTCCATGTCGCCGACGAACCCGCCGATCTGCTGCGCGAATTGGCGATCTTTCTGGACACCTCCGATCGCGCCGCGGTATTCGAGGCGCTCGCTCGCGGCGCATTGGCGGATGCCGAGCGGCGACTGCTCGAGGACACGGTCGCCGAATCGGTTCGCGCCCCGCGCGAACTCGATGCCCGGGCGGCCTTGGTTCGTGTGCGACAGGCCTTCGACCGCCGTGCCGCCGCGCTCGATGCGGGCGATCGCGACCGCATCGACGCCGATCTGGACGCCATGGCCGCAGGCCAGCGGATCGCATGGCCTCCTTTCGTGCGGGCATTGGCGGCATCCGACCTCGATCTCGATCCGTGGGACGTGACGATCCTCGGTGCCGGTTTCATCGTTTACGACGACCCAGGCGCCAGCAAACAGATCGTCGCGGCCGGCCAGTCGCCCTGGTTGGAACCCTCCCGGGACATCGGCTGAGACCTTCCGGGCGCTTCGCCGGAGCGGCGGCCTTCGCGATCGGGAGTGCCGTCGCAGCGATTGCGACCCGTGCGCGCTAGCCTGACCGGATGGCACACCGCGGCAAAGTCGACGAGGCGACGCACAATCTGGTGCGCAACGGTCCGATCAAGGGCCGCGGTGCGGCTTCGTACGTGCGCGGACGATTCGAAAAGACCGTGGCCGAAGCCGAGGACGACGGTTGGGGCTCGGTCTATGCGGATGACAAGGAATCCGACGAGAACGCCACGGGCGGCGCGCCGCCGAAATTGACCACGCAGGTCACCGAAGAACGCGCGCGCAGCATCGTCAGCCGCAACGATTCTCCGGACATTCCCTTCAGCCAATCGCTGAATCCCTATCGTGGCTGCGAGCACGGTTGCGTCTATTGTTTCGCGCGGCCGTCGCACGCGTATCTCGATCTTTCGCCGGGCCTCGATTTCGAAACGAAGCTCTATGCCAAGACCAATGCCGCGGAATTGCTGCGGAGGGAATTCGCGCGCAAGGGCTATCGCTGCTCGCCGATCTCGCTCGGCATCAACACCGACGCTTATCAGCCGATCGAACGCCGCTGGCGCATCACCCGGCAACTGCTGGAAGTGTTCGCCGAACATCGCCATCCGGTGAGCCTGATCACCAAGAGCGCGCTGATCCAGCGCGACCTCGATCTGCTCGCACCGATGGCGCGCGACGGCCTGGTGACGGTCTACGTATCGATCACCTCGCTCGACAACAGGCTCTCGTCGAAGCTCGAACCGCGTGCCGCCGCGCCGCACACGCGGCTGAAAACGGTGCAGGCGCTGCACGAGGCGGGCGTGCCGGTGGGGACGATGGTGGCGCCGGTCATCCCGATGATCACGGATGTCGAGATCGAGCGCATCCTCGAAGCCGCATACGAACACGGCGCCCGCGCCGCCGGCTACGTACTGCTGCGCCTGCCGCACGAGTTGAAGGAGGTCTGGCGCGAGTGGCTGGCGCTGCACTATCCCGAACGCGCCGCGCACGTGATGAGCCTCGTCCGGCAGATGCGCGGTGGCAAGGACTACGACAGCGCCTACGGCACGCGCATGCGCGGCGAAGGGCCGTTCGCCGATCTGATCGCGATGCGCTTCGCCAAGGCGTACAGGCGCATCGGATTCGGCCGCCTGCCGCCGCTGGATGCATCGAAATTCGTGCCGCTCGCGCCTCGGACACCGGCATCGCCGCAGGGCGAGTTGTTCTGAGCGTCCCGGGTGCCGATCGCAGAGGACGCGTTTGACGCACGCGTGGACCTGGGCGTCGCGATGTGGCCATCCCGCATCACCCGACGGAAGGACGCAAGCCGCGCCGCCCGATCCCGGGAGGCGCGGCCCGCCGTCAGTGTCCGATGCGGGTCATTCCATATGCGAATCGCGCGAAGCCCTTGCTGCTGTCGATGTTGATCGTCATCTGGGCCTTGCCCGGCGCAGTCACCGCGATCCGGATCCTGACATCGTCCGATGAGGTCGAAACGAAGACGTTGTCTTCTGCCTGACGCAGCACGGCATCGCCGTTCATGCCTTCAGGCTTCACGTCCTTCGGCAGGACGAGTCGCCATTGCTGCCCCGGCAGCTCGACGATGGTTGCGGTCAACGTCTCGCCCGACGGCGCGAAAGCGCCATCCAGTTTCCAGTTGCCCTCGAGAATACCTGCCTTGGTCGCCGCCATACCTGCTCCGTTGATGATCGATGCCGCCATGACAATCGAAATGATGAAAAGCCTGCGCGTGAACATCCTGATCTCCTGATCCTGTCGCTCTCCACAACCGCACACGATGCGGCGAACCCGATGCATCCGCGGTTCCTGCCGTCCGTACGGTGCCGGCGAGTATCGCCGATCGCGATCTGAAAAGGAGTGACCCGACCGATCACACACAGGTCCGCACGACTTCGTTCAGTATGGATTCCAGATCGAAACGCCGGGAGGCAAGGTCGTTTTCGCGCTTGAGCGCGTCCAGCCGCCGCATCGCCTGCGCATGCCACGCGCTTGACGGGTCGATGCATGCATCGAACCCATCGCGGAATGTCTCCACGAACAGCGCCGCGTCGTCGCCGGGAATGAATCTGCCGACGCCCAGTTCATGGAGACGGCGCCCGATGTCGTCGCGGTCGTAGAAACCGGACCCGATGCACAGTGAAGGGAGCCCATGCAGGATCGCGTACTGATAAGTACCGCTGCCGCAATGATGAACCATCATGTCGACGCGCGAGCAGACCGCGTGCATGGGCACGAACGGCGCGTAGTGGAACAGTCGATCGTAACCGGCCGGTAGATCCGTCATCCCGACGGTCGAAACGACCGCAACGCCGGCGTCGAGCATGTGGAGGATCGCCCGACGGATCGAATCGCTTGGCGCCAGCACCGAGCCCAGGGTGACGAAGACGATGCGTCGCTGCGCATGGCGTTCGAAGAACTCCGACATTGCGGCTTCGTCGGGCCGAGTGCGCCCGTCGGGGATCGGCATCAGGCGGTCTGGCAGGTCCAGTGCGCCCGAAAAAAAGAAATCGGGCCTGTCGTCTGCGTCGAACGGGAGTTGTTCGATGCTCGCGATGCCGGGAACGATGCTGGCATGCGCGGCGCAGACATCGGCGAACGATTCCGGTGCGGGAATGCCGAAGCACGACTCGCTCTCGCTGAAGTTGGCGGCGAAGTCGAAGCGCGCGATCGATTCGCAGCTGTGGCAGTGATTCGCGTCCCGCGGGACGTATCCGGGAAACGCGCCCGTCCTGGCGATCGTCACTCTCGGCAGGTCCATGAGCGTCGCGGTCAGAAGCGTCACCAGGCTGAAGTCGTCGACGATGACATCGGGACGGAACCGTGTGCAGGCGGACATCTCGTCCTGGAATGCGCGCTCGGGGCGGTAATCGATGTCCAGCACTTGTTTGCCGAGCGCTCTGACCGAGGCATGAAATCTGGCGGGTGCCAGGAATCCGACCTCGTGCGCCACGGGATCGAGCTTCAGCGCCAATGCCATCAGCGGCGCCAGGTGGGGCACGACCGCGCCGGCATTGGGGATGAACAGAATTTTCAAGCGCCCTCCATCAATCCTTGATTTGGAACGTGGTCGCAGGCAGGGAGTGTAACCATGCCGGTATCGGGAATGAAATACGCGTCGGTGTCCGCCCGATCGGACCGTACCGGTCCGGTGGCCGCCGCTCCCGGCCATGCGGCCACGGTCGGCAGAAGGACGTCCACGCGGGAACAGGATCGACGGGGCGGGATGCATCTGTCGCCGCTTTCGGGCGGTTTCCGCGATGCGTACGCGACGCTGTCGGTCAACGCTGAACGCTGACGCGAACGACACCGTCGTGAAACGGTGTCCCGCGTACCGCACGGTCATCCCGGCGGTCGGCATCGACCGGCGATCGGACGATGTCGTCCGCGGCAAGAAATCGCGGTGGGCGTCGCGCGACCCTTCAGCCCTGGCCGTACAGCGTCTCCGCGCGCTGGAACAGGACCCAACTGGTCGCGATGAATTTGTCGCCGCCTTTCGGGCGGTTGCCGCGATGCGTATGGGTGAAGCCCGCGGGCGCGAGCAGCAGCGAGCCGGTCCGCGGTTTCACCTTGCGCGCCTGGTACATGAATTCGGTTTCGCCTTCCTCGAATCCATCGTTGAGGTACAGCGTCCACAGCAGATGCCGGTGCAGGGTCTCGCAGGTGGTGTCGCGCGGGTACAGCTCGCAATGCCAGTACGGATAGCCGCCTTCGTCGGCGCGGTACCACTGCAGGTTGATGTGGCCCGGGCGCAGGCAGGTGCGGATCAGTTCGATGAGGCCGGCGTCGTCCTTCGTCGCCACGTCCTCCGCGGACAGCCGCCGCAGGGTCCCGTCTGGGCCCGTCTGCTGCAGCATCAGCGGCGAGATCAGCGCCGCCGGATATTCGCGCAGGTAGCGGATGAGCGCGCCGAGCATCGCCATGTTCAGGGTCTGCTCGACGTCCTGCCAGGCGGCGTTGCCGGTGAGGGTGATGTCGCGGCTGTGCTTGAGCTCCGGGAAGACGCCGCCGCCCACCTGACCCGGATGCAGGGATGCCTGATCGGCGCGGATGCGCGCGACGATCCGGTCGCAGACCTCGCGGGGCAGCGCGTCCGGGGTGATGGTGATGTGGTCCAGATCCTTCATGCCGGTCATTCCGTCGGGCGGGCGTCGAAATCCGGATGGTAGCCGGTGGCGGCGGCCACGATTGCGGCGCCGGGCGCGATTCCCGCACCTCGATCGGCGGGGACCGCCGCGGCCGCAGATCGGCTTCGGAATCTCCGGCGGCCGCACCGGTCGAGCGGCTTCAGGCCGCCGTCTCGATGATTCCGTCGCGCTTCCGCGGCCCTAAGTGATTGCCTGCGCTGGAAAAGATCGGCATAATGCCCGGCTCGCTGCGCCCGGCCCGAGGAATTCCCGCGTGGAACATCCCCGGACGGAGGACTGGAACGCGATCCCGTCCGCAAGTCGCCGCGATACCTGCCTTCCCGCATCGCGTGGTGGACGTTCCGGCCGAATGGCCCGGACCGACGCCGGGGCCGCCGTCTCCCGGGCTATGGGAAACAACCGCAGATCGCACGCCCGTGCGTTCTATTCGATGAGAGGTACGTATGTCCCGCGAATGCCAAGTCACCGGCAAGCGCGTCGCGACCGGCAACAACGTGTCGCACGCGAACAACAAGACCCGCCGCCGTTTCATGCCCAATCTTCACGAGCGCCGCTTCTGGGTCGCTTCGGAAAACCGTTGGGTGAAACTGCGCGTTTCCACCAAGGCCCTGCGCACCATCGACAAGAACGGCATCGACGCCGTGCTCGCCGAGCTTCGCGCCCGCGGCGAAAAGATCTGAGGAGTAATTCACCATGGCTTCCAAGCGCGACAAAATCCGCCTGATCTCTTCGGCCGGCACCGGTCATTTCTACACGACCGACAAGAACAAGAAGAACACCCCCGCGAAGATGGAGATCAAGAAGTACGATCCCGTCGTCCGCAAGCACGTGATCTACAAGGAAGGCAAGATCAAGTGATTCGCGCATGACGCGGATCATCCTCGCGAACGCGGGGATCCGGCCTCCACGAAGAACCCGCCGAAAGGCGGGTTTTTTCGTTTCCGACCCATGCGCGGGCGGATCGCCCGCGTTACGGGTGCGCGCGCGAGAAATCCATCGTCCAGTTGGTTTCCCAGGTCTCGCCGCCGTCGGCGGAGAACGCCTGTTCCCACCGCGGCGCTTGCGGATCCGTGGCCCGCCACAGGAAGCGCACGCGGATCGGCCGGCCCTCGAAGCGGTCGTCGGCGAAGAACGTGCCGATGCCCTGATCGAATGCGCCAACCATCGGCGGATCGAGCCGGTCCGGATGACGACCGTCGAGCCACCAGATCGACCATCGCCGCGTCGCCGCGTCGAACGCGCGCAGGGTGACGGCCCGGTACGCGCCGTCCGGCAGTGCGAGCACGTTGTCGTCGACATTCCCGTCGCCGCCGAGCAGCGCGCGGACGCTGCAGGTGCCGTCGAAGTCGACCCAGTCGTCGCCGCCCGCCAGGCGCGAGTGCAGGCGACGGTGGCGGACCCGCCAGTCGCCGATGAAGAAGTCGAAGTCGCGGCTGCTCATGCGCGCGTCCAGTCCATCCGCCAGGTGTCCTGCCAGGTCTTGCCGCCGTCGTACGACAGCGCCTGCGACCAGCGGCAGGAGGTCGGCGTGATCCGGTCCCACAGGCCGCGGACCTTGATCGGTTTGTCGCCGTCCATCTCGTCGGCGACGAACACGCCGGCGCCGTCGATGAAATGCCCGGGCATGCCCGGCGCGGCGAGGACGCCGGACTTCGCGTTGACCCAGAAGTCCGACCACACGCGCTTCTCGACATCCAGCAGGCGCAGGCCCATGCCGCTGAAATTCCGCGCCGGGATGCGCAGCTCTTCGACGCTGCCGATGCCGCCGAGAAGGGTCCAGCAGGTCGCCTCGCCCTCGAAGACGTCCCAGTCGTCGCTGCCGGGCGTCTTCAGCCTGCGGTGGTGGATCTTCCATTCGCCGGCGAGGAAATCGAAGTCGCCGGGCTTGCCGGGGGGCGGCGCCACGGCGTCGGTCGCCGTGGCGGTGTCCGCGGTGGCCGTGCCCACGCCGGCAACGGAGACGGCGAGTCCGGCGGCGGCGGACATGAGCAGGGTGCGGCGTGCGGGATCGTCGGGGGTGCGGGTCATGGTGGGCGCCTGTCAGTAAGGGGGGTGCGGCCACCGTACGCGGCGATACCTGACACATGCCGTCAGGAATAGACTACGATCCTGCGAACCCATCGCGGATGCCCCCCTCCGCCGGACCAGCCCGTGCGCACCAGTCGACTGTTGTCCCTGCTGATCCTGCTGCAGCTGCGCGGCGGCGCGACCGCCGACGCCCTCGCGCGCGAGTTCGAGGTCTCGGTACGCACGATCTATCGCGACATCGACCGGCTCGCGGCGGCCGGGGTGCCGGTCTATGCCGACCGCGGGCCCGGTGGCGGCTTCCGGCTGCTCGACGGGTATCGCACGCGGCTCACCGGTCTGGCCGCCGATGAAGCCGAAGCGCTGTGCCTGATCGGCATGCCCGGTCCGGCGCAGGCGCTGGGCATGGGCGAGGCCGCCAGCGCCGCCGCGCACAAGATGATGGCGTCGTTGCCCGATGCCGGCGGCGCGCTGGCCGTACGCATGCGCGAGCGCTTCCATCTCGATCCGGTCGACTGGTATCGCGAGGACGACACGCCCGCGGTGCTGCGTCCGATCGCGCGGGCGGTGCTCGATCGCACCGAGCTGGAGATGCGCTACGACAGCTGGACCGGCGTGCGCGACTGGACGGTGCGGCCGCTCGGGCTCGTGCTGAAGGCGGGGCAGTGGTATCTGGTCGCCGAAGGCCACGGCAAGCCGCGGATCTTCAAGGTCGCGAACATCCGCCATCACCTCGCGACCGATCGGGTGTTCGAACGGCCGCCGGCCTTCGATCTCGCCGCTTGGTGGGCGACGGAGACCGCACGCTTCGAAGCGCAGCTGCGCGGCGATACCGCGACGCTCCAGGTCAGCGTCATCGGGCTGGCGCGGATCGCGGCGCTCGGCGCGTATGCGAAGACCGCGGCGCAGGCCGCCATCGCCGATGCCGACGGCTGGTCGCGGATGACCCTGCCGATCGAGAACATCGAGCAGGCTGCGCTGCTGTTGCTCGGCATCGGTCCGGAATTGCGGGTGCTGGCGCCGGAGGCGTTGCGGCTGCGGTTGCGGGCGTTGGCCGAGGCCGTGATCGCGCGTTGCGATGGGCCGGACAGTGCGCCGCCGTCACCGACGATGGCATGATTCGCGGCGAACACACGACGGAAACCGCCCGATGCGCATGCATGTGCTGATTCTGGCCGGGCTGTGCGCACTGGGCGTCGCGCCGGGCGCGCACGCGCAACTGCGGCCGCTGATGAACGGTGAGATCAACACCCGGTTGTCCTGCGACCAGCAGGAAACCGCGTTGATCGGCATGTCCGTCCACGCCCGCGATCGCGGAACGCCGAAGGCGGAGATGGTCGCGAAGGCGGCGGTGTTGCCTGAGAACGACGGCACGCGCATGGTCGCGCTGTCGCGCATCGACGATGTCTACCTCGACCCGCGGCTCACGGCCGCCACGCTGGTCGCGTACCGGTCCAAGAAATGCCAGATCGGTCTGTCGTGGCACGATGAACCGCCCGAGGCCGACGCCTATGAACGCGAACGCCTGCTGCAGTGCCAGACACTCGGCCTGCCCGGCGATCGCGATTTTCGACGCTGCATCCACGATCTGCTGGAAACGCTGGAGGAACGCCGGACGCGGCCGGCGGCCGAACGCTGACCGACCGCGTCCGCGGGCTTCGACCTTGGTCGGAGCCCTGCGCCGGGCCGCCGGCTCGCCGTACACTCGCCGGACCGTGATTCCGCCGAGACGCGCATGATCCCAGGCTGGGTGCTGTTGCTGGTATCGCTGGGCTACGTGGGCGTGCTGTTCGCGGTCGCCTATCTCGGCGACGTGCGCGGCATGCGGCCGCGCTGGCGCTGGCTGCGGCCGATGGTCTATTCGCTGGCGCTCGCGGTCTACTGTTCCTCGTGGACGTTCTACGGTGCGGTCGGCACCGCGGCGCGCACCGGGCTGGGCTTCCTGCCGATCTATCTCGGCCCGCTGCTGATGCTGCTGTTCGGCTGGCGCATCCTCGAACGTCTCGTGCTGATCTCCGGCGAGCATCGCATCGTCTCGATCGCCGATTTCCTGTCCTCGCGCTACGGCCGCGCGCCCGGACTCGCGGCGCTGGTCGCCGCGGTCGCGCTGGTCGCCGCGGTGCCCTACGTCGCGCTGCAGTTCAAGGCGGTGGCGATGAGCGTGGAGGTGCTGGCGCCGGGCAGCGACGACGCGTTGTTCGCCGATCCCGCGCTGTACGTCGCATTGCTGCTCGCGGTGTTCGCGATCCTGTTCGGCACGCGCCAGATCGACGCCACCGAACACCATCGTGGCATGGTGCTCGCGGTTGCGCTGGAATCGCTGGTGAAACTGCTGGCCTTCATCGCCATCGGCGTGTTCGCGCTGCTGCACCTGCCCGGTACCGGCGGCCTGACCGAACGCATCGCGCAGGCGACCGATGTCGTCACCGCGCCCGGCGTGCCGACCGGTTTCGTCGCGCAGACGCTGATCGCTTTCGCCGCGATCGTCTGCCTGCCGCGGCAGTTCCATGTGGCGGTGGTCGAATGCCAGGACCCGGCCGATCTCCGGCCCGCACGCTGGCTGTTCGGCGGCTATCTCGTGCTCTTCAGCCTGTTCGTGGTGCCGATCACGCTCGCCGGACAATCGCTGCTCGCCGGCAGCGGCGTATCGCCCGACACCTACGTGCTGGCATTGCCGCTGGCGCTCGATCGGGACACCCTGGCGCTGACCGCCTACATCGGCGGATTCTCCGCCGCCACCGGCATGGTCATCGTCGCCAGCGTCGCGCTGTCCACGATGGTGAGCAACGATCTGGTGATGCCGCTGCTGCTGCGCAATCGCGCGCTGGTCGCCAGCGGCGGCATCGATCGTCAGGTGCTGTGGGTGCGACGCGTGACCATTCTCGCGCTGGCGCTGATGGCCTATGGCTACCACCGCATGGCCGCCGCCGCCGGCGACAGCCTCGCCCAGCACGGCCTGCTCGCGTTCGCCGCGGTGGCGCAATTCGCGCCCGCGCTGATCGGCGGGCTGTACTGGCGCGGCGCGAGCCGTGCCGGCGCCTTCGCCGGCGTGTTCGCCGGCGCCATGCTATGGGCCTACACGTTGTTGTTGCCGGCGCTGGTGCAGAGCAGCGCCGCCGGCGCCGACTGGATCGCGCACGGCCTGTTCGGATTCTCGTGGCTGCGGCCGCAGCAGCTGTTCGGCGTCACCGGCTGGGACCCGCTGACCCACGGCGTGTTCTGGTCGCTGCTGTTCAACATCGGCGCGCTGTTCCTGGTGTCCGCACGGCGACGTCCGCTGCTGCAGGAACAACTGCTCGCCGCGACCTATCTCGATCCCTACGCGCAGCGCTCGCCGCTCGGACCCGGCGGCTGGGCCGGCACCGTGCGCAGCGGCGAACTGCTGGCGCTGGCCGAACGCATCGTCGGCGAACGTCATGCCCGCCGTGCGTTCGCGGAGTACGCCGAATCCACGTCGCGCCGACAGTGGCAGCCGCAGCAGCTCGCCGATCGCGCGCTGGTGCAGTTCACCGAACGCCTGCTCGCCTCGGCCATCGGCGCGGCATCGGCGCGGCTCACGCTCACCAGCGCGCTGCGCGGTTCGGGCATGGAACTGGGCGAGGTGGTCTCGCTGCTCGACGAAGCGAGCCAGGAACTGCGCTTCAATCGCCAGGTGCTGTCGACCACGCTGGAGAACATCAGCCAGGGCGTGAGCGTGGTCGATCCGGAGCTGCGATTGATCGCGTGGAACCGCCGGTATCAGGAGATGCTCGGTTATCCCGACGGCATGCTCTACGTCGGCCGTCCGATCGCCGATCTGATCCGCTGGAGCGCCGAACGCGCCGAGATGAACGAGTTGGGTCCGCAGGCTGCCGAGCCGGGCACCGGCCATGCGGAAAGCACCGTCGAAAATACCGTGGACAACACCGTGGAAAACCAGGTCCGCCGGCGTCTTGCGCATCTGCGCGCCGGCCAGGCCTACGTGTTCCAGCGTCTGCGTGCGAACGGCCAGGTCATCGAGATGCGCGGGCAACCGCTGCCCGGCGGCGGTTACGTCACCAGCTTCAGCGACATCACCGACTACAAGCGTGCGGAACAGGCGCTGCGCGAGATCAACGAAACCCTTGAACACCGGGTCGAACTGCGCACGCGCGAAGCCGAGGCCGCGCAGCAATCGAAGACGCGCTTCCTCGCCGCGGTGAGCCACGACGTGCTGCAGCCGCTGAACGCCGCGCGCCTGTTCGCCTCCGCGCTGCGCGAGACCGAGAACGGCGACGAGCGCGCGCGTCTGGCCGAACGCGTGGACACCGCGCTGCGTGCCGCCGAGGATCTGCTCGACGGCCTGCTCGACGTGTCGCGTCTCGACGCCGGCGCGCTGCAACCGGAGCTGTCGCACTTCGAGGCGGCCGAGCTGCTGCAGGAACTCGCCGCGCAGTACGCCCCCAGCGCCGCCGGCCGCGGCCTCGCGCTGCGCGTGCACGCGCGGCCGGGCCTCTTCGTGCGCAGCGACCGACGCCTGCTGCGGCGCGCGCTGCAGAACTTCCTTGCCAACGCACTGCGCTACACCCGCGAAGGCGGCGTGCTGCTCGCGCTGCGCGTGCGCGGCGATGCACTCGAGCTGCAGGTCTGGGACACCGGCCCCGGCATTCCGGAGCATCATCTGGGCCAGATCTTCGATGAGTTCCGTCGCTTCGATATTCCCAGCACCCGCCCCGACATCGGCGGCGAACGCGGTCTCGGCCTCGGCCTGTCGATCTGCCAGCGCATCGCGCGCATTCTCGGTCACCCGCTGCAGGTGTATTCGCGCGTCGGCAGCGGCAGCGTGTTTTCGATCCGCGTGCCGGTCGCCGCGGAGATGCCCGTGCGCGCGCCGGTGGCCACGCCGATGCTCGCGCCGGACGCGCTCGCCGGGCTGCGCGTGCTGTGCGTCGACAACGATCCGGAAATCCTCGACGGCATGCGCGCCCTGCTCTCGCGCTGGGGCGCGGTCGCGCTCACCGCCGCCACCGTCGACGAAGCCCTGGCCCACATCGCTCCCGACGATGCGTCGTCGCTGCCCGATGTCGCGCTCGTCGATTACCACTTGCACGATCGGCTCGACGGTCTCGGCGTGATCGCCGAACTCCGACGTCGCGCGAAGCGCGATCTGCCCGCGGCCTTGCTCACCGGCGATGGCAGCGACACGCTCAAGCACGCGGCGCGCGAATACGGCTGCGCGGTGTTGACCAAACCGGTGAAGCCCGCATCGCTGCGCGCGTGGCTGGCGGCGCGGGGGTGATGCGCGACCCGTCGCCGCGTTGACCCCGCGCCCGGTGGAATCCACACTTCAAGCCCTGCGGCATGCGCATGGCGTGCCGCGACACCATCGCCGGAGGCCGCATGAAGTTGCAGATGTTCGCCATCCTGATCCTGCTGTCGTGGTCCGCCGCGGCGCAGGATCCGCAGCTCGCGCCGAACGCGCCGCAGGACAAACCGATCACCGCGCATTCGAGCGAGCTGGCCGCCTTCGAAGCCGCGATCGCACCGCACGTCGCGGAAGCGAAACGCACCTATCCGGAGGCGAAGAAGAAATTCGTCGCCGGTCTGCCGAAAGGGCAATCGTTCTTCGTCACCACGCGCCTCCACGACGGCACCGGTGCGTTCGAGCAGGTCTTCATCGCCGTTCGCAGCATCGATGGCGGCATGGTCCACGGCAGGATCTGGAGCGAGATCAATACGGTTCGCGGATATCGATTCGGCGACGACTACGGGTTCGCGGAATCCGAACTGCTCGACTGGCTGATCACCCATCCGGACGGATCGGAAGAAGGCAATGTCGTCGGCAAGTTCCTGGATACGTACGGCCGACGTTGATCGAAGGAAATATTCCCGCGCCGCACTGGCCATGGGCGTGCGCGCATCCCGGCGCACGCCATGGCATGCTGTCGAGAGCGGGAGCCTGCTCGGAGTCCCGGGAGCATCTTCGCCATGCCCGCCTTCACGCCCGATCGTTTCGTCATCGAAGAAACGCCTGTCGAGGGTCGCGCCGCGCCGGATCGCACGCTGTGGATCAGCGAAGCCGGCGGCCTGACCCAGTTCGGCGCGTTCGTCGAAGTGCTGCAGCCGGGGTCGCGTTCGTCGATCAGGCATTGGCATCGGGCCGAGGACGAAATGGTCTACGTGCTCGAAGGCGACATCACGCTGGTCGAGGGCGCGACCGAGACCGTGCTGCGGCCCGGCGATGCGGCGACCTTCCGTGCCGGAACGCCGGTCGGCCATTGTCTGGAGAACCGCAGCGACGCGCCGACCCGCTGCCTGATCGTCGGGACCCGCGCCCCGGTGGACGACATCACCTATCCCGACCACGATCGCGTTTGCCATCGCGACCGCGCCTTGCCGGACGATCTCTGGACCGATCTCGACGGCCGTCCGAAAACGGGACTGCGCGATTGATGGACGTTTGCTCCGGCCCCGCGGGACGCGAACGCGTGGGTCGATGCGCCGGCCCAGGCGGCGTCGGCGCCGGTGATCCTGCACGGACTGCTGTTCCGGCCGTTCGTGGCCGCGCATCGGGTGCGTTGGGCCATCCTCGTGCGCGAGCGGTCCGCCCGGCGCGGCCTCATGACAGCGCATGATCTAGAATCCGCGGTCTCGGCCCGGGTCGACCGGCGCATCTTCCGACGAATCCAGCCCATGCCGCAGAAGGACAAACACTGGAAGCTCGTCTACACACGCTCCGAAAAGTTGCGGCGCGCGGAGCAGTTGGGCATGGAATATCCCTGCGTGGAGGGGCTGCAGCTCGCGGAACGCGAGTGCGTGAACGTGTTGTTCGTCTGCAGCCGCAACCAGTGGCGCAGCCCGACCGCCGAACGCGTGTTCCGGCGACATCCGCTGATGTCCGTGCGCTCGGCCGGCACCAGCCCGAACGCACGGCGCACGATCAGTGCCGACGACCTGCGCTGGGCGGACGTGGTGATGGCGATGGAGCACAAGCATCGCGACCGCATCGTCGCCGGATTTCCGCGTCTGGTCGAACACACGCCGATCCACGTGCTCGATATTCCCGACGACTATCGGGAGATGGATCCGGAACTGATCGAACTCCTGGCGCAGACGGTGCCGCCGCTGTTGTTCGGCTGATCCCCGCGCGCAGACCACCGGACGCATTCCGCCATGTTCGACCTCATCCCCTTCGACATCACCCGCGAAATCATGGAGAAATCGGTGCAGGCGCAACCGCTCTGCGAAGAGGAACCGTTCCTCTCCGGCGACGAGGCGGCGGTGACCGGATTCTACGAGTGCATGTTCGCGGCCCTGCGCCGCGACGGCGTGGATGTCCTGATCGAAGACGATCACCACGGCTCCGGGTATGCCTCGTACATCTCGGCGTTCCTGTCGCGTCGCGGCGGGGTCGACGAGATCGATCATCCCGCCCATGTGGAGACCGTCGGGCTGTTGCTGTACGTGTCGCGCCTCGCACCGATCGCGGTGTTCGGTGCGAGCAGCCGGACCCGCAACAAGCGCGACAGCGGAACCTCGTCCGGCTTCATCACGACAGACAACCTCGATCGACTGCCGCCCGGCGACTGGAGCGGCCTGCTGCGCACCCTGCGGATCGTGCTCGAAGCCCACGGCGTCGAACTGCTGCCGACGGCGCCGCTGCTGGCGCCGGCCCCGGACGGGATTCGCATCCCGACCGCGTTCGACGGGCCGTATGCCGTGTTCGACACGCTGTTCTACTGGGAAGACTAGCCGCGCGACGGATGCCAACGGCGATGGCATCCGGCATCATGCCGGCACACGATTCCACGAAGGAGGTTCGCGATGCACCACACCGACACCGCGTTCGTGCAATGCCCGTACTGCGGCGAAGAGATCGAGATCGTCGTCGACGGTTCGGTCGAGCATCAGCAGTACGTCGAGGACTGCAGTGTCTGCTGCCGTCCGATCGTGTTCACCGTGGTTGCCGAGGACGGCGAAGTGCTGAGCGTCGACGCGCGCTCCGAGGACGAATAGATCGCGGTCCTGGCGGCGGAGATGGTTCTCTCCGTCTCTCGTGCAATTGCAGACGGACGACATCGAGCCCGCATCGAACCGGGAAATACCCCTGTAGGAGCGCCGGAAGGCGCGACGGGTGACAGGAAGATTATCCGCAGACGGTCGCGCCTTGACCAGCCATGCGGCTGTTGAAAGCCGGCGCTCCTACAGGGGCTGCGGTGATGGATCAGGCCCATTTACCGATGCCATCCGAACATTTCGAACGCGCTCAGTCCTCTTCCGGCGGCGGCATCACCGCTTCGGGATCGATCGCGAGCTTGCCGGCGATCAGCACCGCCTGGGTGCGGTTGTTGGCGCCGAGCTTGCGCAGGATCGCGGTCATGTGCGCCTTGATCGTGGCTTCGGACACGCCGAGCTCGTAGGCGATCTGTTTGTTGAGCAGGCCGTCGCCGAGCATCTGCAGCACGCGGAATTGCTGCGGGGTGAGTTCGCGCACGCGTTGCGCTGCGTCGTGTTCGTCCGCAGCGGCCGCCGGTGCCTTCAGCGCGGCCGCGGGCGCCCAGCGATCGCCGGCGAGCACCGTGTCGATGGCTTCGCCCAGGGTGGTGGCGTCGGCGGATTTCGGCAGGAAACCGACCGCACCGTGATCCAGCGCGCGGCGCATGACCGCCGGTTCCTCGCGCGCCGACACCACCATCACCGGCAGCTGCGGGACATGCGCGCGCAGATGCACCAGCGCGCTGAACCCGTGCGCGCCCGGCATGTTCAGATCGAGCAGCAGCAGATCGGCGTCGGGTTCGCGTTCGACCAGCGCATACAGCGCGTCGACGCTGTCGGCCTCGCGCAGCTGCGCGTTGGGCAGCGCCCGCGCCACCGCATTGCGCAGGGCCTCGCGGAACAGCGGGTGGTCGTCGGCGACAAGAATGGTGGGCATGGGAAGCGGCATCGCGATGGCGGCGCCCCCAAGGTAACGCAGACCGGCGGCGGTCACCAATGGCCCCCGCCAGTCATGGCCGCCCCGCTCACTTCACCAACCGTTCCTCGACCAGCGATTTCACCACCGAGGGATCCGCGAGGGTCGAGGTGTCGCCGAGCTGATCGGGCGCGTTTTCGGCGATCTTGCGCAGGATGCGGCGCATGATCTTGCCCGATCGCGTCTTCGGCAAACCGGGCGCCCACTGCACGAAATCCGGCGTGGCGATCGGGCCGATCTCCTTGCGCACGTGCGCGACCAGCGCCTTGCGCAGATCCTCGGTCGGGGTTTCGCCGGCCACCAGGGTGACGTAGGCATAGATGCCCTGGCCCTTGATGTCGTGGTTGAAGCCGACCACCGCTGCCTCCGCGACCAGCGGATGCGAGACCAGCGCGCTTTCGACCTCGGCGGTGCCGATGCGGTGGCCGCTGACGTTGATCACGTCGTCGACGCGGCCGGTGATCCAGTAGTAACCGTCGGCGTCGCGACGGCAGCCGTCGCCGGTGAAGTACATGCCCGGATAGGTCTTGAAGTAGGTGTCGATGAAGCGCGGGTGGTCGCCGTAGACCGTGCGCATCTGCCCGGGCCAGGAATCCAGCAGCACCAGATTGCCTTCGGTCGCGCCTTCGAGCAGGGCGCCGTTGGCGTCGACCAGCGCCGGCTGCACGCCGAAGAACGGTTTGCTGGCCGAACCGGGTTTGAGGTCGGTCGCGCCGGGCAGCGGCGAAATCAATACTCCGCCGGTTTCGGTCTGCCACCAGGTGTCGACGATCGGGCAACGACCCTCGCCGACCACGTCGTAATACCAGCGCCAGGCTTCGGGATTGATCGGTTCGCCGACGGTGCCGAGCAGGCGGATCGATTGTCGCGAGGTCTTCTTCACCGGCGCTTCGCCTTCGCGCATGAGCGCGCGGATCGCGGTCGGCGCGGTGTAGAAGATGGTGACCTGATGTTTGTCGACGACGTCCCAGAAGCGCGAGACCGTCGGGTAATTGGGCACGCCTTCGAACACGACGGCGGTGGCGCCGTTGGCCAGCGGCCCGTAGGCGATGTAGCTGTGGCCGGTGACCCAGCCGACGTCGGCGGTGCACCAGTAGATGTCGTCTTCGCGCAGATCGAACACCGATTCGTGGGTGTAGCTCGCCCACACCAGATAACCACCGGTGGTGTGCAGCACTCCCTTGGGTTTGCCGGTGCTGCCGGAGGTGTAGAGGATGAACAGCGGATCTTCGGCGTTCATGCGCTCGGGTTCGCATTCGGTCGGCTGGCTGTCGACCACCGCGTCGTACCAGCGATCGCGCGGCATCTGCATGCCGACCGCGCCGCCGGTGTGGCGGATCACCAGCACCGTTTCCACCGAGTCGGTGCCGGGCATTTTCAGCGCGGCGTTGACGTTCTCCTTCAGCGGCACCGACTTGCCGCCGCGCAGACCTTCGTCCGCGGTGATGACGAGCTTGCTGCCGCAATCGGCGATGCGGTCGGCGATGGACTGCGGCGAGAAACCGCCGAACACCACCGAGTGGATCGCGCCGACGCGCGCGCAGGCCTGCATCGCGACGACCGCATCGGGAATCATCGGCAGATAGATGGTGACGCGGTCGCCCTTCTGCACGCCGAGATGACGCAGCGCATTGGCCAGTTTGCACACGCGCTCGTACAGTTCGCGATAACTGATGCGCTGCGACGGCGTGGCCGGATCGTCGGGCTCGAAGATCAACGCGGTCTTGTCGCCGCGAGTCGCGAGGTGGCGATCGAGACAGTTCACGCTGGCGTTGAGTTCGCCGTCCTCGAACCAGCGGATGTGGAAGTCCTCGACGTGGTAGCTCACGTCCTTGATCTTCGTCGGCGCCTTGAACCAGTCCAGACGCTGCGCGATCCGGCCCCAATAGGCATCGGGATCGGCGACGGCGGCGGCGTAGTCGCGTTCGTAATCTTCGCGTCGGATGCGCGCGCGCGCCGCGAAATCGGCGGGCACGGGATAGACGGACGGGGCGGTGTCGGTCTGCGACATGAGGGCTTCCTCCGCGGAATGACGGGACAAGTCTGGCGCACAGTGTGCCGCACTCGCGTCGTTTTGCGCTGCAACATCGCGCTTAGACCATGGTCGCAAAAACCGCCGTATCCCGCGTTCCTTCGACCAATGGCGAATAGGCGATGCGGTCGGGCGCGCACAGTCTGCGCTCACCGTGCATCCGCATGCGCCCTCGGGAGGGGCTCACCATGAATCATCGACTGCATTGCAGACGGCCGCTGACATTGTCGCTGCTGGTCTGTCTGCTGGCGCCGGGCCTCGCGCTCGCGCAAAGCGCCACGCCGAAGGAACAGCAACTGGAGGCGCGCGTCGCCGAGCTGGAAAAGATCGTCCAGCAGCTGATCGCGCAACAACAGCGGACCGAAACCACCGTCGGTCAGGTGCAGGCGGCGCAGACCGCAGCGCCCGCGGCCAAACCCGCCGACGACGGCAAGCCGAAGATCCAGTCCACGCCGATCCTCACCGCCGCCAATCCGGGCACCGCGTTCTCGTACGGCGGTTTCATCAAGCTCGACGCGATGGTCACCGACACCAGCGACGGTCGCATCGCCGACGGTTCCGCCGGTCGCCTGTTCTATCTGCCGTCCGCGATTCCGGTCGGCCCCGCGGGCGCCGATGGCGGCGATGCCTACGCCGATTATCACGCGCAGTTCTCGCGCTTCTGGTTCAGCGCCGACCACACCACCGGCGACGGCGACAAGATCAAGGGCTACATCGAAGCCGACATGTTCGGCGGCGGCAGCAACGCGCTGGTCGGCAACGAAACCGCGACCAACACCTATGCGGTGTCGCTGCGTCAGGCCTACGTCAGCCTCACCCGTCCCAACGGTGCGCAATGGCTGGCCGGCCAGACCTGGTCGAACTTCATGGACGTCGCCGCGCTGCCCGACAGCGTCGACTTCGTCGGGCCGACCGAGAGCACCGTGTTCGTGCGCCAGGCGCAGGTGCGCTACACCAAGGGCCCGTGGTCGTTCTCGGTGGAAAATCCGCAGACCACGGTCACGCCGTTCCTCGGCGGCGCCACGCGCGCCAATTCGGGCGACAACGTCCTGCCCGATGTCACCGCACGCTGGCAGAAGAAAGGCGATTGGGGCCATTTCAGCGTCGCCGGCCTGCTCCGCCAGTTCAAGCGTCTCGACGAAACCACCAGCGGCGCGTCGGTCAGCGTGTCGGGCAAGTTCAATCTCGGCGCCAGCGACGATCTGCGCTACGCGGTCAACGCCGGTCAGGGCATCGGCCGCTACATGGGCTTCGGCCTCGGCGCCGACACCGTGGCCGACGCCGGCGGCGATCTGGAAGCGATCGACGGCTACGGCGCGTTCGTCTCCTGGCGTCACGCGTTCTCGCCGAAGCTGCGCGGCAACCTGTTCTATTCGACCGCGCACTTCGACAACGACACCGCACTCACCGGCTTCGCCGCCACCGAGAGCGCGCAGTCGTTCCACGCCAACCTGATCTATTCGCCGCTGCCCAAGCTCGATGTCGGCGCCGAACTGATCTGGGGCCAGCGTTCGCTCGAGAACGATCTCGAAGGCGATCTCCGCCGCATCCACACCCACGTCAAGTACAGCTTCTGACGCGCCTCAACATTCCGGAGGGAACGGACCATGTCCAGTGTCACCGCAACACCCGCCGCACCCGCATCGGGCGCGCTCACCCAGGGCCACAAGAAGGTCATCTTCGCGTCGAGTCTCGGCACCGTCTTCGAGTGGTACGACTTCTACCTCTACGGATCGCTGGCCGCGATCATCGCCAAGCAGTTCTTCAGCGGCCTCAACGACACCTCGGCCTTCATCTTCGCGCTGCTGGCCTTCGCCGCCGGTTTCGCGGTGCGGCCGTTCGGCGCGATCGTGTTCGGCCGTCTCGGCGACATGGTCGGTCGCAAGTACACCTTCCTCGTCACCATCGTGATCATGGGCCTGTCGACGTTCCTGGTCGGCATCCTGCCCAACTACGCCAGCATCGGTTTCGCCGCGCCGGCCATCCTGATCGCGCTGCGCCTGCTGCAGGGCCTCGCGCTCGGCGGCGAGTACGGCGGCGCCGCCACCTACGTGGCCGAACACGCGCCGCACGGCAAGCGCGGTCTGTACACCAGCTTCATCCAGACCACGGCGACGATCGGCCTGTTCCTGTCGCTGCTGGTGATCCTCGGCGTGCGCACCTATCTGGGCACCGAGGAATTCGAAGCCTGGGGCTGGCGCATTCCGTTCCTGCTGTCGATCGTCCTGCTCGGCGTGTCGGTGTGGATCCGCATGCAGCTGCACGAATCGCCGCTGTTCCAGCAGATGAAGTCGGAAGGCAAGCAGTCGAAGGCGCCGATCACCGAAAGCTTCTTCAGCAAGAACGGCCGCATCGTGGTGCTGGCCCTGTTCGGCGCGACCGCCGGCCAGGCGGTGGTGTGGTACGCGGGCCAGTTCTACGCGATGTACTTCCTCACCCAGTCGCTCAAGGTCGACGCCACCACCACGTGGCTGCTGATCGCCGCCGCGCTGCTGCTGGGTACGCCGTTCTTCATCGTGTTCGGCTGGCTGTCGGACAAGATCGGCCGCAAGAAGATCATCATGGTCGGCTGCCTGATCGCCGCGCTCACCTACTTCCCGCTGTTCAAGGCGCTGACCCACTACGCCAATCCGGCGATCGACGAAGCCCGCGCGCGCGCGCCGGCCGTGGTCGTCGCCGACCCGGGGACCTGTTCGTTCCAGTTCGATCCGGTGGGCAAGAAGGTCTTCAGCAATTCCTGCGACATCGCGACCGCGGCGCTGGCGAAGGCCGGCATCCCCTACACCATCCAGTCGGCACCGGCGGGCTCGCTGGCGCAGGTGAAGATCGGCGAGACCGCGGTCGACGCCTACGAAGGCGCGGGGCTTAGCAAGGACGACGGCAAGGCGAAGGGCGACGCCTTCACCGGTGCGCTGAAGGGCGCGCTCACCGCCGCGGGTTATCCCGAGAAGGCGGACCCGGCGCGCATCAACAAGCCAATGGTGCTGTTGATCCTGACCGTCCTGGTGATCTACGTGACGATGGTCTACGGCCCGATCGCGGCGTGGCTGGTCGAGCTGTTCCCGACCCGCATCCGCTACACCTCGATGAGTCTGCCGTACCACATCGGCAACGGCTGGTTCGGCGGCTTCCTGCCGACGATCTCCTTCGCCCTCGTGGCCGGCAGCGGCAACATGTACCAGGGCTTGTGGTATCCGATCGTGATCGCCTCGATGACCTTCGTGGTCGGCTCGCTGTTCCTGCGCGAGACCAAGGACGTGGACATCACCCAGTAGGAGGGCCTTCAGGCCCGAGCTCTTCAGCCAGGCCCACGCTCTTCTTTCAGGCCCATGCGCTCCGATCGTGGGCGTCCAGCCCGAAAGTGCGAAAAGACAACGCCGGCGAAAGCCGGCGTTGTCTTTTGGACGGATTCGACCAAGTACGGAAGGTCACCACGAATGGCCAAAGATAGCCAAGAGCCGCTCAAGTTTGTTCTCGCCGCGCAATGAGATTTTGTGATGGATTGCGTGTTTGGCTATAATCTCGTCCCGAGGGATCTAGAAATGTCAAGCCTACCTCGACCCCGGCTATTGGCCTGTGGATAAGCAGCGTAAAACCACAACATGTTTGGTTTGTCTCATAATTTGAGACTACATTTTGTGTTTTAGCAGTCGAGCCAAGGGATTGCCAATACTGTTAAGGCGGGTCTAAACTTGCCGCCTTAGACGCTTCAAAACAAACGCCCCGCTTGTGGCGGGGCGTTTGAGTACAACCGACAGCAAAGGAGGCATCAGCAACCAAAAACGTAAGAACCTGAACAAACTGTCCAACGGTCCGGACAGCTGAATATTTCCCCGTGCTGCGTCCTGGCAGACGCGAAAGTTTAGGCTTAAAAACCAGCTTTCGTCAAAGCATCTACGAAGATCTTCAGCCTCTCCGGCCAAAGGCCGTCAACGTTCTCACTGTAGCGTGAGAGCGTCGGTGTCTCGTTGGGCAGTTGTATTGACTCAGCCCAACTATAGAGAGGCAACTAGCAATGTCTGAGAAGAAGATCACTCAATACCGCAGTGCGAAGAGCGGCGAGTTTGTTACGAAACAATATGCCGAGAAGCACAAAGCCACGACTGTTAGGGAGCGGAATAAAGCTCCTTCGTCGTCGTCGAAATCGCGTGGTAAATGAGAAACCAGAGGGGCGGCCGTAAGGCCGCCCCTCTTTCATTCGTAGATTGCCAGAGGATAAAGAAACAAGATGAGTGCCATTCCAAAACCTTCTCCTATTACACCTAAACCGCGTCTCTCCGATCGAAACGCCGCACGTTTCATGTGCATGCCTGCATCTAAGCAGATGCGATTCTTGCGCGATCTGAAATTTCCGAAAGGAACGCCACAAGCATTTAAGCCTCCCTTTTACGCACCGGCAATCAATGGTATTCGCGAGGTAGTAAAGGACGGGCTCAGGGGGTTGCTTAGTGCGAGAGCAAAATTAGAGCGCGTTACTCAGGAGTCAAGGCGAAACAATCTCAAGCGCGTGCTTGACTCGTTCGTGAGTTCACCGCATTCGAATCGGCGGCTTAATTTGATTACTGCGCATCGTTATTACGCGCAAGTTCGTGGTCTTGAGCTTCGCTTGTCGCCACATCTGGTGGCAAAAGAAGGCGACGAAATTCGCTACATTTACTTTCACGAGAAGGCTAAACAATGTAATCCGGAAGAAGCACGGCTTACATTGGAATTCGGTTACTGGATCTTGAGGCAAAATGGAGTAGAAGTTAAACCGCATCAGCTAGAGCTGTTAGACCTATTTACTGGAGTGCTTTACCGCGGAAGCGAGCCTCGAGTAGAAACCATCGGAACACTAGAAGAGATGGCGAGGTTAATAGATAGCCTATGGCCTACCATCGAACAAAATGGCTAGATGACCGATGTGTCGTGCCTTTTCTCATCAGGTGAAAGGGCACGAACCTACTGCTCGTGGCTGGCTTCTCGTCCTCGCGCCACCAGCTTCGCCGCGATGATGCCCGCCTCGTACAGCAGGCACATCGGGATCGCGAGCAGCAGCTGCGAGATCACGTCCGGCGGCGTGATCACCGCGGCGACGATGAAGATGCCGACGATGGCGTAGCCGCGCCATTCCGACAGCTGCTTCGGCGTCACCCAGCCCAGCATCACCAGGATGACCAGCGCCACCGGCAGCTCGAAGCTGATGCCGAAGGCGAGGAAGATCACCAGCACGAAATCGAGGTAGGCGTTGATGTCGGTCATCATCGCCACGCCGTCGGGCGTGACCTTGGCCAGGAATCCGAACACCGACGGCAGCACCACGAAGAACGCGAACGCGCAGCCGCTGTAGAACAGCACCAGCGCCGAAGCCAGCAGCGGCAGCGCGAGGCGTTTCTCGCGCCGGTACAGGCCGGGGGCGACGAAGGCCCAGGCCTGGTAGAGCAGCCACGGCATGGTCGCGAAGATCGCGACGAAGAACGCGAGTTTCAGCGGGGTGAAGAACGGCGAGGCCACTTCCACCGCGATCAGCTGGCCGCCCTTGGGCAGCTTGTCCAGCAGCGGCTGCGCGAACCAGCCGTAGACCTTGTTCGCGAACGGCAGCAGGCCGAGGAACACCACCAGCAGGCCGGCGACGCCGCGGATCAGGCGTGCGCGCAGTTCGATGAGATGACCGATGAGCGTACCGTCGACGGAATCGGGATCAACCACGGTCATCGCGGGTCTCGTGCGTGGAAAGCGATGCGTCTGCGGCCGTGGCCGCGGGCAGCGGCTGATCGAGCGGCTGATCGAGCGGCGGATGGTCGGTCGATGCGTATTCCAGCGGGTCCACGGGGCCGGGTTCCGATTCGCCCGACACCGCCGGCCTGTCGCCGGCATCGAGGCCGATGTCGCCGCGGATCGCGTCGAACTCGCGCCGGGCCTCGATCCTGGCGTTGCGGATGCCGTCGCCGATCTCCGCGTCGATGTCGGCCACCGCGCGACGGGTGTCCTGCAGGCTGCGCTTCAACTCTTCGGCGGCCAGCTCGCGTTCCAGCTCGCTCTTGACCGAATACCACTGCGCCCGCGCCCGCCGCACCCACAGTCCGGCGAAGCGCGCGGCCTTGGGCAGGCGTTCGGGACCGAGCACGATCACCGCGATCACGCCGATGATCAGCAATTCCCAGCCGTCGATGCCGAACATGTGGTCGCCGCCCGCGGCGGCTCAGCGCGCGACGTTGTCGTCGTTGCGCTGCGACTCGGACGACGCATCGCGCTTCGACTGGTCGCTCAGCTGCGCGGGCTTCTCGTCCTCTTCGCGCATGCCCTTCTTGAACTCGTTGACCGCTTTGCCGATGTCCTTGGCGCCGCTGGTCAGGCGCTTGGTGCCGAACACCAAGAGAACGATGACCAGCACGATGATCCAGTGGGTGATGCTCCAACTGCCCATGGCGTTTGCTCGGTGTGTGTAGAGGCGCTCAGGATACCGCAGACGCGACACCCGGGCCCGGACCCCGGTTCAGGAACCGGGATCGCCGCGCGTTCGGCGATCGTCAGGGCGTGCCGGGCAGCGGCTCCACCTTGGCCGGATTCTCGACCGGTTCGAACGGTTGCGGCTGGGGTTGTGCCTGCGCTTGCGACTGCACGGGTGCGGGCATGGTCTCGCCGGTGGCGACGGTCGGCACGGGGGCCGCTGCGGGCGTGTCCTGGCGCGCGGCGCGCGCGGTGTCGCTGGCGCGGATCAGGCGTTCGCGCACGCCGGCGACGGCCGGCGACGGCACCTGCGGCGCGCGGTCCTCGAAGATCATCCGCGGCGTGGTGTCCTGGCCGTAGACGGATTCGTTGGCCGCGTCGTCGATCGACAGCACCGCACCGTCGAGCGCGACCCCGGCGAACAGGCCGCGGGCGCGCGACCAGGACCAGATTTCGGCCTTCATCTGGCCGTCGGTGGCGGCGGCGGCGTTGCGGCCCAACGGCCCGGCGGCGACGCCGGCATCGGCGCCGAGGGTGAACTTGCCGTTGACGATGGAATCGAGCCCGCGTTCGCTGCGGAACACCAGCACCACGTCGGCGGACTGCACGCCCACCTGCAGGCCCACGCTGCCGCCGGTGAGTTTGACGAAGCTCGGGTTCGACCAGCCGCCGTCGGCGGTGCGTACCGACATGACGCCGTGGCCGCGGCGACCGCCAAGCACGAGGCCGGCCTTGATGGTGTCGGGAACGATCACGATCGCCTTGGCTTCGTCGAGCAGCTTGTCGGGAATGCCCGACTCGGGGATCGCCTGGATCTCGTTGAGCACGCGCACGGCGTTGTCGGCCTGGGCATCCTCGCGGGGGCCGGCGTGCGCGGGGGCGGCCAAGGCGAGCGAAAGGGCGAGGGACAGGGCGGCGATACGCGTATGCGACATGGGGGAGGCGTCTCCAGCGGGGTTGCGGCCGAGCGTAGTGCGCGCGCCATGAACCGTGGCAGTACGCACCCGGGCAGTACCCGCCGCGGTCGCGGGGACTGCGCGAATGCCGCGCGCGAAGCCGCGCTGACGGCCGCGGGCGCAACTGTCATCCTATGCGCATGACCCCCACGACACCCGCTTCCGTGCCCGACACCGCCGTCCTGCTGGTGAACCTCGGTACCCCCGATGCGCCCACCGCGCCCGCCGTACGCCGTTATCTGGCGGAATTCCTCCACGACCATCGGGTGGTGGCGCTCAGCCGCTGGCTGTGGTGCCCGATCCTGCACTTCATCATCCTGCCGCTGCGCGGGCCGAAGGTGGCGAAGAAATACGCGCAGATCTGGATGGAGGGCGGGTCGCCGCTGGCGGTGCATACCCGCGATCTCGCCGCGGCCATGCAGGACCGTCTGCCCGGCCTGCGGGTCGCGTGGGCGATGCGGTACGGCAACCCGTCGATGGCCGCCACCGTGGCCGCGCTGCGCGCCGACGGCGTGCGCCGGATCGTGCTGTTGCCGCTGTATCCGCAGTATTCGACCACCACCACCGCATCGGTCACCGATGTCGCCGAGCGCCTGGCGCGCGAGGCCGGCGACGCGCTGCGCATCGACACCATTGTCGATTACCACCTCGATCCGGCGTGGATCGCGGCGGTCGCCGATTCGATCCGCGAGCATTGGGCGCAGCACGGTCGCGGCGAACGTCTGCTGTTCTCGTTCCACGGCATTCCGCAGCGCCTCGTCGACGCCGGCGATCCGTACCGGACGCAATCGCAGGCCAGCGTCGACGCCATCGTCGCCGCGCTCGCCGACGTGCCCGGTTTCGAACCGGCGCAGGCGATGCTCACCTTCCAGTCGCGCTTCGGTCGCGAACCGTGGCTGCAGCCGTATACCGACAAGACCCTGGAAGCGCTGGCCGCGCAGGGCCTGAAGCGGATCGACATCGTCTGCCCCGGCTTCGCGGTGGACTGCCTCGAAACACTGGAGGAGATCACGGTGGAGAACGACGCGCTGTTCCGCGCCGCCGGCGGCGACGCGCTGCGCTACATCCCCTGCCTCAACGCCGCGCCCGCGCATGCCGACGCGCTGGCCGCGCTCGCCCGGCGCAGGGTCGAGGAGAACCGCTGATGCGCGAGATCTTCATCGACAGCGCGCGCGGCCGCTTCGCCGCGCTGCGCAACGACCGCACGCATGCGCCGAAACTGCTGGCGATGCACGGCTGGCTGGACAACGCGGCCAGCTTCCGGCCGATGGCGCCATGGCTCGCGCACTACGACCTCGTCGCGCTGGACATGCCCGGCCACGGCCGCAGCTTCCATTACCCGGACGATGCCGAGTACAGCATGTTCAGCACCCTCCTCGATCTGCTCGCGGCCGCCGACGCGCTGGGCTGGTCCCGGTTCGCGGTGCTGGGGCATTCCATGGGCGGCGCCATCGCCAGCATGCTCGCCGCGGCCGCGCCGGAGCGTATCGAACGCTTGTTCCTGATCGAAGCGCTGGGCCCGCTGGCCGCGGCGGAGGACACCACCGCGTCGCGCCTGCGCGATTCGGTGATCCAGCGCCGCGCGCTGGACGGCAAGCGCAAGCGTGTGTTCGGCGACCCGCAGGTCGCGGTGCAGGCGCGCATGCAGACCAGCATCACCGCACTGGACGAAGGGTCGTCGCGGTTGCTGGTGGAGCGCGGCATCCGCGCGGTCGAAGGCGGTTACGAGTGGAGCAGCGATGCGCGCCTGACCCTGCCGACCGCGGTGCGCATGAGCGAGACCCAGATCCGCGACTGCCTGCGCGCGATCGCCTGTCCGACGACGCTGCTGGTCGCGGATCCGCCGCCGCCGTATTTCACGCCCGCGCTGCGCGACGCGCGCGTCGCCTGCGTGCGCGACATCCGCTGCGTGTCGATGCCGGGCAGCCATCATCTGCACATGACCCATCCGGCCGAAGTGGTCGCGGTGCTGGGGCTGTAGGCCGGGCGGCGTCTCCGCCAACCAAACCGGTAGAGCGGGCTTCAGCCCGCTGTTCCTTGTCGGGAAAAAATCAGCGGGCTGAAGCCCGCTCTACCGCATGGATTGTCTTCGTCAGCGCAGCAGCGCCTGCAGCGTCGCCTTCAGGCGGCGGCCTTCGTCCTTGAAGTAATCGCGCTGGTCGCGCCACTCGGGAAAGCGTGCGTCCACTTCGCGCCAGTAGGCGGGCGAATGATCGTGGTGGATGAGGTGGCACAGCTCGTGCACCAGGACGTATTCGAACGCCGGCGGCGGCGCCAGCACCAGCGACAGATCCAGGGCGACGGTGCCGTCCGGCGCCAGCGAACCCCACTGCGAGCTCATCACCTTCAACTGCACCCGGCGCGGGGCGCGCGGCAGCGACGGAAGATAGCGCGGCATCCAGCGGCCGATGTCGGCGCGGGCTTCGGCTTCGTAGAAATCGCGCAGCGCGCGGCGCAGGGCCGCATCGCCGGCGCGGGCGGTGGTCATGAACACCAGCGCGTCGTCGTCGCGCTGCAGCGCGGTGAACCGCCCGCGTTCCCAGCGCAGCGGCACCGCGGCGCCGCGCAGCGGCAGTGTGGCGGTGTCGTCGCGGCGCAATGCGATATCGTCGATGTCGACCAGCCGCGTGAGCTGTGCGTGCAGCCAGCCGCGATGTTCGGCGAGGAAACGATCGCCGGCGACGAGGCTGGCGCGTTCCGGCAGCGTGAGCCGCACGCCGCGCTCGCTGACCGAGAGTTTGATGCGGTGCGCGCGCGGATCGCGCACGCGCAGGACTTCGACATCGCGACCGTCGTCGAGGCGCAGGGGGACGCGGTCGCGCTGTTGCGCACGGGGCGAGGGCGCGACGGATGTGCGCAGACGGAAACGGAAGGGCATGCGTCATGCTAACCGCAGCGGCGTGCGCGGCGGAAGGGGACGATGGTCCGATCGCCTGTTCGGGCTTTCGCCTACTCGGCCTTCGACAGTTTCAGCGCGGGTTCGAGGGTCAGGAACAGGCGCCGCACTTCGCCGCTGAACAGCGCGAACCGCGCGTCGAGTTCCGCGCGCAGATCGTCGCGCTCGGTGGATTCGAGTTGATCCACGGCGCCATCCAGGAATTTCAGCTTGCGGATCACCAGATCCTCGCCGAGCACGAAACTGAGATGATCGTCGAGCGTGAGCGCCAGGCGCGTGACCTGCTTGCCGGCTTCCAGATGCTTGGCGATCTCGTCGCTCTGCAGCTCCTGATGCTGGCATTTCACCACTGCGCCGTGGTCGGTGGGATCGCGCAGTTCGCATTCGTCGCCCAGCGAGAGGCCATGGGGCAGGGTGTCGCCGGCGATCCAGCCGGTGAGGATCGAGCGAGGCGCGACTTCCGCGTTCAGCGGCAGCGCCGGGAAGCTGCCCAGCGCGTGACGCACGTCGGACACCACCGCTTCGCCGCTCTTGCGCGAGGAGGTATCGATGGCGATGAAGCCGTTGCGGCAGTCGATCAGCGCGTCGGTGCGGCCGGGCTTCACGAACGCGCGCGGCAGCAGTTCGTGCACCAGATCTTCCTTCAGCCGCTTGCGCGCGCGGCCGCCGAGCTTGCGGCCTTCCTTTTCCTCGATCTCGGCGAGTTTCTTCTGCAGCATGTCGTTGACCACCGAGCCGGGCAGGATCTTGTCCTCGCTGCCGGTGGCGACCCAGATCGCGTCGTCGATGCGGCGCGACAGCGCCTCGCCCTCGCCGCGCCCGAACGGTGAGACGAAGCCGCGCGAGGACAGTTCCAGCGCGCCGACCGGCTTGAGCAGGCATTCGGCCAGACCGGTGTCAAGGTCGTCGAAGTTCAGGGACGCGGGGAAACGGAAGAGCGTGAGGTTTCTGAAGAACATCGGGTATCCGGGCAGTGGAAGATCATGTCACCCCGAGGCCGAAGGCCGAGGGACCTGTTGTGGGTTGTTGCGTGAAGACGGCAAAGCAGGTCCCTCGGCCTTCGGCCTCGGGATGACGGGATTCACGACGATTCCCCGTTCCCCATGTCCGATTCCCGACTTTCCCCACCCAGCCACGCATGCGCATCGGGCAGATCGCCGGCGCCGCGCGTGCCGAGCGAGAGGAAGTCGAACAGCTTCGGGTCGCTCAGCTGCGACGGGCGGATGTCGCCCAGCGCGCGCGCGATCTGTTCGATGCGTCCGGGCGTTTCGCGTTCCCAGGCGTCCATCATCTTCTTCACCTGCTTGCGCTGCAGGTTCTCCTGCGAACCGCAGAGATTGCAGGGGATGATCGGGAACTTCCGCGCTTCGGCGTAGGCGGCGATGTCGTCTTCGCGCACGTAGGCCAGCGGGCGGATGACCACGTGCTTGCCGTCGTCGCTCAGCAGCTTCGGCGGCATGCCGCTGATCTTGGAATGGAAGAACAGGTTGAGGAAGAAGGTGGCCACCAGATCGTCGCGGTGGTGTCCCAGCGCGATCCGGGTGAAGCCGTTCTGCTCTGCAAACGTATACAGCGCGCCGCGACGCAGCCGCGAGCACAGCGAACACATGGTCTTGCCCTCGGGAACCACGCGGGTGACCACCGAGTAGGTGTCCTGTTCGAGGATCCGGTAGTCGACCCCGATCGACGCGAGATAGTCAGGCAGTACGTGTTCGGGAAATCCCGGCTGCTTCTGGTCCAGATTCACCGCGGTGATCGAGAACGACACCGGCGCCTTCTTCTGCAGCTGCAGCAGGATGTCCAGCATCGTGTAGCTGTCCTTGCCGCCGGACAGGCACACCATCACCTTGTCGCCGTCCTCGATCATGCCGAAATCGGCGATCGCGCGGCCGACCTGATGGCGCAGTCGCTTCGCCAGCCGGTTGGCTTCGTGCGCGGCGCGGCGTGCCGGCGGCGGCAGCGGCTCGGAGAGGGGCATGGGGGTGTTCATGGGCCGCGCATTTTAGCCTCGAACCGTTGTCATGGGCCGGCATCGATCGGGCAGCGCGCATGCGATATCGCGCGGATTGCAAGCCGGGACGACGCGCGAATGCGTGTAACGCATTGATTCGCATGGGTGATGCCGATTGGCACGCGGCATGCAGGAGTCTTTCCTGCCGGCGCGGTGTCGCCGTGCGGCATTCCCCCAAAGCGATTCGGAGATCCACATGAACAAGTCCCTGTCCGAACACAACCGTCTGATGCCTGCGCTGACGCTCGCGTCCGCACTGGCGCTGGCGCTCGTCGCCGGCACCGCGATGGCGGCCACGTCGGCCGGCGAGCAGACCAAGGCCAACGAAGCATCCGCCCAGCCGGTCAGCGACAGCTGGATCACGACCAAGGTCAAGGCCGATCTGCTCGTGACCGAGGAAACCAAGGGCCTCGACATCAACGTGACCACCACCAATGGCGTGGTCACGCTGAGCGGCAAGCTCGACAGCCACGCCCAGGTCGAGAAGGCCGTCGCCGTGGCGCGTTCGATCAAGGGCGTGAAGTCCGTCGACGCGACCACTCTGACCGTGAAGCCGCGCGCCTGATCTTCGCGCCTCGGCGCTTGACGGTTCGGCGCGCTCCGCGCGCCATCCCCCATCAGAAGAGGACAACACCCCCATGAATACCGACATCATCAAAGGCAAGTGGAAGCAGCTCAACGGCCGCATCAAGCAGCAGTGGGGCGAGCTGACCGACGACGACCTCACCGTCGCCGAAGGCAACCGCGAATACCTCGCCGGCAAGGTCCAGGAGCGCTACGGCGTGACCAAGGACATCGCCATGCAGCAGGTGAAGGATTTCGAGAAGCACATCGGTCCGCACTGACCTTCCGCGCTCTCCGCCCCGCGCCCGTGCAGGCGCGCGGCGGTTCCGGCCGGGCTTCGCGTCCTCCCCCCGTGAAGCCCGCCGATCCCACCCAATCCGTCCGTGTCGGACTCCGGATGTTCCCCGGTGGAATGTTCCCGAGCGGACGGGTGCGGGTCCCGCGCGCTGCGCCACGGGTCGCATGCGCGGAGGTTGTGTCCCCACCCGCGAGGTCCCTCAACGACCGCAACACCGGTCTTGCCGCCCCGTCTCCCCCGGGGCGGCTTTTTTTTGCGACCGCGCGATGGGTCGTGCGAGATGCATGGTTCGGGCGCGAAGATCGTGCGCGACGCACGGAGACGGTCGTTCGCCCGCCTGCAAAACCAAGGGTTTGCGACTGGCATGCGTCTTGCGCCGGTTTGTTCCCTGTCCGCATTCGCCCGGATCGACGCCATGGCGGAAGTCGTGCGCGATCGTGTCGACCGTCGTCCTGCCCGCCTCCAAGGATTCCCGCATGTCCACCGATACCGTTGCCCGCACCCCCCGCCCGCGTCCGGTGTCCCCGATGGCCATCCTCGGCACCATCGGGCATGTCCCGGGGGGCGCCGATATAGTGGGGTCCGCCCCGCAGCCCACGGAGCCGCCCCACGTGCCGAAAACCGCAGCGAAGCCGGCAGGCCGCATCCTCGCCATCGACGACGACACCCGTCTACTCGAGAACTTCTCGCTCGCGCTGGCGCGCGACGGTTACAGCGTCGAGACCGCCGACAATCTCGCCGACGGCCTGCGTCTGGCCGCGACCCGGCCCTTCCAGGTCTGCCTGCTCGATCACAACATCGGTTACGACTCGGGCATCGAAGCGCTGCCGCGCTTCGCCGAACTCGCGCCGCAGATGCGGGTGGTCATGGTGACCGCCAACAGCGGTGTCGAGGATGCGGTGAAGGCGATCGGGCTGGGCGCCGCCGATTATCTGGTCAAGCCCTGTTCGCCCGAACAACTGCGGATCGCGGTGGCGCGCCAGATCGAGACCCGGCGCATGCTCGATCGTCTGGACACGCTGGAGCGCGAAGTCGGCGCCGCGCCGGAACTCGCGAGCCGCAATCCGGCGATGCAGGCCGCCATCGACATGGCGCTGCAGGTGGCGCGCACCGACGCCAACCTGCTGGTGCTGGGCGAAAGCGGCACCGGCAAGGGTGTGCTCGCCCGCGCGGTGCACCGCGCCAGCGCCCGCGCCGCCGCCGAATTCGTGACCGTCAACTGCCCGTCGCTGTCGGCGGAGCTGATGGAAAGCGAACTCTTCGGCCATTCCAAGGGCTCGTTCACCGGCGCGGTGCAAAGCACCGTCGGCCGCATCTCCCATGCCGATGGCGGCACCGTCTTCCTCGACGAGATCGGCGATTTCCCGCTGTCGCTGCAGCCCAAGCTGCTGCGCTTCATCCAGGACAAGGAATACGAGCGCGTCGGCGATCCGGCCACCCGCAAGGCCGACGTGCGCATCGTCGCCGCCACCAACCGCGATCTCGAAGCGATGGTGCGCGAGAACCAGTTCCGGCTCGACCTGCTCTATCGCCTCAACGTCATCAGCATCACCCTGCCGCCGCTGCGCGAGCGCCAGGAAGACCTCGAAGATCTCGCCAACGGTTTCATCCGCCGCTACGCCGCCGACTACGGCCTGCCGCCGCGACGGCTGTCGGCATCGGCGCTGTCGAAACTGCGTACCTACGCCTGGCCCGGCAACGTGCGCGAACTGCAGAACATGATGGAGCGCGCGGTGATCCTCGGCCGTGGCGAGGAAATCGGCCCGGATCTGCTCGCGCTCAATACCGCGCTGCGCGCCGAAGCCCAGCCGGGGGCACTGATGTCGCTGGAAGCGCTGGAGAAGCTGCACATCGAACGCATCCTCGCCGCCAGCGACAGTCTGGACGCGGCGGCGCGCACGCTCGGCATCGACGCGTCCACCCTGTACCGCAAGCGCAAGCTCTACGGTTTCTGATCCTCCTCCCACCCGTTCCCGTCGCCGCGCGCGGCGGTGCTTGTCCCGCACCAAAGGTTGTTCCCCGCATGAAAGACCCCCGTCCCGAACCCGCCTCCGGCGACTTTTCCACCACGCCGCTCGGCGATGGGCTGACGCTGTTCGCATGGATGTCGTTGTTGCTCGGGCTCGGCGCCGGTACCGGCGCCCTGTTCGCGCCGGATGCCTGGTACTTGGCGCTGCTCAAGCCGACTTTCAATCCGCCGGCATGGCTGTTCGGTCCGGTCTGGTCCGCGCTGTATCTGATGATGGCGGTGGCGCTGTGGCTGGTGCGCCGCGACCGCGATGCCGACCCCGTGCAGCGTCGTCGCGCAAGCACCCTGTTCGCGGTGCAGTTCGTGCTGAACCTGCTGTGGACGCCGCTGTTCTTCGGCCTGCACAGCCCGGGCCTGGCGTTCGTCGACATCTGCCTGCTGTGGATCGCGCTGCTCACCACCATGCTCGCCTTCGGTCGCGTGCGCCCGCTGGCCGGCTATCTGCTGTTGCCTTATCTGCTCTGGGTCTCGTTCGCGCTGGTCCTGAACGGTACGATCTGGCTGATGAACGCATGACGCGTGCGCGCACGATGCGCGCGCCGCTTTCACCCACCGCTTCCACCCACCGATTCCACGGACACAGGACCGGGCCCGCATGCCGCTGTCGAGCAAGACCCAGTTCCGCAACCGGACCAATACCGGTTTGCTGGCGCTTGCGTTCGTGGTCATCGCGATCACGTCCGTCGTCTCCGTCCGTTCGATCAACGCGCTCCGGGATTCGATCGACTGGATCACGCACACCCTCGCGGTACGCGACGAACTCTCGGCATTGCAGCGCGAACTCGGCCTGATGGAAGCGGACGGCCTGCGCTACATGGTCGGCGGTCTGAAAATGCATCGAGACGGTCTGGAGACGCATCTCGGCAACGTCGGCGAGGGCGTCTTGCGCCTGAAGTCCCTCGCGAGCGACAACGACCACCACCAGAAAGCCCTGTCGTGGCTGCAGGCCGATTACGAGCGATTGCGCGCGCGCGCGCGGCGCTCGGTCGAAATCAAACAGGAAGACATGCGCCGCGGCGACGACCGTGCCGCCATCCGTCGGCTGCGGGACGGTCGCGGCGAGGATATCGTCGACCGCATGCGCAGGACGATCGACGAGATGGCCGAAGAGGAAGGTCGCCTGCTCGCCGAACGCCAGGCCAATCGCGATTCGCTGGTGAAACAGACCAACGCCACCCTGCTGATCGCCAACGGCCTGGCGCTGTTCGCCGGACTGCTCGGTTTCGTGGCGCTGCGGCGCGCGCAGCGCGAGGCCGAGAACGCGCTGATCGTCGAGCTGCGCGCAGCGCAGGCGCGGCGGGCCAGCGACGAGAAGAGCGCGTTTCTCGCCAATATGAGCCACGAGATCCGCACGCCGATGAACGCCATCTTCGGTTTCGCGCAACTCCTCGCCGATCACGTCAACGAGCCCCTGCAGAAAGAGTGGGTGGCGTCGATCCGCAAGAGCGGGCAGATGCTGCTCGCGCTGATCAACGATGTGCTGGACCTGTCCAAGATCGAGGCCGGCAAGCTGCAGCTCAACCCGCAGGGCACCGATGTCGCCGAACTGGTCCTCGAGAGCGCCGGCCTGTTCGAGCCGATGGCCGAGGCCAAGGGCCTGCTGCTGCGCTGCGAGATCGAAAACGCCGAACTGGTGCCGGTGGCGGTGGACGCGCAGCGCCTGCGCCAGATCCTGATGAACCTGCTCAGCAATGCGGTGAAGTACACCGAAGCCGGCGAGGTCGTCGTGCGGGTGACGATGCTGCCGTCGCCGCTCGGCGATGGGCGCGATCTGCGGATTTCGGTGCAGGACAGCGGTACCGGCATCGACCCCGACGAGCAGGCGCGGATCTTCGAACCGTTCTACCAGGCCGACAGTCTCGACGGAAAACCGCGGCAGGGCACGGGCCTCGGACTCAGCATCACCAAGCGGCTGGTCGATCTCATGCACGGCCGCATCCACGTCGCCAGCCGTCCGGGCCAGGGCGCCACGTTCCGCATCGACATTCCGGATCTGCTGCCTGCGGTGCCGACGCCCGCACTGTCCGCCGTCGAGGCCGGCGAGCGGGCCGATTTCGACGTGCTGCCGACGTTGAAGGTCCTCGTGGTCGACGACGTCGAGTGGAATATCGAAGTCGCGAAAGGTTATTTCCAGGGCAGCCGGCACGAGATCGCGGTCGCGCGCGACGGCCTGGAAGCGGTCGCGATGACGCGCATGTTCCGTCCCGATGTGGTGCTGATGGATCTGCGCATGCCGAGCATGAACGGCGATCGCGCGGTCGAGGCCATCCGGGCCGATCCCGTGCTGCGCGATACCCGCGTGATCGCGGTCACCGCGTCGAGTCTCATCGACGAGGATGGCATGCGCCCGCTGCGCTTCGACGGCTACATCCGCAAACCTTATGCGCCGATCGAACTGTTCGGTGCGTTGCGCGCGCTGTTCGGCACGCGCGAGGGCGAGGATGCGACGTCGGCCGCGCCGGCCGCGACGACGATCGTCGATTCCGCGAGCATGGCCGATCGTCGCGACAGGGCGTTGGCGGAATGGCGGACGGTCCGCGCCGCGCCGCTGCAGGCGCTGCGCCAGCGCATGCGCGTCCGCGAGATCGGCGAGTTCTCGAAATTGTTCGATGCGCTGGCGGCCGATATCGGCGATGCCGAGCTCGGCGCCGAAGCGCAGCGACTGCATCTGGCGGTACAACGCTTCGACGTGCATCAGATGAAGACGGTGTTGGACCGGCTGGCCGCGTGGCCCGACGACGACGACCAGCACGCGTCGCAACAAGAAGCGAAGGGAGAGGGCGATGCCCACTAGGTTCCAGTCCCCGGTGGCCTTGCCGGTGGTGATGATGATCGACGACCAGAGCGCCAACCTGCAGGTGGTCGGACAACTGCTGACCCACGCCGATTACGACGTGGTGCCGGTGCTCGACGGTCGCGAGGCGCTGGCGCTGGCCGAGCGCAGCCCGCCGGATCTGGTCCTCCTGGACATGCGAATGCCCGGTCTCGACGGCTTCGCCGTGCTCGAGGGCCTGCATGCGATGCCGCAGACCCGAGACGTGCCGGTGGTGTTCCTCACCGCCGATCACGAGCGCGACAGCTTGGTCCGCGCGTTCTCCGCCGGCGCGGTCGACTACATCACCAAACCTTTCATCGCCGAAGAACTGCTGGCGCGCGTGCGCACCCATCTCGATCTGAAGCGATCGCGCGAGCGGCTGGCGCGCGTCGCCGAAGAGCGCCAGCGCATGGCCGAGATCGTCAGTCACGACCTGCGCAATCATTTCGCCAACATCCTGTTCTCCGCCGACATGCTGCACGAACCCGGTCTGCCCGACGACGCCCGGCAACGCCTGGCGGCCTCGATCCGGGAGTCGGCCGATGCCGGCGTGCTCTTCCTGCAGGCCTTTCTCGATCAGCAGGGCAATCAATCGCAGGGCGTGCAGTTGCTGCCGCTGTCCGCAGCGGGTCTCGCGCGCGGGGCGATCGCGCTGTTGTCGCAGCAGGCCGAGCGCAAGGGCATCGCCTTGCAGTTATCGGTGGAAGAACCGGATCCATGCGTGCTGGCCGAACAGGCCGGTGCCGGGCACGTATTGCAGAACATGCTGTCGAACGCGATCAAGTACGCGCCACCGGGCAGCGAAGTGGCGGTGACGGTCGCGCGACGCGGTCAGTATGGCGCGGTGTCGGTCCACGACCGCGGGCCGGGAATCTCCAGGCAGGACCGCGAGCGCCTGTTCAAACGCTACGTGCGGCTCAGCGCGACGCCTACCGGCGGCGAGAGCAGCACCGGCCTCGGTCTTGCGCTGGCGAAACAGCGCGCACGCACCATGGGCGGCGATCTCTGGTATGAGGACCGCCTCGGCGGCGGTGCGACCTTCGTGTTCGAGTTGACCTTGGCCTGAGCGGCCGCGGCCGGAGGGACCGGCCGGACCGGATCGACATCTCGATCGCCGTGCGACCCGCGGCGAAGCGCCGCGGGCGCGGGCGGCGTCAGACGCTGACTTTTCGGCGGCCGAAGATCAGCGACAGCACGAACAACACCAGGAAGACGAAGAACAGGATCTTCGCGATGCCGGCGGCTGCGCCGGCGATGCCGCCGAAGCCGAGCACGCCGGCGATGAGCGCGACGACCAGAAAGACGAGTGTGTAGTACAGCATGAGATTCTCCTCGGGGGATGGACTGCGGCCCGCGACCGCGGGCACGAAGAGACACCATCAAAACGCGTGCCATCGCGCATCCGGTGGTGAACGGTCGGCAACGCCCGCGTTTTCAGCGACTTGCGGCGGACCTCCGGCGGCCGCGCGCCGTTGCGGCCACGGGTGCGTGGGGTGCGGCCGCCGCATTCTGCACGCGCCCATGCAGCGCGCACGGCCGCAGAAGCCGGGCCGCGTCCTCTTCGCCTTGAAAATCGCGTGGTTAGGAATGGCACGCTATTTGATGGTGTTGGAGTGCCCCCCGCGAGGATCCCGTCATGTCCAACGCACTCATCCGCACATTCCCGAGCCCGCGTTCGTCGCGCCGCCGCCGCCGCAGGCGCGCGCTGCTGGCGATGACCGCCGTCTGGACCCTGCTGTTCGCCTGGGCGCTGTCGTCGGCGCTGTCGGCCATCGACGTGCCGCCGCAGGACCGTCACGCCTCGCTGCTGCCGATCGCGGTCGTGGAGAGCCGGGTCGCCACGGTGGCCGATGCCGGCGTCGGCGATGGCGCGCCCGAAGGCGTGCAGGTCTCGGTCGATACCGAAGGCGCGTTGACGGATGGCCAGCAGATCTCCGAAGCCGCGCTCTACGTCTCGGACCGTTGAACGCGTCGGACCGCGCCCGACCGGTCGCGGCGCTGCGGGCCTGCCTTTTCCCGCCCGGTCCCGATGCCGCGGGACCGGTGCTAAGCTCGCGCCATGACCCGCCTTTCCGACCCCGCCGAGATCGCCCGAGTCGCCCAGCGCCTGACCGAATTGCGCATCGAGCATCGCGATTTGGACCTGGCCATCGAGCGTCTGCACGAGACCATCGCCGCCGACGAACTCGCGGTGAAGCGCCTGAAGAAACGCAAGCTGCAGCTCAAGGACACCATCATCCGGTTGGAGTCGGCATTGATTCCGGACGAACCGGCCTGATCTTTTCCGCTGACTCCATGTCGGCGACGCGATCGGCGGCGTGCGATGCGCGCAGCGAAGGACGGTAGTGTGGATCTGAAAAGCGGGTATCCCTTCTGGGCCGTCAAGAACGGCCTGATGCAGGCCTTTCCGAAAGTGTCGTCCGACATCGCGTGCGACGTGGCGGTGGTCGGGGGCGGCATCACCGGCGCGCTCATCGCGCACGCACTGTCGAGCCACGGGCATGCGGTGGCCGTCGTCGAACAGCGCGACATCGGATGGGGCAGCACGGCCGCGAGCACGGCCCTGCTGCAGTACGAAATCGACACCCACATGATCGACCTGGCGAAGCGCTACGGCGAAGCGCAGGCGGTGGCCGCCTATCGCGCCTGCGCCGATGCGATCCCCGCGCTGCAGGCATTGGCCCGCAAGCTCGGCGATGTCGATTTCGCGCGCATGTCGAGTCTCTATTTCGCCAGCCGTCGCCGCGACGTGGCGGCGATGCGCGAGGAATGCGATCTGCGCCGGCGCCACGGCTTCGACGTGCGCTGGCTGGAACGCGACGCACTCCGCGCCGGGTTCGCGATCGACGCGCCGGGTGCGATCCTCAGCGCGCTGGCGGCGCGGGTCGATCCCTATCGCATGGCCTACCGCCTGCTGGCGGCGGTGTCGAAACGCGGCGGAGCGGTGTACGACCGCACCACGATCGACACGCTGCATCCGACCGCGCGTGGCGTCGACCTGCGCACCACCGAGGGTGTCGGCATTCGCGCCAAACACGTGGTGCTCGCGGCGGGTTACGCCAACCAGCGCTGGCTGCGCGCGCGCGTGGCGAAGAATCGAAGCAGTTATGCCTTCATCACCGATCCCATCGATGCCGATGTCCTCGGCCCGCTGCGCGACACGATGGTGTGGGAATCGGCGCGGCCGTATCTGTATCTGCGCAGCACCGGCGACCGACGCCTGCTGGTCGGCGGCGAAGACGATGCGGTCGACATCCCGTCGCGCCGCGACCGCCGCGTCGAGGGCAAGGCGCGCCGATTGCGGAAGAAGGTCGAAGCGTTGTTTCCGCACCTGCCGATGCAGCCGGCGTTCTCGTGGGCGGGCACGTTCGCCGAAACCGCGGATGGCCTGCCGTTCTTCGGCCCGCATCCGCAGCTCGGGCCGCGGGTGCATTTCGCGATGGCCTACGGCGGCAACGGCATCACCTACTCGATGATCGGGGCGGAGCTCCTGCGCGCGCGGATCGAACGGCGCAAGCATCCCTTGGCGGCATTCTTTTCCTTCGAACGCCTGCGCTGAGCGCGCATCCGACGCCGCGGCCTCAGCCCTGCATCGAGACTTCGGTCAGCGCGATCGTGAAGAATTCGACCTTGCCGCAATCCGGCCTCGTGCAGGTGTAGGCGTCGAAGGCCTGGCGGTCGATCACGCGTTCGCCGAGCGGGCCGTGGATCACCGGCAGCGTCAGCGAGCTCTCGTGCAGGCGCAGACGGCCGAGCGCCTGCATCGCCGCGCCGCAGCGCGCGCAGGCGAGTTCGCGCAATGCGGGGGTTTCGTCGTCGACCAGCAGCGCGTCGCCGTCGACGAAGGTCGCGTCGTGCACGCCGCCGTCCGCGGGCAGGCCGCAGTTCCAGCAGATGCCGAACTCGGAATCGTTGTCTTCGCCGCAGCTGGTGCAGTTCCAGATCGCCATGTCTCGCTCCGATGATCGCGGCAGGATAGCCGCGTCGTCGTCGTCGATTCCGTCCAACCGACACGAACCGCGCCGCGATCCGCCGGAAGGTCGCGCGGCCACGACGGGCGGCCATGCTGCACCGCAACAGCAACCGTATTCATGCCAGTCGCGGAACCCACGGGCTATGCTGCGGCACCACCCGGGGAGGACCGCCCATGCTGCGGATGCAAGAACGCCTGTCGCTGCCGTTCCTGATGCTGCTGAGCCTGCCGTCGACGGCGATGGGTTTCGCGCTGGCGGTGCAGATCTCCGCGCTGAGCTGGCTGCTGTCCACCCAATACGGGTTGAACATCCACGAGATCGGCATCGTCTGGGCCGCGGGTCCGCTGGCGGGCATCCTCGGCCAGGTACTGATCGGCATCATCAGCGACAACGTCTGGCTGTGGGGCGGGCGCCGGCGCCCGTTCATCGTGGTCGGCGGGGTGCTGACCTCGCTGATGCTGCTGGCCCTGCCCTCGATCGGCGCGATCGACAAGGCGCTGGGCCTCGACGCGATCCTCGGCGTCGCGATCACCGTCGCGCTGGCGCTGGATCTGTCGATCAACCTCGGCTTCAACCCGACCCGTTCGCTCATCACCGACGTGACGCCCGAAGGGCCCAAGCGTACCGCCGGCTATACCTGGATGCAGACGGTCTCCGGCACCTTCGGCGTGCTCGCGTACGCCATCGGCGCGATCTGGGGCAATGTCGCGCTGATCTATTTCGGCGCCGGTCTGGCGCTGGTGTTCTCGATCGTGCCGGCGCTGCTGGTGGAAGAGCCGCGGCGATTGGCGCACACCGAAACCGCTGCGTCGACCGAAAAGCTCGGCGTCGGCGCGCTGTTGCTGCTCATGCGGCCGCTGTGGGCGTTCGCGGTGTATGCGCTGATCGCGATGGGCATGAAGCTCGCCGGCGTGAAGGCGCACGGCCTGTGGCTGGAAGCGGTGTTCGGCGTGCTGGCGCTGGCGCTGATCCTGCATGCGCTGACCGAGAAGCAGACGCTGGACGGTCGCGAGGACATCGCCGGCTTCCGCAAGGTGCTGGCGGCGCATGCGATCAGCTGGTTCGGCATGCAGACCCTGTTCGTGTTCATGATCGGCTTCGTGCAGCAGCGTTTTCCGCAACTGGACGACGACGCGACCGGGCAGTTGATGTCCTTCAGTTTCCTGTCGCTCAACGCGGTCGCCGCGGTGGTGCCGGCGCTGGTGCTCAGTCCGCTGGCGCTGCGCTTCCGCGAAGTGCGCGTGCATGCGGCCAGCCTCGCGACGATGGCCGCGGGTTTCGGCTTCGTCTACCTGTTCGGGTACAGCCACGTCGCGGTGTACGTCGGCATGGGCCTGATGGGCCTGGGCTGGGGCGCGATCGTCAGCCTGCCGTTCGCGATCTTCTCGCAGGCCGTTTCGCCGGCGCGGATCGGGCTGTACATGGGCGTGTTCAATCTCAGCGTGGTGCTGCCGCAGCTGGCGGTGAGTCTCGGCGTGGGTTATTTGCTGTCGCAGCTGGAGAACAAGGCGCTGGTGTTCGCGATCGGCGGCGGCTGCATGCTGGTTTCGGCGCTGGCGTGGCTGGCGGTGAAGCAGGGCACGCCGCACGTCCACGGTACCGCGTCGGCCGCAGGCGGCCACTGAGCCGATCGCTGCGGGCCGGCGCGTGCGCGCACGCCCCGACCTGACTACACTTCAGGTCTGCACCGGATCGGACAGCCCCATGGCGCTTCGCAAAACCAAGGCCACCTCGGTCGACATCGCCCACCGTGCGGGCGTGTCGCAGGCCACCGTTTCGCGCGTGCTGCGCGGCAGTCCGCTGGTCAACGCCGAAACCCGCAAACGCGTGCTGGATGCGGTGCAGGAACTCAATTACAAGGTCGACCGCCGCGCGTCGAGTCTGCGCACCCAGCGCGCCGGCACCCTCGCCCTGCTGCTGTTCGAGGATCCGACCGAGGACGAATCGAACATCAACCCGTTCTTCCTGTCGATGCTGGGCTCGATCACCCGCGCCTGCGCGCGCCATCATCACGACCTGCTGGTGTCGTTCCAGCAGCTCTCGGACGATTGGCATGCCGACTACGAAGACAGCATGAAGGCCGACGGCCTGATCCTGCTGGGCTACGGCGATTACGTCGATTACCGTCCGAAACTCGAACGCCTAGTCGAGCAGGGCACGCATTTCGTGCGCTGGGGCGCGGTGTTGCCGGACCAGCCCGGCGTGTCGATCGGCTGCGACAATTTCGCCGGCGGCCGCCTGGTCGGCGAACATCTGATCGGTCTCGGCCGGCGCAGCATCGCCTTCCTCGGCGATGCGTCGAGCCACTATCCGGAATTCCACGCGCGCTACCGCGGCTGCGAACTCGTGCAGCGCGAGGCGGGCATCGCCGAAGAACCGGCGCTGCAGGTCGATGCGCTGAGTTCCGAGGAAGAAGGTTACGAGGCGGCGAAGGCGCTGCTCGGCCGCGGCGTGTTGTTCGACGCGGTGTTCGCGGCCAGCGACCTGATCGCGATCGGCGCGATCCGCGCCCTGCTCGAACACGGTCTGCGCGTGCCCGAGGACGTGGCCGTGGTCGGCTTCGACGACATCGCGATGTCTCGTTTCTGCAATCCGCCGCTGACCACCGTCTATCAGGACACCGCCCACGCCGGTGAGCTGCTGGTCGAGACCCTGCTCAAGCTGGTGAACGGCCATGCCGCGCAGAGCCAGATGCTGCCGGCGAAGCTGGTGGTGCGGCGGTCGAGCGGGGCGTAGGGTCGAGACGCACCGCATCGCAACGCAGGCGAGGATGGCCCGGCTTTTGTGGGAGCGCCGGAAGGCGCGATGAATTCCAGAGAGTATTGATCAGCCATTCGGCTGTTGAAAGCCGGCGCTCCTACAAAAGCATGCGATCTCGATACGTGGATTCCGGATCGCGCTGCGGACAGGCGTGTGGGCAAGTGCGTCGTGTCGGCGTCGCCGCCGTCAATGCGCCTTCGGCTCGCGCACCCGCAGCGTGAGCAGCCCCGAGAGCATCATGCACGTCCCGCCGATGACCAGCGCGTACATCGGCTGATTGCCGAAGAACGTCTTCAGCAGGAAGCCCAGCAGACTGGCCGCGACCAGCTGCGGGATGACGATGAAGAAATTGAAGATGCCCATGTACACGCCCATCTTCTGCGCCGGCACGCTGTCGGACAGCAGCGCGTAGGGCAGCGACAGGATCGAGGCCCAGGCGAAACCCACGCCGACCATCGACAGCAGCAGCCACTGCGGATCGCGGATCACGGTGATCGACAGCAGGCCCAGGCCGCCGAGGCAGACGTTGATCAGATGGGTCCAGCGCAGGCCGAGCCGGCGCGCCATCATCGGGATGAAGATCGCGGCCACCGCGGCAAAGCCGTTCGATGCGGCGAACAGCACGCCGACCCAGTTGGCGCCGGTGTTGTAGGCCGCCGACGTGGTGTCCGAGGTACCGTAGTGCAGCTGGGTGACGGCGCTGGTGGTGTAGATCCACATCGCGAACAGCGCGAACCACGAGAAGAACTGCGCCCACGCGAGCCGGCGCATGTTGTCCGGCAGCGCGTACATGTCCGACACGACCGTCGCGAAGCCGCCGTCCGCGCGGAACACGTTCGCCGCGATCAGGCACAGGCCGTAGGCGGCGAGCATGCCGCCGAGCACATACAGCATCTTGTCGAGCGCGAAGAACGCGACCACGGCGAGGAAGACGGCGCCGGCCGCCAGCCAGATCAGGCCGTGGCCGCGCATGCGCGCCGGATCGATCGCGTGCGCGGACAGCGGCGGCGTTTCGTCGAAGGCGTACAGCTCGTCCGGCGGATACTCGCGGGTGCGCAGCACCGTCCAGCCCATCGCCAGCAGGATCGCCGCGCCGCCGGCGTAGAACGCGTAGCGCACCGTGTCCGGCACCACGCCGTCGGGCGCGGTGTTGGCCACGCCATAGCGTTCCAGCACCCACGGCAGCAGGCCCGCCACCACCGAGCCGACGCCGATGAAGAAGCTCTGCATCGCATAGCCCTTCGCGCGCTGCGACATCGGCAGCTGATCGCCGACGAAGGCGCGGAACGGTTCCATCGAGATGTTCAGCGAGGCGTCCAACACCCACAGCGTGCCGGCGGCGATCCACAGCGCGGACGAGTTCGGCATCACGAACAGCGCGAGCGACGCGAGGATCGCGCCGATCAGGAAATACGGGCGACGCCGGCCGAGGCGGGTCCAGGTGCGGTCTGAGAGATAGCCGATGATCGGCTGCACGATCAGGCCGGTGAGCGGCGCCGCGATCCACAGCCCCGGCAGCGCGTCCATTTCCGCGCCGAGGGTCTGGAAGATGCGGCTGACGTTCGAGTTCTGCAGCATGAAGCCGAACTGGATGCCGAGGAAACCGAAGCACATGTTCCAGATCTGCCAGAACGACAGCTGCGGTTTCTGGTGCGTGGGCGTCGCGTTCGAGGTCATCGTGGGGTCCTGTGGGGCATGACGTGCGCGGCCGCGCATCGTCGCGCGGCTACGATGCCCGTGCGCATCGTGCGCGGCACGTTGCAGTGCAGCATTTCGCGCATGCAAACGTATTCAGATCGTTTCGCGCATCGCCGCGACGTTCGCGGGCGGCGCATGCGTGGCATCGTCGCGCTCCCGACCGGCCGGACGTTCCCGCGCATGATGTGCCCGCGCATGCGGCAGACAGTTTCAGGCGGCGTCCGCCGCCCCGCGTCACATCGGTTTCGCCGCGCAGTGTTTGGCGATGAATTCCTCGTGGGTGGGCATGACCCGCGTGCAGTTGGCGATGACGCCGCGGATGCCGGCCATGTATTCGACGATCTTCTCCTCCGGATACACGTCCACCAGCGCGTGGTAGCCGCGCGGCGTCATCCGCTGGCCGTGCATCACCTGCATCCAGCTGGGTTCGGCGAACAGTTCGCTGCTGTCGCGGAAGATCCGCCCGTTGCTGTTGAACAGCGCCATCTTGCGGGTGAGCGATTCGGGCACGTCCATGGTCCGGCAGTAGTTCCAGAACGGCGTGTCGTCGCGCTCGGTGGCGTGGTAGTGCAGGATCAGGAAGTCGCGGATCTTGTCGAACTCGAAATCGGAGTGGGCGTTGAACTCGTCGATGTCGGTTTCGTCGAAACCCGCGTGCGGGAAGAACGCGGTCAGCCGCGCGATGCTGGACTGGATCAGATGGATGCTGGTCGATTCCAGCGGTTCCATGAAGCCGCTGGCCAGGCCGATGGCGACGACGTTCTTGTTCCAGAACTTCCTGCGCTTGCCGGTGACGAAGCGCAGCACCCGCGGTTCGGCCAGCGCCTCGCCTTCGAGCTTGGCCATCAGCGTCGCGACCGCTTCGTCCTCGCTGATGAAGCGGCTGCTGAAGACGTGGCCGTTGCCGACCCGGTGCTGCAGCGGGATGCGCCACTGCCAGCCGGCGTCGCGCGCGGTGGAGCGCGTGTAGGGCGTGAGCGGCGTGGTGCGCACGCAGGGCACGGCCGCGGCGCGGTCGCAGGGCAGCCAGTGGGTCCAGTCGATATAACCGGTCTTGAGCGTCTGTTCGATCAGCAGGCCGCGGAAGCCGGAGCAGTCGACGAACAGCTGGCCGGGCACGCGCTCGCCGCTCTCCAGCGTGATCGCTTCGATGAAGCCGCTCTCGGGATTCTGCTCCACGCCCATGACCTTGCCTTCCGTGCGCACCACGCCGCGCGCTTCGGCGTAGCGGCGCAGGAAGCGCGCGTAGAGGCCGGCGTCGAAGTGGTAGGCGTAGGCGATGTCCGCCAGCGGCGAGTTCGGCCTGTCGGTCACCGCGCGCATGAACTTGTTGTGGCGCGCGGCGAAGGTGTTGATCGAATAATCGTCCAGCGGCGCGGCCTTGCCGGCCTGGTGCATCTTCAGCCAGTACTGGTAGAACGGCACCAGGCCCAGGTCCTGGCCGATCTTGCCGAAGCCGTGGATGTAGCTGTCGCCGAGCCGGCCCCAGTTCACGAATTCGATGCCGAGCTTGAACGAGCCCATCGTCTCGCGCACGAACTCCGCTTCGTCCAGATCCAGCGCGGTGTTGTAGAGCTTGATCATCGGGATCGTCGCCTCGCCGACGCCGACGGTGCCGATCTCCTCGGATTCCACCAGCCGGATCGAATAGGATCGGCCCAGGACCTTCGACAGCGCCGCGGCGGTCATCCAGCCGGCGGTGCCGCCGCCGACGATGACGATCTGCGAAACGCGTTCTGCGGCAGGCTGGCCGGTGACGGCGTCGGAAGAGGTGCTCATGCAGTGGAGTCCCGTTGAAATGCGCGACAAGTATGCGATCCCTGCCGGCTTCGGTCATCCCGCAACGCAGCGCCCACGCCGCCGGTCGCCTGCATACGTATTCATGCCGTTGCTTGCATTCGCGTTCGCATCGAACGGCGTTCGTGCCGACGACGGCCTGCGCGCGGCCTGCGATCGCACGGCGCACGCGACCGTGCTGCAGGCGGCCGCCGAACCCGCGCGCGAGGCCCGCGCCTACTGGCTGGATCGACGCCTGATCCAGTGGCCGGGCGCCGCGGTCGATGGACGCTTCCGGCTGTACCGCTCCGCGAGCGCCGGCCTGCGCGCCGCCACCGGAGACGTCGTACGCGGCGCGGATGCGCATATCGATCTGGCGTTGGCCAAGGTCGAGATGACCACGGCGTTGGCCGACCGCTTCCGCTTCGTCGGTGACGGCCCGCGTCTGGTGTTGCCCGACGCCGCTGTCGTGCAGGTGCCCGCGCTGCTGCGCGACCAACTCCTGCTGGTGCGCGAGGATGCGCAGGGCCGGATCCTCGATGCGACCGCGCTGCAGCTGCCGGGCGCGCTGGACGATCTGTATGCGGCGGCGGAAGACGCGACCCTGGGCGTGCATCGGCTCGGGCCGCCGCCGGGCGCGGAGGATTTCGCGACCCGCTTCGCGCTGTGGGCGCCGACCGCGCGGTCGGTCGCGGTCTGTCTGGAGGCGGGCACGCGCGCCTGCGACGCGTTCGCCGCGCGGCGCGACGACGCCACCGGCGTGTGGACGCTGGACCTGCCCGGCAGCGCGCACGGTCGCCGCTACGTTTATCTGGTTGATGTTTTCGTGCCCGGCGTCGGCATCGTCCGCAACCGCGTGACCGATCCCTATTCGGTCGGGCTCACCGCCGATTCGAAGGAGAGCGTGGCGCTCGATCTCGATGCGCCGGACACCCGGCCCGCGGGCTGGGCCGACGCATCGCGGCCGCCGCCGCTGGCCGCGAACGTCGACATGAGCGTGTACGAACTGCACGTCCGCGATTTCTCCCGCGACGACGCCAGCGTGCGCGCGCCGTGGCGCGGCAAGTATCTCGCCTTCACCGAGCCGGCCTCCGCGGGCATGCGCCATCTGCGCGCGCTCGGCGCGGCCGGCATCACCGATGTGCATCTGCTGCCGGTCTACGATCTGTCGACGGTGCCGGAACGCGGCTGCATCGAACCGCGGATTCCCGACGCCGCGCCCGACAGCGATGCGCAGCAGGCGGCGATGGCCGCGACCGCGGCGCGCGACTGTTTCAACTGGGGCTACGACCCGTATCACTACAGCACGCCCGAAGGCAGCTATGCGCTCGAACCCGACGGCGTTGCGCGGGTGCGCGAATTCCGCGCGATGGTGCAGGCGCTGCATGCCGCCGGGCTGCGCGTGGGCATGGACGTGGTCTACAACCACACCTTCGCGTCGGGCCAGGACGGGAAATCGGTACTCGACCGGATCGTCCCGGGCTATTACCACCGCCTCGACGCGAGCGGCAAGGTCGAACGCTCCACCTGCTGCGAGAACACCGCGACCGAACACCGGATGATGGCGAAGCTGATGATCGATTCGGCGGCGCTGTGGGCGAAGCACTACCGCATCGATTCCTTCCGTTTCGATCTGATGGGGCACCAGCCGCGCGCGGCGATGGAACGCCTGCAGGTCGCGGTCGACGCCGCCGCCGGTCGCCACGTGCCGCTGCTGGGCGAAGGCTGGAATTTCGGCGAGATCGCCGACGGCGCCCGCTTCGTGCAGGCGTCGCAGCGGTCGCTCAACGGCAGCGGCATCGCCACCTTCAGCGACCGCGCCCGCGATGCCCTGCGCGGCGGCGGATGCTGCGACGGCGGCGAGGGCCTGGTCGCGAACCAGGGCCTGCTCAACGGCCTGCACCACGCGCCGAACGACTTCAACGCGGGCAAGGATCGCCGCGTCGATCTGCTGCGCGCCGCCGATCTGGCACGCATCGGTCTGGCCGGCACCCTGCGCGAGGTCGAACTGCGCGGCGCCGACGGCGTCGTGCGTGCCCTATCGAAGTTCGACTACGCGGGACAGCCCGCCGGCTACGCCAGCCAGCCGGGCGAGGTCGTGAACTACGTCGAGAACCACGACAACATGACCCTGTTCGATCTCAACGCATTGCGGCTGCCGCGCGCGACCTCGCGCGAAGACCGCGCGCGGGTGCAGATGCTCGGCGTCGCCTTCACCGCCTTCAGCCAGGGCGTGGCCTATTACCACGCCGGCATCGACATCCTGCGTTCGAAATCGCTGGACAAGAACAGTTTCGATTCCGGCGACGCCTTCAATCGCCTCGACTGGTCGTACACCGACAACGGTTTCGGCAGGGGGCTGCCGCCGGCGAAGGACAATGCGAAGGACTGGCCCTGGATGCGGCCGGCGCTGGCGGACGCGGGCATCGCGCCGCGGCCCGAAGACATCGCATGGATGCGCGATGCCTTCCGCGACCTGCTGCGGATCCGCGCGAGCTCCACGCTGTTCCGCCTGCGCAGCACCGACGACGTGCGTGCGCGCCTGTCGTTCCGCAACACCGGGCCCGGGCAGAATCCGGCGGTGTTCGCCGCGCATCTCGACGGTACGGGGTATACCGGCGCCGCGTTCCGCGAAGTGCTGTACCTCATCAACGTCTCGCCCGAAGCGCAGACGCTGACGCTGCCCGAAGAGGTCGGCAAGCCCTACGTGCTGCATCCGGTGCAGCGCGCGTCCACGGCCGCCGACGATCGCCCGAAGGCTGCGCGTCACGACCCCGCCAGCGGTCGTTTCATGATCCCCGCGCGCAGTGCGGTGGTCTACGTCGTCGAATGAGTCGCCACCCCACGTTTCGAAGAGGAATGCCCATGCGCCGCCGCGACCGTCTTCCGTTCCGCATCGCCGTCCTGTCGGCGCTCGCGCTGTGCATCGCGCTGCCGCTGCAGGCGGCCACCGTCGCCGAAGTCGCCTCGCCCGACGGCACGCTCCAGGTGCAACTGGATGTCAGCGGCGAAGGCCGGCTGGCCTACCGCGTGGCGCGCAGGGGACAGCCGCTGATCGGCGATTCGCGGCTCGGCTTCATCCTGCGCAACGGACGCCAGTTCCTGCGCGGGATCGCGCTGGACTCGCAGTCGGCGCGCAGCGTCGACGAGACCTGGGAGCTGCCCTGGGGCGAGCGCCGCGTCGTCCGCAACCATTACAACGAACTGCGCGCGCGCTTCGTCGAGCGCGATCGCGACCGCCGCCGTTTCGACGTGGTGGTGCGCGTGTTCGACGACGGCCTCGGCTTCCGCTACGAGTTTCCGAAGCAGCCGGCGCTGGACGAGGTGCAGATCCAGGAAGAGCTGACCGAGTTCGCGATCGCGCGTCCGGCGACCGCGTGGTGGAACCCGGCGTTCGAATGGAACCGCGAGGAATATCTCTACGCCCGCACGCCGCTGGCGGAAGTGGGCATGGCCCAGACTCCGATCACGTTGCGGACCGAAGACGGCACCCATCTCTCGATCCACGAGGCCGCGCTGGTGGACTACGCCGGCATGAATCTGGCGAAGGGCGACGGCGGCGTGCTGCGCGCCGCGCTGACGCCGGGCAGCCCGGCCAAGGTCGTGCGCCGCGCGCCGTTCGCGACGCCATGGCGCACGATCCAGATCGCCGATCGCGCCGGCGGACTGGTCGAATCCAGCCTGATCCTCAATCTCAACGAACCCAACAGACTCGGCGACGTGAGCTGGTTCAAACCATCGAAATACGTGGGCGTGTGGTGGTCGCTGCATCTCGACAGGGAAAGCTGGGCGACCGGGCCGAAGCACGGCGCGACCACCGCGAATACCCGGCGCTACATCGATTTCGCCGCGAAATACGGGTTCCGCGGTGTGCTGGTCGAAGGCTGGAACGTGGGCTGGGACGGCGACTGGTTCGCCAACGGCTGGGATTTCGACTTCAGCAAACCCACGCCCGATTACGACCTCGAAGGTCTGGCCGCGTACGCGAAGTCGAAGGGCGTGCATCTGATCGGCCATCACGAGACCGGCTGCGCGGTGTCGCACTACGAGCGGCAGATGGACCGGGCGTTCGCACTGTTCGCGCGCCTGGGCATCGACGCGGTGAAGACCGGCTACGTCTGCGATGCCGGCCAGATCGAACGCCAGGACACGGTCGGCGGCCCGGTGGTGCGCGAATGGCACGAAGGCCAGTTCATGAGCAACCACCACCAGCGCGTGCTGGAGGCGGCCGCGAAGCATCGCGTCGCGATCAACGCGCACGAACCGATCAAGGACACCGGCCTGCGTCGCACGTATCCGAACTGGATTTCGCGCGAAGGCGCCCGCGGCCAGGAATTCAATGCCTGGGGCAATCCGCCGAATCCGCCCGAGCACGAGCCGAACCTGATCTTCACGCGGATGCTCGCGGGCCCGATGGATTTCACGCCCGGCGTGCTCAGCCTGGAAGGGCGCGGCCAGCCGCTGCAGAGCACGCTCGCGCGCCAGCTCGCGCTGTACGTGGTGCTTTACAGTCCGATCCACATGGCCGCCGATCTGCCCGAGCACTACGAACAGCACATGGACGCGTTCCGGTTCATCCGCGACGTGCCGGTGGACTGGCAGGACACCCGCGTCGTCGACGGCGAGGTCGGCGACTTCGCCACCATCGTGCGCAAGGATCGCAACAGCGAGGACTGGTATCTGGGCAGCGTGACCGACGAAACCGCGCGCACGCTGTCGGTGCCGCTGGGCTTTCTCGATCCCGGCCGCACCTACATCGCGCAGATCTACCGCGACGGCGACGGCGCGGACTACAGGTCCAACCGATTCGCGTTCAAGCGCGAGACCCGCGAGGTGAAGAGCACCGAGACGCTGACATTGTGGCTGGGCGCGGGCGGCGGCCAGGCGATCCGGTTCGTGCCGAAGCGATAGGACGCCGTCATGTTCAACCCGAATCCGCGCATCGAGATCGTGCCCATCGCCGGACGTCACGTCTGTCATGTGATCGACGATGCGCTGCTCGATCCCGATGCGCTGGTGGCGCTGGCGGCGGCGCATGCCGATGCGTTCGTCGAGACCCGCCACAACGCGTACCCGGGGCCCGAGCTGCGGATGCCGGATGGGTTTTCCGCGCAGCTCGATGCGTTCTTCACCCGGCATCTGCGGCGCGCCTTCGACGTGCGCCGCACCGACCGCATGTACAGCCGGCTGGCGATCACCGCGACCCCGCCGGAGCGGCTGGCGCCGTCGCAGTCGATCTGCCATGTCGACCGCCTGAGCGTCGAACCGCAGCATCGGATCGTGGCCTCGGTGTTGTATCTGTTCCGCGATGTGCGCCTCGGCGGCACGACGTTCTATGCGCCGAAGCATCCGCCCGAAGTCATCCTGCCGATGATCGCGGATGCCGGCAACCTCGACGCCGAGGCGTTCCGCGCGCGATACGGCATCGCGACCGGCTACATGACCGCGTCCAACGACTGGTTCGAGAAGATCCTCACCGTGCCCGCGCGCTACAACCGGATGATCTTCTACGAAGGCACGTTGTTCCACAGCGGCGAGATCGCGCATCCGGAACTGTTGTCGCGCGATCCGCGCGCCGGGCGGCTCAGTCTCAACGGCTTTTTCACCTGTCGGCGCAATCTGGCGCCTGCCTGATCCCTTCGATGGAGTGTCCTTCGATGCGTCGCATACGAGTGTTCCGCACCACCGCGCTGTCGATCCTGCTCGCGCTGTTCGCGACACCCGCGCTGCATGCGCAGGACGCCGCGATGCGCAACGACCGCGCGCGCGTCGACACGCTGCGCATTCCCGTCCCCGAGCTTGCGCCAGACGGCCTGCGCGTGCGCGTGTTCCTGCCGAACGGCTACGACCCGCTGGCGTCGGTCGGCTATCCGGTGCTGTATCTCAACGACGGGCAGGATGCGGAAGCGATCGCGCTGCAGGCGACGATGAACGGTCTGATCGATCGCGGTGAGGTCCGTCCGCTGATCGCGGTCGCGATCGACATGCCGAAGGATCGCATGGGCGCGTATGGCTTCTCCGATCGCGCGGCGCAGCGCAGCCTGGTGTCGCCGCTGCGCGTCGGCGCTGTCGGCACGCAGGCGCATGCCTATTCCGAGTGGGTCGCGACACGGCTGGTGCCGGCGATCGACGCGCAGTACCGCACCCGCGCGCGCCCGGAAGCGCGCACGATCCTCGGCTGGTCGCTGGGCGGCGCGAACGCGCTCAACCTCGGCTGGCAGTATCCCGACGTCTTCGCCAATGTCGGCGCATTTTCGCCGTCGCTGTGGCTGTCGCCGGCGCCTGACGAGATCGCTGGCATCCAGGGCAGCCGGTTCGCGCAAGGCATGGTCGCGGCCGGGCAGTATCACCCCGGGTCGAAGTTCTTCTTCGCGGTCGGCGATGCCGAGGAAACCGACGACCGCGACGCCGATGGCGTCATCGACGTGCTCGACGACACCCGCGACCTGATCGACGGCTGGCGCGTGTCCGGCGAAGCGGAGCCTCGCGCGAAAGGCCTGCGTCAGCTCGGTCATTCGGTGAATCTCGATCACGCCGCCAAAGGCACGCGTGCCGACGCGTCGCTGTTCGTGCTCGCCGGCGGCAGGCACGCGCAGGCGTCGTGGGCGCGGATGCTGCCGGTGTTCCTGCGCTGGGCATACGCCGTGCACGCGCCGCCGCTGAACGCGACCGGCACGACCGAGAGCTGGCAGCGCGTGCCGTCGCGGCATGTCGGTGCGCGCGATGTCGACGTCTGGCTGCCGCCCTCGTACGGCCGCGATCCTGCGCGGCGGTATCCGGTGCTGTACATGCACGACGGCCAGAATCTGTTCGATCCGGCGCTGGGTTATACCGGCGTCGACTGGGACATCGACGGCGCGATGACCCGGCTGATCGAACGCGGCGAAGTCCGCGAGGCCATCGTCGTCGGCGTCTGGAACTCGCCGCTGCGTTTCGCCGAGTACATGCCGAAGGCGCCGGTGCGCACGGACACCGTCGGCAGCGGCATCGAAGGGGGGGCGATCGGACGGGTCGAAGACATCCGCTCCGACGACTATCTGCGCTTCCTGGTCGAAGAACTCAAACCCTTCATCGACCGGCGCTATCGCACGCGCCCGGGGCGCGACGACACCGCCATCATGGGCTCGAGCATGGGCGGCTTGATCTCGCTGTATGCGATCGCGACCCATCCCGAGGTGTTCGGCGGCGCCGGTGCGGTGTCCACGCACTGGCCGGCCTGCGACGGCTGCGTCGTCGAGTGGCTGGCCGCGCATCTGCCCGACCGTCGAACGCACCGGCTGTATTTCGACCACGGCACCGCGGCGCTGGATGCGCGCTATGCGCCCTACCAGCAGCGGATGGACGCCGCGATGCGCAAGGCCGGCTGGCGCGAAGGCGGCGCGTGGATGACGCGCAGCTTCGAGGGTGCCGAACACAACGAGACCGCGTGGCGCGCGCGGGTGGAGATTCCGCTGCGCTTCCTGCTCGCGCCGGAGCGCTGAGGGCCTGCTCCGGGAACCCGCTCAGGGAACCGGCGGACGTACGGTCATTCCTGCGGTGCGTTTTCTTCGCGCTCCAGCTCGCGCATGACGTCGTCGAGCCCGCGCGCGAGCCCCAGCGCGTCCCAGTTCGTGGTTTCGCCGACGTCGCAGGCCACGTGCTTCGGATTCGCGGCGCACAGCGCGTCCAGCGCTTCGGGAATGCCGCCGTCTTCGATGTGCGCGAACACCTGCACGAGGTTTTCGCAGCCGACGCGCACGCCGCCGGCGCAGACCTTCAGGTAGTAGGGCTTCGCGCCGGGCCAGTCGTTCGCGAGCGCGGCCTGGTGCCCGGCGATGTTGCAGCCGTGCAGGCTGCCGCGGGCGCAGCAGGCCGCGGCGCTTTCCGCGCCCGGCTGCGGGCAGTCCTCGACCATCGCCGTTTCCACGAACGCCACCGGCGCCGCGCACGTGCGGGCATCGCCTTCGCGCCGATACAGCGCGTAGCGGTTCCAGTCGTCGAGACCGAGCAGGCGATCGTCGCCAAGCCGGCGGAACACAAAATCGCCGCCCTTGTCGTGACGGATGCGGACCCGTCCGTCCTGCAGCCGCGCGCGCAGCGCGCCGCCGATGCCTTCGACACGCCCGCGATCGCCGAAGTCCAGTTCGCTCATCAAACCGGTCTCGGCGACGTAACGGCCGCAGGGCAGCGCGTCGGCCGGTGCCGCGCGCAGGGCGCTGTCGTCCAGCGATGCGAGCGAAGCGGTGTGTCTGCAGGCCTCCGGATCCCCGCCGCGTTCGCAGGCATCGCGCAGCGCCGTGCGTGCGTCGGCATAACGTCCGCCGTTCCACAGTTCCTCCGCGACGATGCCACAGGTCTTCGCCGAACCCTGGCGTTCGCACAGCGCGGGCAACGTATCCAGCTGCGTCGGCGCCAGCGGCGCGTCATCGGCGTAGAGGGACGTCGCGGCCTCCGCCAGCGCTGCGCCCAGCGCCGTCGCGACCGCTCGCTCGCAGGCCGCGGCGTCGAAGGCGGCCGTGCCTTCGCGGCAGACCGGTGGCGGGCCGGCGTCCAGCGGCGACGACGGATTCGCCGCATCGCGCAGCGTTTCGATCCAGCGTCCGCAGGCGTAGGGCACGCCTTCCTCGCAGTAGCGTTTCAGCATCGTGCCCGCGGCCAGATCCATGCCGGCCATGCAGGCATCCATCGACGCCGCGCAGGTGCCCGGCGATGGCGCCGACACGTTCGCGCAGCGTCCGGTCTCCTGCAGCACGAAGGTCTTGCGGAACGTCGCGTCCTCGCCGGTCAGCGTGCGTCCATCGGCGCTCACGCGGTAGTCGTCGATGTAGCCGTCGTCGAGGTTGTACAGATGCGCCGCTCCGCCGTCGCGACGATGCCAGTACGTCGCCGGCGCCATGCCCTCGCGCAGCAGTCGCGCGTTGCGGCCATCGGCGACCGTCAGCCGCGTGCCGGACTCGGCATCGAGATAGGTGCCGCAAGCCAGGCTGTCCGCTGAGGCAGGGTGCGCGAACAGGGCGAACGACGCGAGCGCGAGCAGGGCCGAAAGGAATCGTGACATGGTGGGGGCAGCCATTCGTTTCGAAGGCTGTCATTCTGCACCGGTTTTCCTGCGTTTTACCGGGTGAACTGCGGGGTGCGGAAACGCGGGCCGATTGAGGAAATGGCCCGCCGATGTTCGGCTCTTCGTTCTGAACGCTTTCGGCGAATGTGCGCGTAAACCGTGCTTCCAGCTCCACGCAATTCCGCCCCAGATGTGCTGTATCCGCTCCAGCATCTTCTCCGCGTCGACTCGCAGTCTGACTCTTGGGAATCGCCTCAAAGAGCAGTTGACAGCTCAAATCGCAGAATATCTATCTTGGACGGTTCGCAGGCCAGTCCGCGATCAATCCGACATCCAATATTTTTTCAGGAGTGTTGACTAAGAAGGCGATTGCTACATATAGATCTGCATCGCAGGACATGCATGTGCTGTAGCAGCATTCAATCAATCGATTTACTTTCATTCCATCGGGATTTGATTCTCCTTCAAGAAAAGAGAGGTACTTTGGATCAGATTGATTCCACCAAGACATCGCCTGTCCAAGACGATAATTGCGGTCATGAAATCTTCCGGAATCATCTCCTGAATAGTCAGAAAAGTAGTGAGCTTGGCACTTTATGTGAGCATCAGAATGACAGGAAGGGCAATTTCTGTTGATGTCGATCCAGTTATAAGCACTCATCAGAATGATTCTCCACCGATCCGATCCATGCTTTCCGCCCCGTCTGATCCTGCCCAAGATGCCCTGAATGCGTTGCGCCAGCTCCGCTAAGCATCGGGCTTGCGCGCGCGCCTTGGCTGCCGCACTCGCGCCGCGCGCCAGCAGGTCGCCACCCATCCGTTCCACGAGCGGGCTGCGCACCGCTGTAGGCCTAGGCGTGTCTAGACCATAAAGCTTCTCCTAAGTTCAATTTCTCTTGGTTTTCCGAAAGCCGTTCGAACTATCAATGCCGATGATTTTTCCGTCTGGCTCCATCAGAATAAAATCTCCATTTTCAAAGCTCGTGAAAATGTCATCCCATGCTTTTTGTATATGCCAAAGGATTTCGCCATGGCGGTTGAAAGAAATTATCCCACCTTCATAGATGCAGAACAGACGATCATCATCTTCCAGCCACTCGATGGCATAGAAACCAGAATCGTCAGTAGCCTTGCGAAAAAGATCAATCTTGAGCAACTTTTTTTCGTAGACAATGACTATTGAAGGCAATCCAACGATGATTGCAATATCGTTCCAATACACAACTTCAAAAATTGGCATCAATTCAAATTTATTATTGATCTGAGAATCAGTGAAGCTTGGGATCTCGATAGTTCCGTTTTCGGCACTTATCAAAATGGCAGATGGCCTTGAGGCGATTGATGCCGACACTTCTAATTTGACACCATTTTTAAGGAATACAGGGTCTCCATGTTTTATGAAGACTTCTTGGCGGTCAATCATCGCGTTGTGCCTCCGAGGGATTCGACAATAACTCTCAGGCGTCTGTCGTCGGTGATCAACGTTAGCTTGTTCTCCAATGCCTGAGCGCCAATAACTCCATCGCCGAAGCGTCCCGGGCGATCCGGTAACATCCCGCGAATGTTGATCCGAGCATCCAGCGACGGATGTGTCGTCAGCGTTGGGAGGTCGTAAGCAGCACCGGGAACGCCACGCAGGTTGCTGTGTTCTACTGCGTTCCGCATCTCAGGAATTGTTACATAGGATTTTACCGGAACCTCTCCTGGCAAGATTCTTCCACGCAAAGTGGCATCCGATTTCAATCCGGTGGTGACGTTGCTATCCAGCAGAACCTGCTGTGCAGCACTAGCAGTACTATCACACCCCTGCGGCACCTCATCCGTTCTGCGCTTTCCGCCCCGTCCGATCCTGCCCCAGATACCCTGCATCCGTTCCAGCATCTTCTGCGCGCGCCGCATGTCGGCGCGTTGCTTCGCGGCCTGACCCGCGGCCTTCGCCAGCAATCCTCCGCCCATCCGTTCCACGAGCGGGCGGGCGAGCATCGCGCCGATGCGTTGGCCCCAGCCGCCGCGGCCCTGCAGTCCGAGTGGATCGCTGAACCCCAGCGGCGCGCCGTTGCCGTAGGCGTAGGTGCTGATCCCGCCGGTTAGGCCGATCGGATCGCTCTGCACGTAGCGGCCGATGGCCGGATCGTAATCCCGGAAGTAGTTGTGATACAGCCCGGTCGCGGCGTCGTGGCGCTGACCCGGGAAGCGCATGTCCAGTACGAAGGCGATACCGTCGCCATCCGGGTCTTCGTTCGGGAGCGTTTCGCCGAAGGCTTCGCCGGTGAGATCCCAGCGCCACACGGCCACGTCGCGGACCGGATCGATGGCGATGCGTGGGCTGCCCAGCGCATCGGGTTCGAGGTAATACAGCGTCTGGTTCGCGCCGGCGCCGACCAGCAGGCCGACCGGGAGGTCGTCGAGCCAGATCGCCTGCTGGATCGGCTGGCCGCTGCCGTCGTAATCGCCCAGCCAGCGGCCGGCCTCGTCGTGCACGGTGGTGACCGATTGCCCGACGCGGCTGCGATGGACGCGTTCGCCGCGGGCGTTGTAGAGGTAGTCCACCGCCACGACGCCGTCGTTCCGGACCTGACGCATGCGACCGGTGGCGTCGTAGAGGAAGTCGCGGACGATGTGGCTCGGGAAGGTTTTGGTGGAGGTCGAACTGGCAGCAGGTCTCTCGCCTGCGGCTCGGGATGACAGTGGGGCGACTCGGGATGTTGTCGGCCGCGGACGGTCGTGCTTGTAGTCCCTGCGGGCGCGGGCCTGTGTCTGCAGATCCAGACGCCGGTTGCGGATCGGTGTTGCGCGCGGGTCCGAGGCGACCGGCGCCGTCGTTTGCGCGGCGGTCGTCGCGGGGCCGATGCGCGTGGTGTTGCCGGCGTCGTCGTATTGTCGCGATAGACCGCCCGCGCTGGCCAAGCGATGGGTGTCGGCGACATACGCGTAGTCGCGCACCGCGCCGCCCTCGGTTTCGCGCGTGCGGTTGCCGGTCCTGTCGTATTCGTATCCCTGCAACAGCGCGGCGGTGGCGCCGTCGCGCACGCCGGTGAGCCGGTCCAGGCCGTCGTAGGCGTAGGTGCGCTTCGAGGGCGCGCTCTGGTCGGCGCGCTGCAGCGACTGCAGATTGCCGACGGCATCGAACCAGTAGCCTTCGCTCAATCCGCCCGGGCGGGTGTCTTCGACGAAACCGGGCAGATAGTTCTGGTTGAGCGACCGCGCCAGCGTGCGACCGTTGCCGTAGGTCCAGCGCGAGACAGGGCCGAACGGGTAGTACTGCGCGTTGCGCAGCAGCGTCTCGGTCTGACCATTGGCCAGGGTCACGGTGAGGCCGGTGACCTCGCGCAATGGATTGCGGTCGATGCGGACCTGGGCGCCGTCCGGGTAGGTCAGGCCCATCAGGTGGCCGGCGGGCGGGCGCGGGCGCAACAGCACGCCGTTGCCGCTGCCGGCCCGCGGCGTGTAGTCGTAGCGCACGGCGAAGGTGCGGCCCTGGGTGGCCTGCAGCTTGCGGGTGAGGTGGCCGAAACGGTCGTAGCAGAACGCGGTCGCGCCGCTGGCGTCGGTCATGCGCGCGAGGCGGCCGATGTGGAAGCGTTCGGCCGTCGGGCACTCGACGGGCGCAACGTCGTAGACGAAACCGAGATTGCGGCTGTCGTCGGGATAGACGACCGATGTCACCCGGTCCAGCGCGTCGTAAGCGTAGGTCGCGGTGATGCCACGGGCATCGGTGGTGGTGTGGACGCGGCCGGCGCCGTCGTAGGTCGACGTCGTGGTGCCGGTGTCCGGGCTGGTCGTGGAGACGACATCGCCGAAGCCGTTGTAGACGGTGTCGGTGTGCAGGCCGTTGGGATCGGTGACGCGCACCACGCGGTCGAGCGCGTCGTAATGCAACTGCGTCTGCGCAGCGAGGCCGTCCACGTCCTGCAGACTGCTGCGCAGCCGGCCGAGCGCGTCGTAGCCGTGCGTGGTTCTGCGACCGAGGGCGTCGGTCTCCAGCGTGAGGTTGTCGACAGCGTCGTACGCGAAGGTGGTCGCACGCAGCTCGGCGTCCTTCACCGCCTGCAGCCGACCGAGGGTGTCGTAGGTGCGCGAGAGCATGTGCAGCAGCGCGCCGCCGGTGTCGCGCGCGTGTTCGCCCACCACCTCGCCGGCCGGGTTGAGCGTGAAGTCGAGGGTGTTGCCGACGCCATCGACGATGCGGGTCAGCCGTTGCGCGGCGTCGTATTCGAACCGTGTCTGCACGCCATCGGGCAAGGTCATGCGGCGGACGGTGCCGGTGGGGTGATAGTCGATCGATGTCAGTTGATCGTCGGTCTCGCCGCCGTCGTCGGTGCCGCGGACCTTGATCGCGATCGGCCGGCCGCGGGCGTCGCGGACGAGATCGGTCACGACGCCGTTCGCGTCGCGCATCGACAGGACCCGGCCGGCACCATCGGAGGCGAGGACTTCGCGCGTATGGCCCAGCGCGTCGATGGTCTTCCACGGATCGCCCTTGCGATACGCGCAGCTGCCCGGCGCGGTCGCGCAGCCGGGCGCGTCGGTCATCCGGTATTCGAAGCGGATGATGTCGGTGGCGCCAGGCAGCGGACCGTCGATCGACTTCAGCAGGCCGACCACCGGGCAGACACTGTCGATGGCGTCGCAATAGGTGACGTTGGTCGTACGGCTCGTCCCGGTGACCGGATCGATCACGGACTCGCTCGTCGTCTGACGACGCGTGTTGTACGTCCAGGTCGTGCGCGCCACGAGCGCGCCGGCCTTGTCGCGTACGCGCAGTGCGGTCGTCATCCCGGTGACCGGGTCGCGGTCGACTTCGTGCCGCCGCTCTTCATCCTTGCCGACCGCTTCGGTGGTGGCGGTGAGGTGGACGCTGTCGTAGGCGTAGTCGGTGATCGTGCCGGCCTTGTCGACCACGCGGGTCAGGCGGCCCTCGGCGTCGTAGCTCAGCTGCGACGCGTGGTTGCCGTCGTTGTTGCCCAGAATGCGGCGGTAGGTGCCGGACTGGATCGTATAGGCGTCGCTGCCGCCGTCGGCGGTCTGGAGGGTGGCGTGGTCTTCGTCCGGATAGGACACGGTCGCGACTTCGTTGGGCGAACCCAGCACGCGGCTGGAGATCGCCCGGCCGCGCGCGTCGTAGGCGAACGACGCGTAGCGGCGCCCGTCCTCCGCGGTGATGCCGGTGAGGTGGTGTCGACGATCGCTGGCGCCGGCGAGTCCGGCTTCGTTGTAGTGGTACTGACGCACGGTACCGCCCGGTTGCACGACCGCGACGAGGTTCAGCTTGTCGTCGTAGCCGTACGCGAACACGGTATCGTCGGGCAGGACGATGCGGCGCAGCAGCCGATCCGCGTACTCGAAGCGAAGTTTCCGACCCTGCGCGTCGGTCACTGTGGAGATCGCCTTGTCGGCATAGGCGATCGACACGTCCGCCAGCGGGTCGTCTGGATGACGGACCGCGATCAGATAGCCGTCGGTATCGAACTCCCGCAGTTCGCCGTCGGGCATCCGCAGGCGCCAGCCGATGCCGTTGACGTTCACCCGTTCCAGGATGCGGTCGGTCGAATTCTCGCCGCGGTGGCGATTGCCGCCGACCGCGCGATAGCCTTCGTAATCGCCCGCCTCGCCGATGTGCAGATACGGCACCGTGCTGCTGGTGCCGACGAGAATGCGGTCGCTCCAGGTATGCGTCCACGCCACCGCGAACTGCCGGTTGTTGCGGAATTGGCGCAGCGAGCGGTAATGGCGTACGAAGTCCTGACCGGCGAACGCGAAATCCGCTTCCGCGCGACGCTTCTCCCCGGTCGCCGGGTACATCGGATTCGGGCTGCCTGCGCAACTGCCGCATTGCCGGATGGGCGATTCGATGAAGACGACGCGGCCTTCCTGCGCCGTGCACAGGAAATCCTGGGTCAGCAGCTCGTCCAGGACCGCGCCGGAAATCGTCTTGAACCCCGTGCGGCAGTACGCGGGACGCTGCTTGAGGACGTGAAAGTCCTTGGTGTAGGGACCGTCGGCGCACAGCATCTCGACCTGATATCGCCGCTGACCGTAGCTGATGCGGCCGCGGGTGGTGTTGGCGACCGGATTGAGGCTCGGCAGGCTGTACTCGCTGACGACGCTGGCGCTGCCGGGAATGCATTCCGGAAACTGCCGGCGGACCGCGGCCTTGCCGAGCTCGACGACCTGCGATTCGCTGGCGCACCAGCCGGGCAGTCCGGTCTGGTCCTCGCTGAGCGCGCAGTCGCCGTTGCTGTTGCCGAATGCGCCGAAATCGCCGAAGTAGGCCGGCACGCCGATGCTTTCGGCCCGGCGATCCATGACCGCGTACTGCTGCCGGATCGTGTCGGGATTCACCGGCGCGGTGGCGAAGTGTTCGACGACATCGCCCGCGCCTTTCAGCAACGGGTCGGCGCGCATCACCGCTTCGGCCTGGTCGAGCGTCGGCCTGCAGACCTGGGCGTCGGAATTGTTGCCGTAGCAGAAATTCGGCGCGGGCGTGGGTCCGGCCACCTGCGCCACCGCGCCCGCGCCGCCGAGGATGAGAAGCGCCAGCAGCATGCTGCGCCAATCCCGCAGCCGACGGAGAAGGCGCGAACGGTTTCCGGCGTCGGTCGAGAGAGGCATGGTGGTGGCCGTCCTTGGGTGTCTTGTCGTCGTGACGTTGCGGAATCGTATCGCCGATGCGCCAGCGATTCCGCACATTCCTGTGTCGATCCATGGCGCCGCATCCTCGCGGATACAACCAGCCTGCCGCGGCAGGCCTTCCGCGCGAAACCGGCTCAGCCGACGGCGTCGGGCGCCGGTTCCGGCGTCGCCGCTTCCGGGCTGACCTTCTCGATGGTGTGGCGCAGTTCGCGGCCGAGGATGGTCTTGGCGTCCTTCGCCCAGTTGTCGAGGCGCTGGTCGAAGACCAGTTTGCTGTTCTCGTCGGGCCACACCAGTTTCAGTTCGCGCAGTTTGCGGATGAAGCTGCGGAACAGGGTCTTGTCGAAGAATTCCGGGGCGGCGGGCGCGTACAGCAGGCTGAGGCGCTGCGCGGCGAGATGGCAGAGGCTTTCGAGTTCGCCGGCGCCGAGTTTGCCCGGGCCGTTCTTCGCCAGGACCGAGATCGCGATGTAGTAGCGCTCGAACGCCTGCTGCAGCGGGTGGCCCAGTGCGCGCAGCCGGAACACTTCGTCGGACTGTCCGGCGTTGCGGGCGAGGATGCCGCCGTCGTCGTCGCTGACCTGTTGCAGCAGGCCTTCGCGCACGAACACCGCGATGGTGCGCTGCACCTGATCGGCGAAACCGTCTTCGTCCCAGGGCAGGAACAGCTCGGCCTGCATGAACGGATACAGCGATCGGCCGACGCGCAGCAGGGTGTTGCGGCTCATCCGGCGGTTGTGCTGGAAGCAGCAGGCGATCCACGCGGTCGCCACGAACAGATGCAGCACGTTGTTGCGGAAATAGCTCAGCAGCACCGCGGTGTCGCCGCTCACGTGGACCACGTCGCCGAGCGGATGCGCGGTGCGCGCGAGCACGCCGATGTCTTCGCCGTGGGCGACGATCTGCTCCGGCGTGTGCGGGGTGACGGTGATGCGGTCGGAGTACGGCACTTCGGCCAGCAGCATTTTCGACAGCGCGATCTGCGCCAGCAGGTCGGTCTCGCCCATCGCGTGCTTCGGCGTGGACAGGACCGCCAGCGCCAGCAGGTTGATCGGATTGACGTCGGCGGCGCGGTTGATGTTGATCTGCACGCGATCGGCGAGGCTGTCGATCGTGCCCGCGAGCCACGCCGGTTTTTCGTCCTCGTCCACCGGTTGGCCGTTCCACTCCGGGGCCTGTTCGGCGAGCACGTCGCCGAGCCGGATCGGTTCGCCGAAGTTCACCACCACCTGGCCGTAGTTCTGCCGCAGCACCTTGGGGATGCCCCAGAGCAGCGACCAGATCGATTCCTTTTCCTTGGGCTTGCCGGAGAGTTCGTCGAGATAGCTGTTGCCTTCCATCAGCTTCTCGTAGCCGATGTACACCGGCTGGAACAGCACCGGGCGCGTCGGTTGGCGCAGGTAGGCGCGGATGGTCATCGCCAGCATGCCGCCCTTGGGCTGCAGCAGCCGTCCGGTGCGCGAACGCCCGCCCTCGATGAAGTATTCGATCGAATAGCCGCCCGCGACCAGCTGCGCGACGTATTCGGAGAACACCGCCGAGTACAGCGCGTTGCCGCGGAAACTGCGGCGCAGGAAGAACGCGCCGCCCTTGCGCAGGATCGTGCCGATCACCGGCAGGTTGAGATTGATGCCGGCGGCGATGTGCGGCGGCACGATGCCCTGGGTGTAGAGCAGATAGCTCAGCAGCAGGTAGTCCATGTGGCTGCGATGGCAGGGCACATAGACCACTTCGTAACCGGGGGCGTCCTGTTTGAGGCGGTCGAGGTGATGCACCAGCACGCCGCGGTAGATGCGGTTCCACACCGTGGTGAGCAGGAACGAGGCCGAGCGCACCACCGGCGGCGAGTAGTCGGCCGCGATCTCGTAGGCGTAGGCGTGGGCCTTCTTCCAGGCGTCCTCTTCCTTGCCGTTCTCGCGCCGCGCGGTGTCGGCGATGGCCTGCTTCACCGGATCGGCGGACAGCACCTTGTCGATCAGCAGGCGGCGGGTGGAGAGATCCGGCCCGATCACCGCTTCGCGGATGCGGTTGAAGTGGGTGCGCAGCACGCGCGAGAGCTTGCGCACGGTGCGCTCGGGCGGCAGCGCTTCGGCGACCACGCCGCGCACTTCGACCGGTGCGGCGAACTGGACGCGGGTGTCGCGGCCGTTGAGCAGGATCGCCAGCAGCCGGCGCGAGCGGCCGACCAGGGTCCAGTTTTCCGAGAACAGCACCGAGAACCAGCCGTTGTTCCGGTCCGGCGCGCGGCCGACGAAGATCGACACCGGCACCAGCCGCACGTCGAGCGAAGGGTCGGCGCGATGCGCGTCGAGCAGGCGCGCCAGCGCCTCGGAATGGCGCCGCGCGGGACGCGCCATCTTCGGCGGTTTGCCGGTGGCGATGTCCACGGCCATGTCCGCGGCCAGTCCGAGGGTGCTGTTGGCGTTGCGCCGCGACAGTGCGACGTAGGCGCGCTTGCGCTTCAGCGGATCGCCCGCCAGCGGCCGCAGCGCGGACGGCAGGCCGGCTTCGCGGCAGGCGCGTTCGAGGATCAGCGCGTTGGACAGGCCATAGTCCTCGAGGACGTAGCAGATCGGGCGCGGGTCGTCGGCCAGCGGCTCGGGCAGCGGATCGATGCGCAGTTCGATCCAGGGCTCCAGCAGGCGACCCAGCAGGCCGGCCCACCACGGGCGACGACCGCGAACCGGCGGTGGGCTGGCCGGCGGCGGCGCCTCGGGCTGCACGGCCGGTATCGCCAGTTCGGGCTGCGCGGGTCCGTCATCTTCGGACGGTCCGTGCGCGGCGGCGGTGTCCGCATCGGCCATTGCGGCGGTGGGCGGCGGCGCTTGGGTCGGGACCTCGGCAGGCACCTCGACCGGGGCTTCGGCCGGCACTTCCGTCGGGGTTTCGACCGGTGCTTCGGTCGGCGCTTCAGCTGGGACTTCGATCGGTGCTTCAGCGGGAACTTCGGGCGCTTTGGCGGGTGCGGTCCCGGCGTCGACGGTCGCTTCCGGGGCAGCGAACGCGGGCGTCGGGGCGGGGCCGGATTCGGCTTCGAAGAGCGTGGGTTGGTTCGGGGATGTCGGCATGATCGCCGCCATTATGACGAAGTCGGTTTCGCCGTCGCGGTCTCCGCGGGCGGAGCGACCGGCGGAAGCGGCGCCGCCGGCGTCGGCGCGGCCGCCGCGGCCCGGGCGTGACGCAGGAAGTCGCTGATGTACCAGCGGCCGTCAACGCGCTCCACCGCGACCACGGTGTCGATGGTGCGTCCGCCCAGCGGATAGCGCATCCGCACCCGCGCGCGGTCGCCGTCCCGGCTTTCCAGCGACAGGCTCATGGCGTCCAGGCTTTCGTCCAGATCCAGGCCGTAGCCGGCCAGCGACGCTTTCACCGCCGCGGCCATCGGGCCGAGCTGGCGCAGGCTCTCGTCCATGCCCAGCCGGCGGAAATCCGCCTCGTCCCGCAATTCGGTCCGGCGCGCGGCCAGGCTGAGCTTGGCGATCGCGGCACGGGCGCGCTTCGGATCGCCCAGCCGCGCCTTCCCGCCCCAGTCGGCCATGGCTTCCACCACCTGCACGTAATGCGCGCGCTCCTCCGGGCTCAGGGCCTGGTCGTTCTGGAGATATTTGGCGCCGAACAGCCCCAGCGCTTTGGCCGCGGCCCGCAGCTCGCTGTGGGCGTTGGCGAACTGGCGGTCGAAGTTCCTGCGCAGGCGGGCTTCGGCGCCGTCGGCGGCGAGCGTGGCGAGGACGCCCGGGATGCGGTGGTCGAACGGCAGTTCCTCCAGCGGCCAGCGGGTGCGGCCGGCCTGCCACGCGGCCGCCAGCGCCGGACGCAGCGCCGGTGGCACCGCGTCGTGGGCGAAGGCCTGCAGGTCGTTGTCGCGCAGATGCCCGCTGAGCAGGGCGACGGCCTGTACCGGTTCCGTCGCCGCACCGGCCACGTGCTCGCGCTCGTCGCCGCAGCTCGTCGCCGCCAACGCCAGCGCGACCGCAAGCAGGGCGGCCAGCGGTGCCGGGAAGCGGTGGGAGGGTGTGGCGAGGGCGGAGGCCATGGTGCCCGCATCTTGGCCGGCCCGGGCGCGGCCGACAAGCGGCCGGCAGGAGGTCGTCGGAAACGGAAAAAGAAAAGGAGACCGCGGTGGGTCTCCCGAAAATTCCGGCCGAGGCCGGCAGGTCACGGTTGTGGCACGGTTCCGGGCGAACCCGGATGGTCAGAGCCTAACCGCGCCCGGTTTTTAATACAACACTTCAAGAAATATGGATCAAGTGATTGATATCGCTTGCATTTCATCAATCGGATGCTGGTCCGATGCGCGCTCCGCGATCGACGAGACGGGCATCGTGCGGCGTTCGTCGATGAACGCCGCGGATTCGCCGCTGTTCGGATCAGTTGGCGGTATCGAGCGCGGCCCGCTTGGCCTCGCGGCGCTGTTCGCGCGGCTGCCGCCACTCGTTGTTGAACACCGCCGGCTCCCACGAGCCGTAGGTCGGGTTCGGCAACATCCACCAGCGTTCGCCGAACCAGCCGCGATGGCGGGCCTGCAGTTCGGCGCGGGCGTCGGGGGTGTTGGCGATGATCTGGGCGAAATCGCCGAGCTGGTCGCCGAACTGCATCAGCACGCGGTAGCTGCGCCCGGCGAACTGGCGGCGGCAGAGTTTCTCCGAGCCTTCCTGCTCGCAGTCCGGCACGAAGGTGCCCAGGCCGAGGAACACGCTGTCGTCCTTCACCGGCAGGCCGACCGCGCGCAGGTTGTCCAGGGTCGGCGCGATCAGATGTTCGGCGCGGTTGGAGATGTACAGCACGGTCACGCCCTTCGCCTGCGCCGCGCGGGCGAATTCGACGACCCCGGGCACCGGCTTGGCGCGCTTCTCGCGCACCCACGCGTCCCAGGTCGCTTCGTTGTATTCGCCGCCCTCGCGCACCAGCCGCGCCTGGTAGGGCGAGTTGTCCAGCACGGTCTCGTCGATGTCCATCACCACCGCCGGCGGCAGCCCGGTCGCGGGCGTGGCGCGCTCCTCCGGCACCAGCGCGTCCCAGCGCGGATCCTTCAGCGCGGCGTCGAGCTTGTCGGTGGCGGCGCGGTAGACCGTCTCCGCGGCGGCCTGATATTCGGCCGAACGCTGCACCCACAACACCGCGTTCAGATTGTCGTCGGCGGCGACGGCGGGCGTTGCGACCGGCGCGGTCGCAGGCGTGGTGGCCGCCGCCGCGTCCGTCCCTGTCGATGCGGGCAGACTGCGGCAGCCGCCCAGAGCGAACAACGAAGACAGCACGGCAACGAACAGCAGCGACTGGCGCATGGCGACTCCCATGGAATGCGATCGCCCGAGTTTAGCCGAACGCCGTGAATCGCCGTCGGCGGGTGTCCATCACAACGCCCCGGCGATGAGCCCCAGCGCGAACGCGAACAACATCGCCGCCACGATCCGTTGCAGGACGTGCAGCGTGGTCTTCTTCAGCAGCCGGTTGCCGATCCAGGCGCCGGCGAACGCGGCGAGCACGGCGCAGCCGAGCAGGCGGTGGTCGAGGCGGCCGAACACCGCCGCGAGGGTGCCGGCATACACGACGAGGCGCGACAGATCGATCAGCGTCGAGATCGCCGAACCGGTGGCGACGAACGCCTGCTTCTGCAGCCCGCTGCGGGCGAGAAACGCGCTGCGCAGCGCGCCCTGCATGCCGGAGAGGCCGCCGAAGAAACCGCTGAGCGCGCCGCCGAGCGGCAGCCAGCGGCGATCGAATTCGAGGTCGCGCAGCGCCGGCACGATTTCCACCAGCGCGAAGCCCAGCAGCAACAGGCCGATGGTCAGCTTGATCGGCGTGATCGCGAACGCATGGCCGAATGCGGTGTAGGCGTGCAGCGGCGGCAGCGCGCCCAGCGCCGAGAGCAGCCAGGCGCCCACCAGCGCCGCGGCCATCGCCGGTGCGCCGAAGCGCAGCAGCACCCCGCGGTCGATGTGGCGATACAGCAAGCCCAGCTTAAACAGGCCGTTGAGCAGATGCACCACCGCGGTCGCGGCCACCGCCTGCTCCAGCGGCATGAACAGCGCGAACGCCGGCAGCAGCAGCGTGCCCAGGCCGAAGCCGGAGAAGAACGTCAGCCCCGAGGCGAGCAGGGCGACGATGCAGACGACGAGGATATCCACGTGGGGGTCCGTCAGCCTTCCAGCATCGCCTTGATCGCCGCGAAGCCGGCACTGGCGCGCTCCTGCTTGCGCGCGGCGTCGGCGACCGGGTCGGCGCCGTCGCGCTGCAGTTCGTCGGCAGGCAGTTCGTCGAGGAAACGGCTGGGCGTCAGCCGCAGTTTCGTGCCCCAGCGCTGCGCCTCGCGCGAATACGACAGCCACAGCTGTTCCTTCGCGCGGGTGATGCCGACGTAGAGCAGCCGGCGCTCTTCGTCGAGCCGGCCTTCTTCGAGGCTGGCCTCGTGGGGCAGCGTGCCGTCCTCCATGCCGATGATGAAGACGTAGCGGAATTCCAGGCCCTTCGCCGCGTGCAGGCTCATCAGCCGCACCTGATTGCCGGGCTCGCCCTTGTCGGCGTGGCTGAGCAGGGCCAGCGAGGCCGCGAGTTCGCCGGGACCGGCGCCGCCGCGCGCGCCGTCGAACCAGTCGGCGAGTTCGTCGAGGTTGCCGCGGCGCAGCGCGAACATCTGTTCGTTCTTGCACTGCGCGCGCAGCGCCGCGAGCAGGCCGCTGCGTTCGTTGAGCTTGCGCACCAGTTCCGCGGGCGTCAGCGTGCGCGCGTCGTTGCGCAGGCCGCGGACGATGTCGACGAAGCCGCTGAGCGCGTTCGCGGCGCGCGGCTGCAGATGCTTCAGCAGGCCGACGGATTCGGCCGCCCGCGACATCGGCTGTCCGGCCTGCTGCGCCAGTTCCGCGAGCTTCGCCAGCGTGGTCGTGCCGACCTCGCGCTTCGGCGACTGCACCGCGCGCAGGAAGGCGGCATCGTCTTCGGGATTGGCGATCAGTCGCAGCCACGACAGCGCGTCCTTCACTTCGCCGCGATCGAGGAAGGCGGTGCCGCCGCTGAGGTGATACGGCACGCGCAGCAGCTGCATCGCCTTTTCCAGCGGCCGCGACTGGTGGTTGCCGCGGAACAGGATGCAGAACTCGCCCCACTCCGCCTTGCGCGACTGGTTGAGGAAATGGATCTCCGACGCGATCCGCTCCGCTTCGTGCTCGCCGTCGCGGCATTCGAGGATGCGGATGCGCTCGCCGTCGGCCTGCTGGCTCCACAGCTTCTTCAGGTGCTCGTGCGGATTGTTGGCGATCAGCGTGTTCGCCGCGCGCAGCACGCGGTTGCTGCAGCGGTAGTTCTGTTCGAGCTTGACGATCCGCAGCGTCGGATAATCCTTGCCCAACTGCGACAGGTTCTCCGGATTCGCGCCGCGCCAGGCGTAGATGCTCTGGTCGTCGTCGCCCACGCAGGTGAAATGGCCCTTCTCGCCGGCGATCGCCTTCAGCAGCCGGTACTGCGCGTCGTTGGTGTCCTGGCACTCGTCCACCAGCAGATAGCCGATGCGTTCGCGCCAGCCCAGCCGGCAGTCCTCGTCGCTTTCCAGCAACTGCACCGGCAACCGGATCAGATCGTCGAAGTCGACCGCGTTGAAGGTGGTCAACCGCTGCTGGTATTTGGCGTACAGCTGTGCGGCCTCGCGTTCCCGCGGGCTCTGCGCGGCGGCGACGGCTTCTTCCGGCGACAGCCCGGCGTTCTTCGCGCGCGAGACCAGGCTCTGCATCGCCTGCACCGCATCGGGCTTGGCGCCCGGCATCAGGTCCTTCATCTGCGCGTGCGAGTCGTCGCTGTCGAACACCGAGAAGCCGCGCTTCAGGCCGAGCTTGGCGTGTTCGATCTGCAGCAGCTTCAGGCCCAGTGCGTGGAAGGTGCAGATGGTCAGGCCGTCCGCCGCGTCGCCCTTGATCCGCTTGGCGACGCGCTCGCGCATTTCCTTCGCCGCCTTGTTGGTGAAGGTGATCGCGGCGATGCGCTTGGCCGGGTAATGCTTCGACTGGATCAGGTGCGCGATCTTCTCGACGATCACCCGGGTCTTGCCGCTGCCCGCGCCGGCCAGCACCAGCATCGGACCCTGGGCGTGCAGCACCGCTTCGCGTTGGGGAGGATTGAGGCCGTGCATGAAGGAAGCGGGAATGACCGATGGCGGATAGGTCATCAGTTTACCCGCCGGGGCGCGACGATTCGGCTACTGTGCGCATCCAGACGGAGACATCTTCCCCACACCGGCTCGCCCCGGCCCGTCGACGCCGCCCCACGGACCCTCGCGCATGACCATGATCCGCCCCCTGCTGCTCGCCGCCGCGCTGCTCGCCGCGCTGCCCCTCTCCGCCGCGCGTGCCGCCGACACGCCGCCGCCGGATCCCGAGTCGCAGCCGCTGCTGATCACCGCCGGCTTCCTCGATCATCACCAGGACCTGAAGTACCGCAAGTTCGGGATGGAGGCATACAAGCAGGGCCGCTACGAAGATGCGCTGCGTTTCTTCCGCCGCGCCGGTTTCTTCGCCGACAAGCCTTCGCAGGGCATGGTCGCGGAGATGTACTGGAAGGGCCAGGGCACGCCGCGCGATCCGGTGCAGGCCTACATCTGGATGGATCTCGCCGCCGAGCGCGGCTATCGCGGCTTTCTGCTTCTGCGCGAGCAGTACTGGAACGCGCTGAGCCCCGGCGAACGCGAACGCGCCATCGCCGAAGGCCAGGCCGCGTACGCGCGCTTCGGCGACGCCGCGGCCAAGCCACGCTACGAACACCAACTGCGCATCGGCCGCAGCCAGATGACCGGCAGCCGCACCGGTTTCAATCGTGGCGTGCAGATCGAGATTCCCGGCCCCGAGGGCGGGCAGATGATCGAGGGTTCGAAGTTCTACGACGAACGCTACTGGGATGCGAAGAAGTACTGGGCGTGGCAGGACAAGCTGTGGATGAAACCGAAGATCGGCCGCGTCACCATCGGCGAGATCGAGGAGACCGGCCCATCGCGCATCCCCGAGACCGCGCCGGAGGTCGACGCACCAGCGCCGGCCGTGGACGACGTCCCGGCACCGACGCCATGAACGCGCGCGCGCTGCGGTCGCCGGTTTTATCGATGACGCTGACGCTGTGTCTGGCGTCGCCGTCCGCCTTCGCGGCGGAGGGCCAGGCCATCGATGCCGTGCAGGCCGAGACCGCGGTCGCCATCGACACCGATGCCCAGGCGCTCGCGCGCTTCGATCTGCTCTATGCGCTCAGCGCGCATCATCCCAACGAACGCCATCGCCTGTATGGCCAGAAGGCCGCCGCCACCGGCAACTGGCGCGATGCCGCCAAGGCCTTCCGCATGGCCGCGCGTTACGCCGACAAATATTCGCAGCATCGCCTGAGCCTGCTGTACTGGCACGGCGTCGGCGTGCGCGAGGATCGGGTGCTGGGCTATCTGTGGGCGGACATCGCCGCCGAACGCGGCTATCCGCAGTTCCTCGCGATCCGCGAACGCATGTGGCGCGAACTGACGCCCGCGCAGCAGGCCGACGTGATCCGCCGCGGGCCCGCGCTGTACGCCGAATACGGCGATCCGGCATCGAAGCGTCGCTTCGAGCTGGCGTTGACCCAGAGCCGGTTGAACGTCACCGGCTCGCGCACCGGCTTCGACGGCGGCGTCGGCATCACCTCCGGCGACAAACTCCGCGGCACGATGGCGAACGTCAACGACGCCCTGATCCTGGCGACCGTGCACGCGCCGTCGCGCACCGACCCGCAGCGTTACTGGGAAGCGGAAGACCGCGCCTGGAAGAACGGGATCGTGCGGGTCGGCGAGATCGGCGATGCCGAGGCCGGGCCGCCGCCGCCGGTGGACGTGCCCGCGCCGCCGACGCCCTGACCGCGGCCCGCCGTCGCGGGTCCTGATGATCCGCGGCGACGTGATTTAAACTGGCGGCATGGCCAAGCTCTATTTCTACTATTCGGCGATGAACGCCGGAAAGACCACCACCCTGCTGCAGTCCGCGCACAACTATCGCGAGCGCGGCATGCGCGTGGCGATCTTCACGCCGAAGCTCGACTTCCGCGCCGGCTCCGGCACCGTCGCTTCGCGGATCGGGCTCAGCGCCGAAGGCCACGCCTTCGAGCGCGACGACGATCTCGAAGCGCTGGTGCGCGCCGACATCGCGACCCGCGGCAAGCTCGACTGCGTGCTGGTCGACGAAGCCCAGTTCCTGAGCAAGGCGCAGGTGTGGCAGCTGAGCGAGATCGTCGACCGCCTGCGCATCCCGGTGCTGTGCTACGGCCTGCGCACCGATTTCCGCGGCGAACTGTTCGAGGGCAGCCAGTATCTGCTGGCCTGGGCCGACGAACTCAGCGAGATCAAGACCATCTGCCACAGCGGCAAGAAGGCGACGATGACCGTGCGCGTCGACGAACAGGGCCACGCGGTGCAGGACGGGCCGCAGGTGGAGATCGGCGGCAACGAGCGCTACATCTCGGTCAGCCGCGCCGAATTCAAGAAGGTCATGCGCGGCGAAGGCCGGATCGATCCGCTGCAGCATCCGTTGCCGTTGTCGCAGTAGCGCGTCCCGGAGCCCATTCCGATCAAGTCGGTAGAGCGGCCCGATCTGTCACCGGAGCCCCTGTAGGAGCGACGCAAGTCGCGACCGACTGCGGCAAGTCTTGCCGGAATCCGTCGCGACTTGCGTCGCTCCACGGGGGTGTTTCCCGATTCGATGCGGGCTGACGATTGTCCGCCGGCATCGAATCGAGATATGCATCGCCGAGATTCCAGACAGACTCTGAAGGCCGCTCTACCGTATGCGCTGCCGTGTGCGCTTCACGCCGGCGGCAGCGCGGGGAAATCGTCGCGGCGGTCGTAGAAGCCGTTCAGATCGATGCCGTCGACCGTCGCGCCGGGCGTCACCGTCACCGACTTCGGCATCTCCGGGCACGGCGCGCGGATGCATTGCACCTGCTGCATGTGGCCGCCCACGCGGTACAGCGCCGTGCCGTCGCTGGTTTCGGCGATGACGACGTAATCGTCCGCCGGCAAGCCGTCGATGCGATAACGCCCCTGGCCGCGCTGCGTGCGCACGCAGATCCGCGTCGCTTCCGCGGGCGCGCCGCTGCCGATCGCGCAGATCCGCATCGGCGGGATGGCATGTGCGGGATGCTGGATGTGGCCGGCGATACTGCCTGTCGTTGCGCTGTCTGTCGTCGCGTTGCTGGTCGCAGGCGCGTCGACGCGGCTTCCGGATTGCGCGCAGCCGCTGCCCGACAGTCCGGCGACGAGTGCGACTGCGATGGCGGCGTTGCGGAGCGTGGGCATGGTGGAGTCCTTGGACGTGTCGAGAGGACGATCGGTGGCGGTCAGCGGCAGCGCAGGCGTTCGCGTTCGAACGTGCGCGCGAGACTGCCGCCTTCGGGCAGGGCGGCGGCGATTTCGGCGCCGATCGCATCCAGCAGCGCCGGGCCTTCGCCGAAACCGGGTTCCTTGCAGCGCTGCAGGGCGATGGCGGTCCCCGCCAGCCATGCGACCTTGCGCAGTTCCGGATCGGATTTCGGCAGTTCCGACAGCGCCTGCAGCTGGTTCGCCACCGAGGGCGCCGGCGGATCGGCGTGCGCAAGATCGAACAGCGCCAGCGACAGCTCCGCGCGGCGCGTATTCGGATGCGAAGGGCCGTAGCCGCCGCGGGTGAGCTTCACCGCGGTCGCGAGATGCGCGCGCGCCTTCTCGTTCTGACCGAGCGCGGTCTGCACCTCGCCGAGCATGCGCTCGGTATCGCCGACGCGCCGGTTGTTGGCGCCGAGCTGTGCGGCGCGCAGTCGCCGCACCTGCAGCAGCAGCGGCAGCGCTTCGCGGCTGCGGCCGGCGTCGTGCAGCACCATCGCCTTGTTGAACAGCACGCCGTGGTAGAGCGACGAGGTCGGGTCCTTGCGCAGCACCGCCAGGGCGCGATCGAGATGGCGCAGCGCGGTGTCGAACTGGCCTTGTTCCCACGCCACGATGCCGAGACTCGCATCGTTGCGCGCCACGTCCTCGTGATTGCGGCCGAGCCGCGCGATCAGCCATTGGTGGCTTTCGCCGAACGCCGCGCCGGCTTCGCGGAAGCGGCCCAGGTCGACGTGGATCGCGGCCAGCTGGCGGCGCGCGTCGACGCTGGCCGGATGCTCCGTGCCGTGCAGATCCAGCGCCAGGGTCAGCGCGTCGTAACAATCGCGCTCGGCCAGCACCAGTTGCCCGGCGCTGCGCTCCAGATCGCACAGGCGGCGCTGCAGATCGATCGCCAGCGGATGGCGGTTGCCGACGCTGGCCTGCAGTTGCGCCAGCGCATTGCGGAAGCCCTGCAGCGCGGCTTCCGGCTTGTTGTCGTCGCTGTCGAGGTCGGCCAGATCGGCGAGGTTCTCGACCACGCCGGCGATGTCGTCCAGCGTATTGCGCCGCAGTTCCAGCGAGCGCTGGAACAACAGCCGCGCCACCTCCAGCCGGTTCTCCTGGCGCTGGCAGCGACCCAGTTCCGAATAGAAATCCGCGACCTGCGCCGGCAGGCTCCGCTGCAGACCGCGGGCGTCGCTTTCCAGCGGCTTCATCCGCGCCACGCATTCGGGCGAACGATCGAGCAGGCGCATGGTGCGGCCGAAATCGGTCGCCGAAGACAGCCGCAGGCTGTCGGGCGCATCTTCGATGCCGGCGATGATGACGCTCTGGATTTTGAGCAGCCGCTCCGCGTCGCGGTAATCGCCCAGGCCCAGACGCAGTCGCGCGATCACGCCGAACAGCTCCGCCTTCGCCAGCGGCTGCCGCGCGAGCTCGCGATTGCCGCGCTGTTCGCCGGCTTCCAGCAGTTTGCGCACGTCCAGCGGGCCCGGGGTGTCGCGGCCGCCGGCCTGTTCGAACAGGCCGGTCACGAAATCCTGCAGCGCCTGCGCGCGACTGGCTTCGCGCATCGCCTGCTTCGCCTTCCACGTCACCAGCACCAGCGCGGTGGTCAGCACCAGCAGCACCAGCGCGGCGGTCGCCAGCGCCCAGCGATGCCGCTGCAGGAACTTGTGGCTGCGGTAGGCCATGCTCTGCGGCCGCGCCAGCACCGGCTTGCCTTCGAGATAGCGGTGCAGATCCAGCGCCATCGCCTCCACCGAGGGATAGCGGTGCTCAGGACGCTTCGACAGCGCCTTCAGCGCGATGTTGTCCAGATCGCCGGCGATCTCCTTCGCGCGCCGGCGCAGCGCGATCATCCGCGAGGGATCGCTGTCGACTTCGCGCAGCAGGGTCGCCGAAGGTTTCTGCGGGTCGGCGACCAGGATCGCTTCTTCCCACTCGGCGTCGGTCTGCCGCTTCAGCCGGTAGGGCTTGGTTTCGGCCAGCAGCTCGTACAGCACCACGCCCAGCGAATACACATCGGTCATGGTGGTGACCGGTTCGCCGCGGATCTGTTCCGGCGCGGCGTAGTGCAGGGTGAACGCGCGCACTTCGGTGCGGGTGTTGTCGCGGCCCGGCTCGGGGCCGTCCAGCAGCTTGGCGATGCCGAAGTCCAGCAGCCGCACTTCGTCCAGCGGCGTGACCATGATGTTCGACGGCTTCAGGTCGCGGTGCACGATCAGGTTGGCGTGCGCGTGGCTCACCGCCTCGCAGACCTGCAGGAACAGCTTGATCCGCGCCTCGACGTTGAGATCGCGGCCGCGGCACCAGTCGGTGATCGGTTCGCCTTCGACGTATTCCAGCGCCAGGTAGGGCTGGTTGTCGGTGCTGATGCCGGCGTCCAGCAGCCGCGCGATGTGCGGATGGCCGAGGCGGGCGAGGATCTGGCGCTCGCGGGTGAAGCGCTGGCGCAGGTTGGGATCGGCCAGGCCGGGGCGCAGCAGCTTCAGCGCGACCCGGCGCTGGTAGAGGCCGTCGGCGCGGCGCGCCAGCCAGACCTGGCCCATGCCGCCTTCGCCCAGCAGGCGGTCGAGCTTGTACGGCCCGATCAGCGTCTCCGGCTTGGCCATCGGCGGCGGCGCCACCAGCGGCTCGGCGAGGAAATCCTCGTTCTCGTCCTCCAGCGCGAGCAGCGCTTCGAGTTCGCCGGCCAGCGCCGGATCCTCCTCGCGCAGGGTGTCGAGCCGCGCCCTGCGGGCATCGGCATCGAGCTCGATCAGCGCATCGAGCAGCGGCGACAGGCGCTGCCAGCGTTCGGCGTCCATGGGCTCGGCGTTCTGCTCAGGCGTCGCGTGAGGTCGGCATCATCGTCGCCGCTGCGGGCAGCGCCCGCAAGCCGTCAGCGCTGGCCGTTCTCGTCGCCCAGCGAGGCCAGCAGGAACAGCCGCGCCTTCTGCCAGTCGCGACGGATGCTGCGCTCGGAGCGATGCAAGAGTTCGGCGATCTCCTGTTCGGAGAGGCCGGCGAAATAGCGCAGCTCGACCACCTGCGCCAGCTTGGCGTCGACTCCGGCCAGCTTGGTCAGCGCGGTGTCCAGGCCCAGCATGTCCTCGTCCAGGCGCAGGCCGCCTTCGACATCGTCCGGGAGCTCGGTGACGCGATGCAGGTCGCCGCCGCGCTTCTGCGCGAGGCGCTGGCGGGCGTAGTCCACCACCACGCTGCGCATCGCCGAGGCGGCGTAGGCGAAGAAGTGCGCGCGATCGTCGAACTGCACGTCGCGGCGGCCGATGAGTTTGAGGTAGGCCTCGTGCACCAGCGCGGTGGCGTCGAGCGTCTGCCCGTACTGCCCGGCCAGCTGGCGCCGCGCCATCGCGTGCAGCTCGTGATACAGGGTGCCCAGCACGCGGTCCAGCGCGGCGCGATCGCCGTCGCGGGCGGCATCCAGCCACTGGGTGATGTCGGCGGATTCGCTGGGGTGGTCGCTCATGGACGGGTCGGAGGCACCATCGGACGGAGGCCGACTATACCGCGCCCCGGCGACGGCCGGCATCGCGGGGCCGCAGCGGACCGGCCCGCGTCAGCGCTGGCAGTGCCCGCACCAGACCGTGGCCCGCTGCGCCAGCAGCGCCTGTTTCAGCGGCCGCCCGCAGCGCGGGCAGGGTTCGCCGCCGCGGCCGTAGGCGGACAGCTCCTGCTCGAAATACCCGGGCGCGCCGTCCGGGCTGAGGAAATCGCGCAGGGTGGTGCCGCCGCGCTGGATCGCATAGGCCAGGATGCGGCGGATCTCGGCCGCGATGACGTCGTAACGCTCGCGCGAGACCTTGCCCGCCGCGCGCAGCGGCGACACGCCCGCGGCGAACAGCGCCTCGGCGGCGTAGATGTTGCCCACGCCGACCACGATCTTCTGATCCATCAGGAAGGCCTTCACCGGCGCCCTGCGACCGCGGCTGCGCTCGAACAGCAGTTCGCCGCTGAAATCGTCCGACAGCGGTTCCGGCCCGAGATCGCGCAGCAGTTCGTGGGTCTCGCCCGGCGGTTGCCACAACAGACAACCGAAACGCCGGGGATCGTTGAAGCGCAGCACGCGCATGTCCTGCGAGGCTTCTTTCACCCTCCCCCGCACGCGGGGGAGGGCCGGGGTGGGGGCCTGTGCCGCACCCGCATCGTCTCCAATCAACAGATCCACATGATCGTGCGCCTGCACCGGCGTCTCCGCCGGCAACACCCGCATGCTGCCCGACATGCCCAGATGCCAGAGCGCCGAACCGGCATCGGTGTCCATCAGCAGATACTTCGCCCGCCGCCGGATCGCGGTAATGGTTTGCGACGGCAACAGCGCCTCGATCTCGCGCGGAATCGGCCAACGCAGATCCGGCCGCCGCAGCGTCACGCCGACGATGCGCCGGCCTTCCAGATGCGGCGCCAGACCGCGACGCGTGGTTTCGACTTCGGGGAGTTCGGGCATGGGGGTGGCAGTCGGGGGCGATATCGCGATGATACGTTCGCTGCGGGCTTTGAAGCAGCGCAAAGGAAGCGAGTCGTGCAGCAAGCGCAGCGCAACTCCACTTTGTCCGTCGACGAGCGCGGACCCCGTATCGCGCATCGACCCACCCATAGGGTGCGCCTCGGCGCACCGCGGATGTCACGCATGAAAATCCGGTGCGCCGGGGCGCACCCTATGCGGTTCGTTATTGCCACCCATACCGCACAAGATGGAAAAAAATCGGCGCCGCGAACACCACGGAGTCGAGGCGGTCGAGGATGCCGCCGTGGCCTTCGATCATGTGGCCCCAGTCCTTCACGCCACGGTCGCGTTTGATCGCGGACATCACGAGGCCGCCGAAGAAGCCCATCAGGCAGATGACGAGGGCGACGAGCGCGGCTTCGACCGGTGTGAACGGGGTGATGCCGTGCAGCGCGGCCCCGAGCACGGTGGCGCTGGCGACGCCGCCGATCAGGCCTTCCCACGTCTTGGACGGCGACAGCGCGGGCGCGACCTTGTGCTTGCCCAGCAGCTTGCCCCAGACGTACTGCAGCACGTCGCTGCCCTGGACCACGATCACCAGGAAGGCGATCAGCAGCAGATTGCGGCCTTCGAAGCCAGGGATGTTCAGCGTCATCAGCGCCGGCACGTGCGACAGGCAGAACACGCAGATCATCAGCCCCCACTGCACCTTCGAGGCGCGTTCGAGGAAGCGGGTGGTGTCGGCCGAGAGCGCGGCGAAGATCGGCAGCAGCAGGAAGGCGTAGACCGGGATGAAGATCGCGTACAGCCCGTACCACTCGATCCACACCAGCGCGTACTGCACCGGCAGCGCGATGAAGAACGCCAGCAGCAGCACCAGATGGTCGCCGCGGCGGGTGTAGCACAGGGTGATGTATTCGCGCAGCGCGAAGAACGACAGCAGTCCGAACAGCACGATCACGCCGCCCTTGCCGAACCAGAACGCGGCCGCGAGCACGCCGACCATCCACCACCAGGCGCGGATGCGGCTGTTGAGGTTGTCGATCACGCCGTGCGGTTCCTCGGGCGCGAAGCGCAGCTTCAGCACCCAGCCGATGATCGACGCCACCGTGAGCACGGCGACCGCACCGGCGAAGATCGGCAGTGCGTACATCGAGGGAAACGGGTTGTGCATCAGGCGGGCTCCACGGGCGCGGGTGGGATGGCGTCGTCGTTGTCGCTGGGCGTCGCGTCGTCGGGATCCTCGGGCCGCAGCGCCAGCATCGCGGCGCGGGCGCGCTCGAGGAAGGCGGCCTTGTCTTCGCCGTCGATGCGCGCCAGCGGCGGGCCGAACACGACCGTGCACAGCAGCGGGATCGGCAGCAGTTGGCCCTTCGGCATCACCCGCGCGAGATTGTTGATCCACACCGGCACCAGTTCGGCCTGCGGCGCTTTCGTGGCGAGGTGGAACAGCCCGCTCTTGAACGGCAGCAGCACCGCGTCGGTGGTGTTGCGCGTGCCTTCCGGGAAGATGATCAGCGAATCGCCGCCGGTCAGTGCGTCGACCATCTGTTCGATCGGGTCGGGACGATCACTTTTATCGGGAGCCGCCTTGCGCTCGCGATCGATCAGCACCGCGCGGAACACCTTGCCGCCGAGGAAGCGGCGCAGCGGATCGCGGTTCCAGTAGTCGGCGCCGGCCACCGGGCGCGTGCGCCGGCGCAGCCACGGCGGCAGCGACGCCCACAGCAGCACGAAGTCGCCGTGGCTGGCGTGGTTGGCGAAGTAGATGCGCTGCGCGGCGTTGGGCCGGATGCCGCGCCAGAACGCCTGCGCGCCGGTGAGCAGGCGGATGAAAGCGATGATGAGCCGCGCGATCAGGCGTTCGATCATGCCGCCACCGTTCCGTGCGCTCATGGCGCGACCGCCGCTTCGCGCAGACCGTTGCGCACGCGCCGCACGACCGTCCACGCGGTCAGCGCGCACAGCGCCGGGAACAGCCAGAAGGCCCAGGCCGACAGCAGCCCGGCGATGCCGATCCACAGCGCGATCGCGCCGAGCACGAAGGCGCGGTCGCTCTTGCCCATCGGGCCGTCGTAGCGACGGCTCGCGCCGATCGTCGGTCCGAGCGCGCCGGCGAATTCGCTCAGCCCGGCCAGCACCACGAAGACCGCCACCCACACCGGCCCATGTCCCACGGTGAACGGCGCCACCGCGGCGAACGGCAGCGCCAGCGCGGCGTCGGCGATCACGTCGGTGAGTTCGTTGAGATAGGCGCCGAGCTTCGACTGCTGGCCGAACTCGCGCGCCAGCATGCCGTCGATGGCGTTGAAGGCCATGCGCAGGAACATCCACAGCGGGATCAACAGGAATGCTCGTGGGCCGGGCGCGTGGAAGTACAGCCAGAGGCCGAGCGCGATCGACAGCGCGCAGGCGGCGAGGGTGACCTGGTTGGCGGTGACGCCGAGCGCGTGCAGGCGACGGACGAACGGGCGCAGCAGCGCCTGGAATTTCGGTTTGAGTGCGTAGATCGACATGGCCGCGTCATCATTCCATACCGCCCCGTCCGTTGTCCGCAATGTGAACGGGTCGCGTTTTTTCGCCGCCATGGTCCGAATTGCGACGCCCATCGCCCAACGCGGGTGAACCATACGCATTCGAACGGATGGCAATCGGCCATGGCCGGCCCCATCATGCAGGGGTTCACCACGAGCCTGCGCGCATGTCCCTGTCCCTGTTCGATTTTCTCTCCGGCGGCCTGCTCCAGGCCAGTTGGGTCACGATGCTGATCTATCTGCTGATCGCGACCCAGCTCACGATCTTTTCGGTGACCCTGTATCTGCATCGCAGCCAGGCGCACCGCGGCGTCGATTTCCATCCCGTGCTCAATCACTTCTTCCGCTTCTGGACGTGGCTGACCACCTCGATGATCACCCGCGAGTGGGTGGCCATCCATCGCAAGCATCATGCGAAGTGCGAGACCGAAGAGGATCCGCACAGCCCGAGGACCAAGGGCATCTCCACGGTGTTCTGGCGCGGCGTCGAGCTGTACCGCGAAGCGCGCCGCGACCGCGCCTCGATCGAGCAGTACGGCAAGGGCGCGCCGAACGATTGGATCGAACGCCATCTCTACACCGCGCACGCCACCTTCGGCCCGACCCTGCTGCTGTTCGTCAGCTTCGCGCTGTTCGGTTTCAAGGGCATCGCGGTGTGGGCGATCCAGATGGCGTGGATTCCGTTCTGGGCCGCCGGCGTCGTCAACGGCCTCGGCCACTGGTGGGGCTATCGCAACTTCGAGACCACCGACACCGCGACCAACCTCACCCCGTGGGCGGTGTGGATCGGCGGCGAGGAACTGCACAACAACCATCACGCCTTCCCGAGTTCGGCCAAGTTCGCCCTGCGCAAGTGGGAGTTCGACATCGGCTGGGCCGCGATCAAGGCGCTGGAAACCGTGGGCCTGGCGAAGGTGCTGCGGGTCGCGCCGAGCCTCGACATCCGCCCGAACATCCCGGTGCCGGACACCGACACCCTGAAGGCGCTGCTGGCGCTGCGCTTCCAGGCGATGACCGATTACCAGCGCAACGTCGTCAAGCCGGCGCTGCGCGAGGAAGCGCGGATCGCCGGCGAGAAGCTGCGCGCGCTGCTGCCGCGCAAGCTGCGCAAGGGCATCGTCGACGACGGCCGCTGGCTGCAGCCCGATGCCCGCGAACAGCTGCGGGAATGGGTCGCGCAGCGTCCGCGCATCGGCACCCTGATCGAATACCGCGCGCGCCTGTCGGCGGTGCTGGAAACCCGCAGCCAGAGCGCGACCGAGACCCTGCAGCAGTTGCAGCAGTGGTGTCGCGAGGCCGAAGCCAGCGGCATCCAGGCGCTGCAGGAGTTCTCGCTGCGCATGAAGGGCTATTCGCTGCAGCCCGTGCGCGCCTGAGTTTTGCCGCGCACCGCCGCCGCGCCGTGACCGCCGCCGCCGCCCGCATGGTGTTCGCGCTCGCGGTACTCGTCCTTGCGCCGGCCGTGTCGGCGCAGCGGGTCTGGACTTCGCCCGCACCCGCGCCGGCCGCACCGACGACGATGCCGCTGCCCGGTCCGCCTGCCGCGCCGGGCGTCACGCCGCGGGGCACCGGCGACTATCTCTCGCGCATGGACGCGGACCGCGACGGCAAGGTCGCGCTGGTCGAATATCAGGATTGGCTGAGCTACGCCTTCGACGGCATGGACCGCAACCGCGACGGCACGCTGACGCCGGACGAACAGCCGGGCGGCCGCGGGCAGACGCTCACCCGCGAGGCCCACCGCACGCGCCTGGCGGAACGCTTCCGTCGCCAGGACATCGACCGCAGCGGATTTCTCGACGCGAAGGAACTGGCGGCGCCGCCGCAAGGGCGCTGAGCGCGCGATCGCATCGGCAAAGATCTGTAGGAGCGCCGGAAGGCGCGACCGATGACGGAAAGCGTTTCCGCAGCCTGTCGCGCCTTCCGGCGCTCCTACAGCGGCTGCGGCCACATGCCCGGCGGGGCCGCTCTACCGATGCGGCCGGTCGATGTCTGCTCAGGCGCTCACATCGCCACGCCCGGCGACTCGCCCGGTGCGGCCACGTCCGCGGCGCCCAGCATCTGCTTCCAGGCGAAATACATCGCGCCGGCGATGAAGCAGATGAAGAAGCCGTTCATCAGCGCATTGCCGATCAGCGTCGCGGTCTGGCCGAAGACCAGCTGGGCGATGCCCATCACGATGCCGGCGCCGATGCCGGCGGCGAACAGGATCACGAACGCGAGCACCATGAACACGATCAGCGCCGGAAGATTGCGCACGCACGCGGTGAAGCTGCGCTTCATCGCGGGCACCAGGCGCACGTCGTTGAACAGCATGTCCGGCACCACCGTGAGGGTGAGCAACAGCGACAGGAAGCCGATGCCCAGCGCCAGCACCATCCACAGGAACAGGCGGCCCGCGGGCAGATCGAGGAACAGCTGCGGATCGACCTGGCCGCCGTTCTGGGCTTCCGTCTGGATCTTCAGCATCAGCGCCGACAGCTTGTCGAGGTTCTCCTGGCCCACCATGAGGAACAGCAGTCCGAAGATCAGAAACAGCACCGCGAACTGCGGAATCAGCGTGGTCAGCAGGCGCGCGGCCTTGCCGGTGCGGATCGAGGCCAGCAGATGCGCCGGCGCCGCGCTGCGGCCTTCGGCGACTTCATGGGCGGCGAAGATCATGCCGGCCATCAGCAGCGGGCCGATCACGATAAAGATCAATTGCAGCGCCTTCGCCATCGGCGGCGCCGTGCCGGAGACCAGCACCACGATCAGCCAGAGCACGGCGTAGATCACCGCCAGCAGGCCGAAGCCAATCGGCGATTTCTTCAGCAGCCGGAATGCGTCCAGCAGCCATTCCGCGCCGGCGGCCGCCGGTACCTTGCGAATCTCCATGCCTCTCCTCGTAGTGTCGTGTGGGTGCGGAAAAAAAGGTGCGGGGACGTCAGTGGCCGCGCAGCGTCGCCGCGTGGCGGACGAAGCGGCGCAGCACGCCGCGGGCCGCGGGCGTCGGTTTCACGTCCTTCGCCATGCGCCGGTGGCACCGGCCTTCGCGCTGCAGCGCGTCGCGCCGCGCGTGCACGTAACCGCGCATGTGCGACGCGCTGAATTCGGGGTGGAACTGCACGCCCCAGGCATGATCGCGCCAGCGGAAGGCCTGGCAGGCGTCCTGCTCGGACCGCGCCAGCACCGCGGCGTCGGCCGGCGGCCGCAGCACGGTCTGCAGATGGGTGACCTGCGCCGCGAACCGCGTCGGCAGCGGCGCGAACAGGAGGTCCTGCGCCGCTTCCGGGTGCAGTTCCACCGGCACCGTGCCCATCTCGCGGCCAGTCGGGTTGTCGCCGACCTCGCCGCCGAGGGCATGCGCGATCAGCTGGTGGCCGTAGCAGATGCCGAACACCGGCAGCCCCGCGTCGAGGCCGTCGCGCAGCCAGTCGGCGGTGCGCTCGCTCCAGCCGTGGCGGTCGGTGACCATCGCTCCCGAGCCGGTGATCAGCACGCCGGCGTATCCGGCGTGCCCGGGCAGCGGGTCCCCGGCCTCCACATTCACCACCGTGGCCTGGTCGGCGCGCAGGCCGGCGGCGACGCGGATCCAGTGCGGAAAGCGCCCGTGCCGACGCATGCTGGCGACGGGCTGGCCGGTTTCGATGATCAGGAACTGCGGGTCGGGCTTCGTGTTCACGGCGGGCTCGCGGCGGGGCGCGGCATGGGCGGCGGGACGTGGCCCTTATACTACCCAGTCCCCACACCGCCAGCGCCTTTCCATGCAGGGACCGACCTTCCAGGAACTCATCCAGCGCCTTAACGCCTATTGGGCCGCCCAGGGCTGCGTGCTGATCCAGCCGCTCGACCTCGAGGTCGGTGCCGGCACCTTCCACCCGGCCACCTTCCTGCGCGCGCTCGGCCCGGAGCCGTGGAACGCCGCCTACGTGCAGCCCTCGCGCCGTCCCACCGACGGCCGCTACGGCGAGAACCCCAACCGCCTGCAGCATTACTACCAGTACCAGGTGGTGATGAAGCCCAATCCCGACAACATCGTCGAGCTGTACTTCGATTCGCTGAAGGCGCTGGGCGTCGATCCGCTGGTGCACGACCTGCGGCTGGTCGAGGACAACTGGGAATCGCCGACCCTCGGCGCCTGGGGCCTCGGCTGGGAAGTCTGGCTCAACGGCATGGAAGTGACCCAGTTCACCTACTTCCAGCAGGCCGGCGGCATCGAGTGCAAGCCGGTGCTGGGCGAGATCACCTACGGTCTGGAACGCCTGTGCATGTATCTGCAGAACTGCGACAACGTCTACGACCTGATCTGGACCGTCGGCCCGCAGGGCCCGGTCACGTACGGCGACGTGTTCCTGCAGAACGAACGCGAGCAGAGCGCCTACAACTTCGAACACGCGAACGTCGAGGAACTCTTCCATCGTTTCGATGCCTGCGAAGCCGAAGCGATGAAGCTGGTCGAGCTGCGCCTGCCGCTGCCGGCCTACGACCAGGTCTGCAAGGCCTCGCATTCGTTCAACCTGCTCGACGCGCGCCGCGCGATTTCGGTCACCGAGCGCCAGCGTTACATCCTGCGCGTGCGCAAGCTGGCGCAGGCGGTGGCCGAGGCCTACTACGCCCAGCGCGAGAAACTGGGCTTCCCGGGCCTGAAGGACGAGGCGAAGCGCGCGGCGCTCGGGAACGCGGCATGAGCGCCGCGGGCGGTGCGCCGCTGCTGATCGGCATGTTCGACTCGCCGTTCGTACGGCGGGTGGCTGTCAGCATGGATCTGCTCGGGCTTCCGTTCGAGCACCGCAACTGGTCCGTGGGCAACGATTTCGAGCGCATCCGCGCCTACAACCCGCTCGGCCGGGTGCCGGTACTGGCGCCGGACGACGGCGAGGCGCTGATCGAGTCGGCGATGATCCTCGGACATCTCGACGATGTCGTCGGCCCGGAGCGTGCGTTGTTGCCGCCCTCCGGCCCCGACCGGCGTCGCGCGCTGCGTCTGCTCGCCTTCGCCACCGGCGCGGTGGAGAAAGGCCTGCAGATCGTGATGGAGCGGGTCTTCAGGCCCGAAGCGCTGCATCACCCGCCGTTCCTCGAGCGCTGCCGCACGCAGATGCGCGGCGCGCTGACCGAACTCGACCGCGCCTGCGCCGAGGCCGGCGAACGCGAATGGCTGATCGGTGATCGCATCGGTCAGGCCGACATCACGCTCGCCTGCTTCACGACCTATCTGCATGAAGCGGTGCCGGAACCGCTCGACGCCTGGCCGGCGTTGAGTGCGCGACGTGCCCGATATGAAGCGTTGCCGGTCTTCCGCGCATTCCATGTGCCCTTCTTCCAGCCCGACGCCACCGGGGCCCGCGGCGCATGAACCCGCTGCCGTCCCGGCTGACGCCCGCGCTGGCGCAACATCTCGGCGACCATCCCCGGTTCGCCGAAGTGTTCGCGCACCACAGCCTGAGCGTGGAGATATACGCACCGCGCGGTCACGACCCGCAGACGCCGCACGCGCGCGACGAGGTCTACGTGGTCGTCGCCGGCTGCGGCACATTCTTGTGCGACGGCGAGACCCGCGATTTCGCGCCAGGCGAACTGCTGTTCGTGCCGGCCGGGATGGAACACCGTTTTCTCGATTTCAGCGACGACTTCGCCACCTGGGTGCTGTTCTACGGCCCCGAAGGCGGCGAAGCGAATGCACAGGATTGATGTGATGACCCAGATGCTCCCCCTCCTGATCGAACTCGGCACCGAAGAACTGCCGGTCAAAGCTCTTCCCGGACTGGCCCAGGCGCTGTTCGACGGCATCATCGACGCGCTGACCAAGCGCGGCATCGCCTTCGACCGCGACGGCGCCAAGCCGTTGTACACCCCGCGCCGGCTCGCCGTGCGGCTACCCGGCGTCGCCGCCGAACAGCCCGAACAGCACAGCGAAGTGCTGGGCCCCTACCTCAACATCGCGCTCGACGCCGAAGGCAGGCCGACCCGGGCGCTGGACGGCTTCGCCGCGAAGGCCGGCGTCGACTGGACCGCGCTGGAGAAGACCACCGACAACAAGGGCGAGCGCTTCGTCCATCGCGCGGTGAAGCCCGGCGCGAAGACCGCCGCGCTGCTGCCGGAGATCCTGGCCGAAGCCCTCGCCGGCATGCCGATTCCCAAGCCGATGCGCTGGGGCGCCCACGAATACGGCTTCGCCCGTCCCGCGCACTGGCTGGTGCTGTTGCTGGGCGACCAGGTCGTCGATGCCGAAGTGATGGGCATCCAGGCCGACCGCATGAGCCGCGGCCACCGCTTCCATCACGAAAAGACCGTGTGGATCTCCTCGGCCGACGACTACGTCGACGCGCTGCGCGCCGCGAAAGTGCTGGTCGATCCCGAAGAACGCCGCGCCCGCGTCGTCGCCGAGGTCGAAGCCGCCGCGGCGAAGGTCGGCGGTACGCCGCGGATCACCGACGACAACCTCGAACAGGTGCAGTGCCTGGTCGAATGGCCGAAGGCCGTGCTGTGCGCGTTCGAACGCGAATTCCTCGCGGTGCCGCAGGAAGCGCTGATCGCGACGATGGAAGCCAACCAGAAGTTCTTCCCGGTGCTCGACGCCGAGGGCCGGCTCACCGAGCACTTCATCGGCATCGCCAACATCGAATCGAAGGACGAAAGCGAAGTCCGCAAGGGCTACGAACGCGTGATCCGCCCGCGCTTCGCCGACGCCAAGTTCTTCTTCGACGAGGATCTGAAGCAGGGCCTCGTGAGGATGAATCAAGGCCTTGAGACCGTCACTTATCAAACGGATCTTGGCAAGGTGTCTGAAAAAGTTGATCGCGTCTCAAAGTTGGCCGAAAGAGTCGCTGGGAAGATTGATGTCGATTCGCAACTCGCATCTCGTGCGGCCGAATTTGCGAAAGCGGATCTGCAATCGCGAATGGTCAATGAATTTCCCGAGCTGCAAGGTATTGCGGGTCGTTACTACGCGATGAGAGATGTGTTTTTTGATGATCTCTCGACGAACGATCGCAAGCAGCTTGCGGATGCAATCGATGAGGCATATATGCCTCGTTTCGCCGGTGATTCCATCGCACCCAGTAGCCTCGGTCAGGTGCTGGCGATTGCGGAACGGCTCGATACGCTTGCGGGTGGCTTTGTTGCAGGGCTGAAGCCGACAGGCAACAAGGATCCGTTCTCGTTGAGACGTAACGCCTTAGGATTGGCAAGGACCTTGATCGAAGGCAATCATGACTTGGATCTTCGGAGTAGTATCAACAGTGCTGTTATTTCGGCAAGAAACGCGGTTCTGACTACAAAGGCTTTAAAGCGTGAAGCTGATGCCGAAGATGCTCGGCGCAAAGGGGTGAAGGTAGATGATGTCCAGGTCGGCATCATTCAGATGCGGCATGAATCTGAGATCGCTGAAGATGTTTTCGACTTCATCCTCGACCGCCTCCGTGCCTATTACGCCGACCAGGGCGTAACCCCGCAGCAATTCGAGGCCGTGGCCGCGCTGATGGGAACGCTCGCGGCTAAAGCCGCTCCTACGAAGAGTGGTGGCGATGCGTCGGATGCCGTCGTAGGAGGGGCTTCAGCCCCGAGCTCTTCGGTCAACGCCACCTCCGGCTCCCTGCTCGACTTCGACCGCCGCCTCAAGGCCATCGGCGAATTCGCGAAGCTGCCGGAGGCCGAGGCCCTGGCCGCGGCGAACAAGCGCATCCGCAACATCCTCAGGAAGGCCGACATCGCGATCCCCGCGACGGTCGACACCGCGCTGTTCGCCGAAGACGCCGAACGCGATCTGCACGCCGCGGTCGAGCAGGCCATCGCCGACACCGATGCGGCGCTGAGGACCCGCGACTATGTCGCGGTGCTCGGTCGCCTCGCGCGCCTGCGTCCGGCGGTCGACACCTTCTTCGACAAGGTGATGGTCAATGCCGACGACGCGGCCGTGCGCGGCAATCGCCTCGCCCTGCTGCAGCGCCTCGCCGACCGCCTCGGCAGCGTCGCCGCGATCGAGCATCTGTCGGTCTGAGCCGATCGGTCACGACTCGACCCGCCGGCTGTTGAAAGCCGGCGCTCCCGCGGGCATTGCATCAGCCGTTGCCGCGACCTGTCCGTCAGCCCTTGTGGGAGCGACGGAAGTCGCGACGAACGGCGCGGCGAACGCTCCGCCCCGGCATGCGGGTCGGGACCGCCGCTCCTCCGCCCGGCTAGGCATCCGCCTCCCGGGCCCGGGACGCGGAGCCGGCATGTCATCGTCGCAATCGATCGATCTTTCATCGGTGATCGTCGCTGTCGATAGCGACGACATGCGTTCTGCATGATCGACGGGCCTGCGTCACGGCCCGGCATCGCGGGTCCGCCTCCGCGTCGGGGCGCTGGTTAGGATCGGCCTGCCGCGTCGCGCACGCGGCGCTCCGCGCAGGCGTTCCGGCGCGATCCTCCGCCCGGAATGCGGCGTCGGGGCATCCCCGAACCGATCACAGGAGTGACCACCATGAAGCGCCTGCTGCCCACCGCCCTCGTCGTCAAACTCTCGGCCCTGCTGCTCGCGCTCGGCGCGTCCGGCGCGGCATCCGCCGCCACCGAGGCCTACATCGACTGTTCGCTGCAGAGCAATGCCTGCTTCGGCGACGCCTACAGCGATGCCGGACCGGTCACCTTCATGTACCAGTTCGATTACGTCGACATCGACGCCATCTTCCCCGCCGACTGCACCAACCAGACGCACTGCGGCTTCTACTGTCCGCGCTATCCGGGTCCGCTGCAGGCGCGGCTGCTGGTGTTCGACGCGAACTTCAACCTCGTGAAGACCACCGAGTGGGTGGCGGGCCTGTGCACGCAGCAGGACATCCTCCTGCCCGGCGGTCTGTCGCGGATGCAGCCCGCGCCCGTGCGCTGAAGTATCGCCGGCGCCGGCCGCATGCCCGTCGCGGATGCGGCGGGCATGCCGCGTCGTGATTGGCATCAAGGTTTGCGGCCCGCGCGATGACGCATGATCGATGTCGAGACGAAACGACATGGCGATGACCGCCGATTGTCATCTTCGTCGGTTCAAATCCGCCCGGCCGATCCTCTGGCCCGATCCTTTGGAGAACGCGGACATGCGCATCGCCACCATCCTTTCGACGCTCTGCCTCGCCGCTGCGGCGGGGCTTCCCTGCGCGTCCGCGCTCGCCGACGAGCCCGCACCCTGGGCCGAGATCAAGGTCGGCAGCATGGCCGACAAGGATCTGCAGCAGTACGACGTGGTGCTGATGGCCATCAACGGTTCGATGGATTTCCGCGACAGCACCCGCTACGAACTCGCGCCGGGCCGCTACCATTTCCGGTTGGCCAGCACCAAGCGCGGTCGAAGCGGCGAGATGACCGCGCGGCCCTTCACGCTCGACATGAAACCCTGCGTGCGCTACGACCTGGTGGCGGACCATGCGCCGGCCGAGTCCGAGGGTGGCTGGCGGATCGTGGTCCGCTCGGAAAGCGCGATCAAATCGTGCGCGAAGAAGTTCGGCGTGCTGCCGGCGACCGTGGAACAGGCGGTCGCCGCCGGCTCCTGAAGCCTCTCCGGAGGCGAGAAGCCGCCCCTGTGTCCGGCCCGTCGACACCTTGTCGACGAGGCGGCGGTCGAGTCGCAACGAACGGCGTGGCGATACATCCTTTCGGGGAGACCGGCCGGAGTCCGCATGCGGTGCCGTGATTGGCATCAAGGTTTGCGCACTGCACGATGCACGCATGGTCGCGGCGACACGACACGGCGGTGACCGCCGGCTATCATCTTCGTCGAGTCGAATCCGACTGACCGATCTTCTGGAGCATATGGATATGCGCATTCTCACCGTCCTGTCGACGTTCTGCCTCGCCGCTGCGGCCGCATCGCCCTACGCGCCCGCGTGGGCCGACGACCCCGCGCCGTGGGCCGAGATCCGGGTCGGCAGCCTGGCCGACAAGGATCTGCAGCAGTACGACGTGATGCTGATGGCCATCAACGGTTCGATGGATTTCCAGGACAGCAACCGCTACGAACTGGCGCCGGGTCGTTATCAGTTGCGCGTCGCCAGCACCAGGCGCAGCCGCAGCGGCGAGATGACCGCGCGGCCCTTCACGCTCGAGATGAAACCCTGCGTGCGCTACGACTTGGTGGCGGACCACTCGCTGGCCGAGTCCGAAGGCGGCTGGAAGATCGTGGTCCGTGCGGAAAGCCCGATCAAATCGTGCATGAAGAAATTCGGGGTGCTGCCGACGCCCGGCGAACAGGCGGTCGCCGCCGGTTCCTGAGCGCCCGATCGGAGTCCGGTCGACGCCGCAGCATCGCCGGTAGAGCGGCCTTCAGGCCGCTGCTTTTTCTCCGAATCCAGCGGCCTGAAGGCCGCTCTACCAATCGCCCATCGCTTCACCGGTATCCGCCGTGGACACCGCCCGGATGTCGCTGCATCGGGGCCATCGAAGCCACGATGAACGGAAACGCGGTGTCGCGCGCGCAGGCGCGGGGTCGCCGGGTATCCTTCCGCCATGTCGCCGCCCCCACGCCCCGCCATCGCCGCCGCGCTGTTGATGTTCTGCGCCGGCGCGCAGGCCGCGCAGATCGCCGGGGTGCGCATCGACGGCCTCGATCCGCTGATGGAAACCAACGTACGCACTGCGCTGTCGCTGGAAGACGCGGTCGGCAAGCGCGTGTCCGATGCCCGACTGGACTATCTGCTGCGCGTGGCCGAGGATGAAACCCGCGAGGCGCTGGAACCCTTCGGCTATTACTCGCCCGACATCGCCATCATCGACAGCGCCGCGGGCGCCGCGCTGGCCGACGATGCGCCGGTGTCGGTGACCATCACCGTGCGCATCGGCGAGCCGGTGCGGGTGCGCAGCGCCGCCCTGGCGATCGAAGGCGACGGCGACGACGACCGCTATCTGCAGGAAGAACTGGACACGTTCACGCCGAAGGTCGGCGACGTGTTCGAGCACGCGCGCTACGAGCAGAGCAAGGCCTTCATCACCCGCCGCCTCGCCGAGCGCGGCTATTTCGATGCCGACTTCGCCGCGCGCCGGGTCGAAGTGACCCGTGCCGAGCGTGCGGCCGACATCGATCTGCGCTGGAACAGCGGCGACCGCTACGACATGGGCGAGATGATCTTCGATCAGGGGCCCAAACCCATCATCCGCGAATCGCTGCTGCGCGAGTTCATCTACTGGGAAGAGGGCGACTACTACCATCAGGGCCGTCTCGACCGCCTGCGCAAATCGCTGACCGGGCTGGACTACTTCAGCCGCATCGACATCGAACCCTCGCCCGAGGACGCGGTGGACGGCCGCGTGCCGGTGACGGTGCGGCTCACGCCGGCGAAGCGCAGCATCTACAGCGTCGGCGGCAGCTTCGGCACCGACAGCGGTTTCGGTGTATCGCTGGGGCTGGAGCGGCGCTACCTCAATTCGCGCGGGCACAAGGCGCTGGCGCGGTTGGACTACGCCGAGAAGCGCAAGACCCTGACCCTGCAGCACCGCATTCCCGCATTCGCGTGGCGCGACGGCTGGTACACCACCAGCCTGCAGGCCTACGACGAACAGACCGAATACATCGACACCCGCCGCTACGAAGCGGTGTTCAGCCGCAGCGGGCAATACAACCGCGAACTCAATCTGGTCGCGTCCGTGCACGCATTGCAGGAGCGCTGGGCCTACGCCATCGACGACCGCCTGCGCCCGGTGCGGCTGTACCGGCAATCGACCTATCTGTATCCGTCGCTCGTCGCCGAATACGTGAAGGCCGACGATCGCATCCACCCGCGCAACGGCTTCGGCGGCACGGCGACCCTGCGCGGCGGGCTGGAAGGCGCGGGCTCGGACGCGAACTTCCTGCAGCTGCACGTGCGCGGCAGCTGGTTCCGCGGGTTGGGCGAACGCAGCCGGCTGATCGCGCGCGGCGAAGTCGGCGCGACCTTCACCGATGCGCTCGCCGAAATTCCGCCGACCCTGCGCTTCTACGCCGGCGGCGACCGCAGCGTGCGCGGCTACGATTACCGCGAGATCGGCCCGCGCATCCGTCCGGTCGCCGGCGGCAAGGCGTTCGCGGTCGGCGCGAAGAACGTGGCCACCGCCAGCCTCGAATACGAGCAGTATTTCAACGACGCCTGGGGTTTCGCCGCGTTCGTCGACGGCGGCAGCGCGTTCGACGACCAGCTCGACCGCTGGCGCAAGGGTGTCGGCCTGGGCCTGCGCTGGAAATCGCCGGTCGGGCCGCTGCGCGTCGACATCGGCCACGGCCTGGACGATCCGGACGCGTCGTTCACCCTGCACATCAATCTCGGCGCGGACCTCTGACCGATGCGCAAGGACGCCGAAACCGCGGACCAGCGCGAGGCGCGCATCGCCGAACTGCGCCAGCGGCGGCTGGCGCGCGCGCGCTGGCTCGCGATCCGCAGCCTGTTGCTGATGCTGGCGCTGGTGGTCGTCGCGATCGCGCTGGGCTATTTCCTGTTCAACACCTTCCGTGGCCGCGACGTGCTGCTGCGCCAGATCGTGTCGCGTCTGCCCGACGGCACCACGCTGACCTGGTCGCGCGCCGAGGGCCCGGCGTCCGGGCCGATGGTGCTGCACGATGTGGAATTCGTGCATCGCGGTTGTCCCGATGTCGGCGGCAAACCCGTGGCCTGGCCCGGTTGCGCGACGCCGCTGCTCAACGTGTTCGCGGCCAAGCGGGTCGAACTCGACCCGACCCTGCAGCCGCTGCTCGGCCGTCGCCTGCGCCTGGAAGCGCTGTGGATTGCCGACGCCACGCTGACGCTGCCCGAGAGCGACGAACCGTTCGAGCTGCCGCGCTGGCCGGAATCGCTGCCGGCGATCGCGCCGCCGCTGGCGCTGGATGCCGGATCGATCGCGGTCGATCGCTTGCGCGTGGTGCAGGGCGGCGACACCGTGATCGACGTGCGCGCGCTGCGCGGCGGCCTGCTCGCCGAAGACGGTCGCCTGCATCTCGAACGCCTGCAGGCCGCGACCGACCGCGGCCGTTTCGCGCTGCACGGCGATTACGCGCCGCGCGACCGCTATCGCATGGATCTCACCGCCAGCGCCCTGCTGCCCGCGGCGGCGGGCAACACGCCCGCGCGCTTGGGGTTGATCGCGCGCGGCGATCTGCGCCGGCTCGATGTCGCGCTCGCCGGCCGCGCGCCGGCGCTGCTGCGCGCACGCTTGCGACTCGACGGCGAGGTGCGGCCGCGCTGGACGTTCGCAGCGAAGAGCGATGCGCTGACGCTGTCCGCATTGCTCGGCAACGATGACGACGAAGCCGCGCCGTATGCGTTCGATCTGCGCGCCCACGGCATCGGCGGCGCGGCGAACCTGCAGGGCCGCGTCGCGCAGGACGGCATCGAGGCGACGATCCTGCCGTCGAAGCTCACCGTCGAGAACCAGAAGCTGCTGCTCGCGCCGCTGTCGCTCGAACTGCTCGGTGGCACACTGTCGGCGAACGGTCGCGCGGATTTCACCGAGCCCGCGGACGCGCGTTTCGACGGCCGCGTCATCGCGCGCCAGCTGCGCTGGCAGGGCGACACGGCGGATGCGGTGGCGGTGGTCGGCGACGGCGATTTCAGACTCTCCGGCCGGCTGCGCGCGTGGATCGCCGAGGGCGATGCGACGCTGCTGCGCGGCAGGGAACGCGCGGTGGTGTCGCTGAAGGCGAAGGGCGACGACCGCAGCGCGCGGATCGACACGCTGCGCGCGACGATGCCGAGCGGCCGGCTCGACGGCCGCGGCTCCGTGACCTGGGCGCCGTCGCTCGGCTGGCAGGCCGAAGCGACGCTCGCGGGCTTCGACCCCGGTTATCTGCTGCCCGACTGGCGCGGCGCGGTGAACGGCGCGCTGCGCAGCAGCGGCGAAACCCGCCGCGACGGCGGGCTCGACGTGCGCGTCGACGCCGATCGCCTCGGCGGCCGTCTGCGCGGCCGCGCGCTCGGCGGTCGCGCGAACGTGCTCGCCCGATTGCCCGCGCGTGCGGATGGCCGTACCGACTATTCCGGCGAGGTCGCGCTCACCCTCGGCGCCAGCCGCGTCGATGCGAAGGGCCGCGTCGCCGACACGCTCGATATCGACGCGAATCTCGCGCCGCTGCAGTTGAACGACCTGCTGCCCACGGCGCAGGGCGTGCTGCGCGGCACGCTGCGCCTCACCGGCCCGCGCACGCAGCCGGACATCGCGGTCGATCTCGCCGGCCAGTCGCTGGCCCATGAAGACTGGACCGCCGATGCGCTGCGCGTGCGCGGTCGCCTGCCGTGGCATGCGGGCGCGGCGGGCGCGCTGGCCATCGACGGCGAGCAGGTCGAAGCCGGGCTCGCGTTCGCGCGCCTGCATCTGGACGCGCGCGGCGCGGTGGAAAATCTTCGCGTCGAAGGCGACGCCGATACCGACATCGGTCGCATCGAACTCGCCGGCGATGTCGCGAAGCGCGGCGCGCAGTGGGCCGGCACCCTCGCAGCGCTGCGCCTGGCGCCGACCACCGGTCCGGCCTGGGCGCTGCGCGCGCCAGCGGCCTTCGCCGCGACGCCTTCGCCGGCAGGCCTGCGCCTGCGCATCGCATCGAGCTGCTTCGCCACCGTGAGCGCGAACGCGGCCGGCGAACTCTGCGCCGACATCGATTGGCCGACCCGCGCCGACGTGCGCGGCGAAGCGCTGCCGCTGGCGCTGGTCGCGCCGTATCTGCCCGAACGCGAGCGCGACCAGGTCTGGCATCTGCGCGGCGCGGTCGATCTCGATGCGCAGGTGCGCCCGCGCGCCGGCAGTTGGGCCGGCACCGCACGCCTGCGCTCCGCCGAGGGCGGGTTGTCGATCGACACCCGCGGCCGTCGCGAAATCCTCGCGTATCGCGATCTCACCCTCGACGCGCGCTTCGACCCGCAGCGGCTCGAAGCCGATCTCGCCAGCGCGCTGACGCCCGACGGCCGCGTCGCCGCGCGCATCGCCACCGGCTGGGACGCCTACGCGCCGCTGCAGGGCACGATCGACATCGACACCCGCGAACTCACCTGGCTGGAACTGTTCTCGCCCGACATCGTCGATCCGCAGGGCCGTTTGAGCGGCCGCATCGCACTGGCCGGCACCCGCGCGCAGCCGGCGCTGGGCGGACAGGCGCGGCTCAGCGATTTCCGCGCCGAATTCCCGGCGCTCGCGCTGGTCCTGCGCGAGGGCGACGTGCGCATGGACGCGCAGTCCGACGGCAGCGCGCGCATCGTCGGCAGCGTGCGCAGCGGCGACGGCACGCTGCGCGTCGACGGCACGCTGGGCTGGCAGGACGACGACACGCCGCTGCGGCTCGCGCTGCGCGGCGAGAACGTGCTGGTCTCCGACACCCGCGAACTGCGCGCGGTGGTCGATCCCGATGTCGAAGTGCGCTACGCGGCCGGCCAGCCGATCGCGGTGACCGGCCGCGTGCGGATTCCCAGCGCGAAGATCGATCTCGAAGGCCTCGATGCCGGCGTCTCGGCGTCGGAGGACGTGGTCGTGCTCGATCCCGCCAATCCCGAGCGCAGCGGCAGCGCGCCGCTGGATCTCGATCTCACCCTCGCGATGGGCGACGACGTGCGCCTCTCCGGCTTCGGCCTGCAGGGCACGCTCGGCGGCAGCGTGCGCATGCGCGCGCGGCCGGGCCGCGAAACCGTGGCCACCGGTTCGCTGGACGTGGACGGCCGCTACACCGCCTACGGCCAGAAACTGCAGATCACCCGCGGCCGCCTGTTGTGGTCGAACAGCGCCTTCGGCGATCCGGTGATCGATATCCGCGCCGAGCGCGAGGTCGGCGACGTCACCGCCGGCATCGATGTCACCGGCCGCGCCTCCGCGCCGGTCGCGCAGGTGTGGAGCAATCCCGCGACCAGCGAATCCGAAGCCCTGGCCTATCTCGCCCTGGGCCGCCCGCTGTCCAGCGCCAGCGCCGACGAAAACCGCCAGCTCAGCGGCGCTGCCGCCGCGCTGTCCGCCGGCAACCTGCTGGCCTCGCAGCTCGGCGCGAAGATCGGCCTCGACGACGCCGGCGTCAGCGAATCCCGCGCCCTCGGCGGCAGCGTCGTCGGCATCGGCAAATACCTCTCGCCGCGCCTGTACGTGAGCTACGGCGTCTCCCTGCTCGGCACCGGCCAGGTGATCACCCTGAAATACCTGCTGCGCAAGGGTTTCGACATCGAGATCGAATCGAGCACCGTCGAAAACCGCGGCTCGGTGAACTGGCGGAAGGAAAAATAGGGGGCGGGGATGGCCGAAGCGTGTTGCCCGGCGAACGCGCAGTGCTCTCCGTGCCTGTCATCACGGCGAAGGCCGGGATCCAGCGATGGCTGAGCGGATCGAGTACACCCCGTCAAACCCGTGTGGATGCCGGCACCCATTGCCGTGGATATACACGTGAATCCAGTGCAGGCAGCCCTTCTCCGTCCGAAGGTTGTAGTGCTTCAACCGCGAACGGCTGCGAATCTTGCCCAACAGACGTGGCCGATGGCGATTCCCACCGCTTGCGGCAGCATCATCGATTCGCCGGGATATGAGGGGCTTGGCGCCGCGATAAGCCATATTGGGGTGTCCTCGCCGTGTAATCCGGAAAGATGCGACCGGAATCCAATCAGAGGTATCGGGCCATCCATCTGATTCTTGCGGGATTTCTCCGATTGACCGCCCAAACGGGCTATGGCAGTTTTGGCGCTAAGCCCCAAGTTGGGGTCTATTGGTAGTTAGGCCGCAGGAGGCAGTGTGCGGGACATAGATGCAATCATTGCCCGGCTTCTTGTCGCACACCCGGATATCTCCGCAGAGCAGCTCACCGTTCTGCACCCTGGCGCTGATGACGATGGTTTGTGGTTCTTCCGCCACCCGGCCACAGACGTAGAGGTGCAACTTGAGTCGAGTACCGGCATTTTCCCATTCTTGTTTGAAAGCTCCGGGTCGGCTGATCGGCTCACGGCTGGTACCGTTGAGCAAGCCATTGCATTCGTGGCCGCGGGACTTGGCCTTTCCGGGCCAGCGGCCTAACAATTCATTCAAGCCGACGCCGCTTCGCGGCGCGGCTTAATTCAGGCGTTAGGCGGTGAAAGGCGTTCTGTAGTTGTATTGCTCGCAGCTGCAACACTCCGGCTCCGGTCAGCATGGCTCTCCGGAAACGTTCTTGGCTCGTTGCTGCTTCGGTCAAGTTCGTCAGGCGCGCTCAATGATCACACGCGTTGCGCTTTAAGGCTTCGGAAGCACCGGTCGGCTGACGGTCGGCATGTTCACCCCAGATGCGACCGCTTCGGTGGCGGCCGGCGGACAGTTCGCTTGGCGCGCTCATGTTTCCGGGCTTCGGTCTTTCGTCCCGCTCGCCATGACTTTACCCTCGCCGGCTTCCTTCGCGCCTAACTTGTCGTTCAAGCCGACGCCGTATCTCGGCTTCGTTGAAACTTGACGGACTGCGAGCAATACTGGTTCCCGTCTTCCGCGTTCGGCGCGGCTTAACTCAGGCGTTAGGCGGCAGAAAAAACATTCGTTTTCAGCCGCGCTTTTCTTGCTCAGCCGCTCCGCTCATTTTCGCTCCGTTGCCGTCTTTAGCTGCTGCGCTTGTTGTGTTCAGCAATCATGCAATGCTTCGGATAGTTCGTCTGCCGCGCTCACGCTTCGCATGCGTTGCGCTTGCCGGCTTCGGAATCAACGAGCCTCATCGGTTAGTTTCCCTACGCCGGACCCGCTCCTTCGGAGACGGCCGGTGGAAAGTTTCCGGGGCGCGCTCGGGTCTTCTCGCTTCGGCTTTCGGTGAGCACGCATGGCCTTCAAGTGCGCTGGCGTCCCCCGCCGCCTAACAATTCGTTCAAGCCGACCCCATGTCGTGGCGTCGGCCGTGTGCTTTACGCTACGCTTGCACACGTCCGCCGCCCCGCCACGGGGCGGCTTAACTCAGGCGTTAGGCGGTGAAAAGCATTTTGTAGTTGCGTTGTCCGCAACTGCAATTCATCGGCTTCGGTTGGAATTGCTCTTCGGACAGTTTCTCGGCACGTTGCCACTTCGGTGACATCGCTAGGCGCGCTCACACTACGCAAGCGTCGCGTCTGCGGACTTCGGAAGCGTTATTTGTCGCGCGGACAGTTCGTCAGCATCTGATGCGGCCGCTTCGGCAACATCCGACTGAAAGTTCGCGGGGCGCGCTCAGGCCTCTGGGCTTCGGCCTTTCGGCAAGTGTGTCAATGCTTCACCCTCGCTGGCTTCCTTCCCGCCTAACAAGTCGTTCAAGCCGACGCCGTGTCGTGGCTTCGTTGAAACTTCCGGGCATGCGGGCAATACTGGCTCCCATCCGCCGCGTTCGGCGCGGCTTAACTCCGGCGTTAGGCGCCATGCCAAAACTCATAGCGATCTGTTACAGACTTTTAAATGGTGAGGCGTCTGCAGTTGAAGCTGCCGAGAATAATGAGATACATGATTTTGGTGGTGAACTTGTACTGACATTCGATGATGGGGAAAAAAGCTTTATCTCGTGGGTAAATGATCCGGTTCAATACGCAATCGGCACTAAAGACGCGTCACACTTCGTGCCAGACGCTGAACTCGCAGACTACGATGTGTCTGACACAAGCATGTGGGCATCATTGATTGGTCAAGATGTGTCACTCAGTTTTATCGCTGCTAACAACCAAGTACTGAAAGTATCCTCGGCAGCCGACCACGTGCTCTTGTGCTCCTATGAGCGCGGCGGATGGTGGGCTGATGAGGTGACGGTGTGCAGACAAGCCCCAGCACCATATGGCGCCTAACAATTCGTTCAAGCCGACCCCGCGTCGTGGCGTCAGCCGCGTGCTTTTGCGCTACGCTTGCACGCGTCTGCCGCCCCGCCACGGGGCGGCTTAACTCAGGCGTTAGACCCCATGCCAAACTCCTTTGCCTACGAACTGACCATGGCACTCGTTCCGGGCGCCGTTGCAGGCTACTACTCCGGCTTACTCATGGCGAAGCAGGCCAAGTTCAACTCGTTGAAGCACGAGGCACTACGTTGCGTTCGTGCCATCAACTATGTTGGGGATGAGGTTCAAACGAATTTGCAGCGGGCTGACCGCGTTGATGACTTGCACCTCATTGCATTCGAGTTGCTGCTCCTAAAGCATCGGCGGGCGGGCGAAGGCATGCTCGCACTCGCCAGGAGAGCCGAGAGTTTGGTCGCTTCATGCAAGCTGGGCAAGGTTCCGGTCGAACAGGTAATGGCGTCTCTCAGCCAGTGGCAAGAAGATATCCGCGCCCTCAGGCCGGGGCTGCGGTTTTTACTGCCTTGGGGGCAGATCTAAGATTGGGTCTAACAATTCATTCAAGCCGACGCCGCTTCGCGGCGCGGCTTAATTCAGGCGTTAGGCACCCATGTTTGAAGTCTTCGCATCCACAGTTGAAGAAGCACAGCAGGGCTGGGTTTGGCTAGAGTCTTCTAGTCTGCCTCCCCGCTCTATAGTCAAATTGACCAATACAGCTTCTGGTAAATCGGTGTACTGCGAGGCTCTGCAAATAGACGAGAACTTCCTCCGCCACTACAACAAACCGCACCGCATAAGCATCACATCCCCCGCCAGTTCAATTGTCATGAATGGTTGGTACCGGTCTAAGCTCGGCAACCTTGCCAAGCAGTCTACTGCCCAGATCACTGTCAAGCCGGCCAATGGTCATTGGGGGCGTTTCATGGCATGTACACATCACCCTCAAGTTGTTGTTCGCGTAGCGGCCTGGCTCGGACTCATTAGCGTCATGCTCGGCGTCATCGGGGTTCTCCTTGGGGTATTCAGCCTCCGCGGGTCGGGTGCCTAACAATTCGTTCAAGCCGACCCCGCATCGTGGCATCGGCCACGTGCCTACGCTACGCTAGCACGCGTCCGCCGCCCCGCTGCGGGGCGGCTTAACTCAGGCGTTAGGCCTCATGACAGACATCCCAAGATCTGTGCAGTCCACTGATCCATCTCACGAGATGGGGCTTGGCCGCGTCGCTCTCTGGTTGGACGTAGAAGATCTTCGCTGGCTGGCATCCAATTGCGCTTGCGCCGATTCCATGCCAAATGAAACCAGGGAGCGCTGTGGGCGCATTCGGTTCCGCGCAAACACGGCCCTTCACAAAGCCGGTCTCAAGTCCATTTCTTGCAATGACACTGAGGCCTAACAATTCATTCAAGCCGACGCCGCTTCGCGGCGCGGCTTAATTCAGGCGTTAGGTACCTATGGAAGATCGCAGTGAACCAAGCATGTTTATCGAGGCGCTCGCTCGATGGAGAGAGAGCTGCATCTTCTATTTCAAATTTGACTTAGCCATGATTGCCGCCGTTGCAGCAATTGTGTCTTTCTTCAAAATTGAAGGAGACGCTATATTTCATGCCACATCACAGTACAAAGTTTTTCTTCACTATCTAATCGCGTTGCTCATCTACGCGCTTGTTTACGAGATGAACATAACTAACACGTGTAATCGCAATGACCTCATGCAATTGCTCAGCGAGGAGAAAAAGCGCGTGTGGATGTACCGCGGGTTCAAGTGGGCGTACGGACTTCAAGCCCTTGCCCACATCGGCCTGTTGATATTCGCTCTTGGGTTTGTGTCAGGCTACGTGGACGGTTACATGGAGCGCGGCACCTAACAATTCGTTCAAGCCGACCCCGCATCGTGGCAGCGGCCACGTGCATACGCTACGCTAGCACGCGTCCGCCGCCCCGCTGCGGGGCGGCTTAACTCAGGCGTTAGCGCCCATGATTAGTTTCTCGTTAATTGTAATTTCATTGGCATCTGTTGGTACTACCGCCTTACTATTGCTCTATGGAGCGTGGCGAGTGAAAACAGGCCGTGCAAAGATGATCGAAAAACCGACTGCTGGAATTGGTGTATCACTCTTGTCCTGTGCTTTTTTCACATCCCTTGCAATTATTAGCATCATTGGTATGTCTCGCGGTATTGACACAGGTATTCTTGTATTTCCCCGTGGCGTTCAAATTTCAATTAGCAATACACTTATTTTTTGGTGTATTTTCTCTCTATATTTCTTTTTGTCAGTATTAATGTTAATGGGAGCTACTGGAAATTTCTTTCACCGCTGGACACTCCGCAATGGGCGCTAACAATTCGTTCAAGCCGACCCCATGTCGTGGCGTCGGCCACGTGCTATGCGCTACGCTTGCACGTGTCCGCCGCCCCGCCACGGGGCGGCTTAACTCAGGCGTTAGGCGGTCAAAAGCGTTATGTAGTTGTGTTGATCGCGGCTGTGACTCATCGACTTCGGTTGGCATTGCTCTTCGGACAGGTTCTCGACCTGTTTCTGCTTCGGTCAAGCTTGTCATGCGCGCTCAAGCGTCAACTGCTTTGCGGTTATCGGCTTCGGAAACTCTGGTCGGCTGACGGTCGGCACGTTCGCCCCAGAGACAATCACTTCGGTGATGACCGGCTGACAGTTCGCGGGGCGCGCTCGGGCATCCGGTCTTCGGTTTTCGGCCTGTTCGCAATGGCTTCACGCTCGCCGGCTTCCTTCGCGCCTAACCACTCGTTCAAGCCGACGCCGTATCGTGGCTTCGTTGAAACTCGCTTGCGCCCGCGCAATACTGGCTCCCGTCTGCCGCGGTCGGCGCGGCTTAACTCAGGCGTTAGGCGTTGGAACGCATTCTGTAGTTTTATTGCTCGCAGCTGCAACACAGGGGCTTCGGTCAGCATCGCTCTTCGGACACGCTCTCGGCTCGTTGCCGCTTCGGTCAATTTGGTCTAGCGCGCTCAAGCATCACATGCGTTGCGGTCCTCGGCTTCGTAAACACTGGTCGGCTGAGGGTCGGCACGTTCGCCCCAGACGCGGTCACTTCGGTGACGGCCGGCGGACAGTTCGCCTGGCGCGCTCATGTTTCCGGTCTTCGGTCTTTCGTCCCGTTCGCCATGGCTTCACCTTCGCCGGCTTCCTTCGCGCCTAACTCGTCGTTCAAGCCGACGCCGTATCTCGGCTCCGTTGAAACTTGCCGGAGTGCGGGCAATACTGGCTCCCAACTGCCGCGTTCGGCGCGGCTTAACTCAGGCGTTAGGCGGTCACAAGCATTCTTCAGTTGCGTTGCACGCGGCTGCGGCTCTCTGGCTTCGGTCAGCATGGCTCTTCGGATACGGTCTCGGCGCGTTGACGCTTCGGCCAAGTTCACCAGGCGCGCTCAAGCGTCGTATGCATTGCGGTCCTCGGCTTCGGAAACACTGGTCGGCATTCGGCCGGCATCTTCGCCCCAGACGCGGTCGCTTCGGTGGCGGTCGGCGGACAGTTCGCATAGCGCGCTCAGGCATCCGGGCTTTGGTCTTTCGTCCCGTTCGCAAGGACTTCACCCTCGCCGGCTTCCTTCGCGCCTAACTCGTCGTTCAAGCCGACGCCGTATCTCGGCTCCGTTGAAACTTGCCGGAGTGCGGGCAATACTGGCTTCCCTACTGCCGCGTTCGGCGCGGCTTAACTCAGGTGACCTGCGTACGGATTTTGTAGCCACTCAAGCGGTGAGTCCTGTGGTGATGGTATCGGG
>NZ_BAABJE010000004.1:0-2205 GCF_039543145.1 Lysobacter hankyongensis | reverse complement strand
CGGCACCAACTACGGCAAGTTGGACGTGACCCAGTCGGGCACCACGTGCACGATGAACAACACCAACGTGAAGACCGTGAACCTCAACGGTGGCACGTCCGGCAGCACGGCGTTCTCGTACACCTGCCCGCGCAACACCGTGAAGACCATCAACGGCGCGTATTCGCCGCTGAACGATGCGCATTACTTCGGCAGCGTCATCTTCAACATGTACAACGCCTACATCGGCAAGGCGCCGCTGACGTTCCAGCTGGTGATGAAGGTGCACTACAGCTCCAGTTACGAGAACGCGTACTGGGACGGCTCGGCGATGACCTTCGGCGACGGTGCCAGCACGTTCTACCCGCTGGTCAGCCTCGACGTGGCCTCGCACGAGGTCTCGCACGGTTTCACTTCGCAGAACTCGAACCTGACCTATTCGGGCCAGTCGGGCGGCATCAACGAAGCGTATTCCGACATCGCCGGCGAAGCGGCCGAGTACTACATGAAGGGCACCAACGACTTCCTCGTCGGCGCCGACATCTTCAAGGCGACCGGCGCGCTGCGCTACATGGCCAACCCGCCGCAGGACGGTCGTTCGATCGGCAACGCCGCGAACTACACCGCCGGCATGGACGTGCATTACTCGTCGGGCGTGTACAACAAGGCGTTCTACACCCTGGCGACGACGGCCGGCTGGAACACGCAGAAGGCGTTCCAGGTCTTCGCGCGCGCCAATGACCTGTACTGGACCGCGAGCACCGACTTCAACCAGGGCGCCTGCGGCGTGCAGACCGCGGCCACGGATCTGGGCTACACCGTCGCCAACGTCACCGCCGCGTTCAGTGCGGTGGGGGTGGCCTGCGGCGGCGGTGGTGGCGGTACCGGCACGGTGGTCCTCAACGTGGCCCTGCCCGCGGTCGCGAAGAGCGCATACTCCAGCAATTACACCGTGACCATCCCGAGCGGTACGACGAAGCTGGTCGTGACCACCTCGGGCGGCAGCGGCGATGCGGATCTGTACGTGCGCCTCAATGCCGTTCCGACCACGGCGAGCTACACCTGCCGTTCCAACGGCAGCACGAACACCGAAACCTGCACCATCAACAACCCGACCGTGGGTGGCACGTACAACATCCGTGCGTACGCCTATGCGGCGTTCTCGGGTGCGACCCTGAAGGCGACGCGTACGCCGTAACAGGGCGTCCGGCGTACCCGCCCGCGGCGCGGCATCGTTCCGCGGACGAGCGAAACAGGCCCCGGCGCAAGCCGGGGCTTTTTTTCGGTGCGCGGAAGACTGACCGATGACGCCGGTTTTGCGCTCGCGCGCTCGCATGGGCGATTCCGGTCCGGGTCCGGTCGTGGCGCGGAAGCATGCTGCGCCGCACAAGAATACGTATTCATGCGTTCATCATCTGCGTACGAACGTGAATTCGGTCACGTCTTTGGCCGGAGAAATCGCGATTTCCTTGACGGCATGCTCCGTGTGGCACGACAGACGCACGTCTGAGAGGGTCAACAGTTGACGCAAAGCGTCAGTTCCGCTTAGGGTCCATTCAGTCGCCCGTCAGGGGGCTGAGCAGGGCGACGCCGCAGGGGCATGCCTTTCGCCGACCGGCGCCTCCGGGCCCGGCCGGGCCGGGAAGCGCGTGTGCCGGCGGAATGCGGGGGCAACCGCATGCAGGGTTTCACCAGGAAGTGCGGCTACATCAACGTGCAGTACGGCTTTCCAACTCACATCGCATCATCAGGGAGAGAAGTTGTGAATCGATACGGTTATCTGAATGTCCTGGCCAGTGCGACCGCGCTGGCGTTGTTCGCCACCGGTGCCTCCGCGGCGACCCGGTCCGATCTGCATCGCAACGACATGGCCAGCGCGAAGCGGGCCAATGCGTCGATCGCGGCCGATGGCAGCGCCGACATGGTGCACACCCGCCACGCGCGCGCGCTCGGCCTGGACGCCGACTCGCGCCTGTTCCTGCTGGATCGCAAGACCAGCCTCGGCGTGCGCAATCACCGCTATCAGCAGACCTTCCGCGGTCTGCCGATCTTCGGCGAACACGTGATCGTCAACGAGGACGAGAGTGGCAACCTGCGCACCCTGTTCGGCCGCAAGGTCGACGGCCTCGCCTCCGAAATCCCGGCCGGTCGTCCGCGCCTGAATACCAATCGCGCGCTCGCCGTCGGCAAGAGCGCCGGTCTCGGTACGCGTCAGGGCTTCATGCG
>NZ_BAABJE010000003.1:0-1285 GCF_039543145.1 Lysobacter hankyongensis | reverse complement strand
CGTGGCCGGAAATCAAGAAGGAGTGGCATCGCCTCTTCGGCGACGAGCCGCCTATCTCCAATCGCCGCTTCGTCGAGAAGCGTATCGCCTATCGCTGGCAGGAGATCGAGTTCGCCAAGGCCGACCGTGGCGTGCTCGAACATAACCAGCGGCGCATCGACGAACTGGTTGCGACCGGCACGTTGAAGCGTCAGAAGACCGGCGCGACGCCGATTGCAGGTACTGAGCTGATCCGTATCTATGCCGGCGTCGAACATCGGGTCCGGGTCCTGCCCGATGATGAATTCGAGTACGCAGGCAAGCGCTATCCCAGCCTGTCGATGATCGCTCGCGAGATCACCGGCACACGATGGAGCGGGCCAGCTTTCTTCGGATTGCGCAAGGCAGGTCGCCGATGAGCACTGTACCAACCAAGCGCCTGCGCTGCGCGGTTTACACCCGCAAATCCACCGATGAAGGACTCGACGCGGAATACACCTCGATCGACGCCCAGCGTGATGCCGGAGCCGCATTCATCGCCAGTCGCCGGATGGAGGGCTGGATCCCGGTCGCGGGCGATTATGACGACGGCGGCTTCTCCGGCGGCACGCTGCTGCGTCCCGCGCTACAGCGCCTCATGGAAGACATCCGCGCAGGCCAGATCGACATCGTCGTGGTCTACAAGATCGACCGTTTGACGCGATCGCTGTTCGACTTTGCCGAACTGGTCAAGGTCTTCGAGGAGTACGGCACGACCTTCGTGTCCGTCACGCAGCAGATCAACACCACGGACGCGATGGGGCGGATGATGCTGAACATCCTCCTCGCGTTCGCACAGTTCGAGCGAGAACTGACCGCCGAGCGCATCCGCGACAAGTTCGCCGCCAGCAAGAAGAAGGGGCTGTGGATGCATGGCATCTGCCCGCTTGGGTACGATGTCGTAGATCGCCGGCTGGTGGTAAACGAGGAGGAGGCCGAACAGGTCCGGACGATCTTCCGCCGCTTCGTCGAGTTGGGCTCGATCCTGAAGGTCGTGCAGGAGGCGAGGGCGCGCGGCTGGTGCAACAAGACGTGGACGACGAAGGTGGGCACGGTGCGGCCCGGCAAGCTGCACGACAAGAGTTCCATCCACGGCATGCTCCATTGCAGGACTTATCTGGGCGAACTCAAGCATCGCGGCGAGTACGTCGAGAGCACCCACCCGGCGATCATCGACAACGCGCTCTGGGACGAGGCGCATGCGCTGCTGCAGATCAACGGTCGGGTCCGCTCCGCCACCTCGCGTGGCAAGGTCGATTTCCTGCTG